>CP126121.1:845953-1166430 GCA_030123625.1 Nitrospira sp.
CTAATACGCCGGTTAAGGTCGTTATCCCGGATTCCGAAGAAGAACTGATGGCCCTCAAGACCGACGTATTCCTCGCCTCCTTACCCAGCCTCGCGCGAATCTGGAACAACCCTCGCGATGCCGAATATGACAAGTTATGACCGGGGCGATGTCGTCCTGGCCATCTTGCCGTTCTCGGATTTAACAGGAATCAAACAACGTCCGGCTGTTGTGGTGAGTGCCTCTCACCCGTCCGTTGATCTCTTGCTCCTGCCGCTTACCTCCCAGCTAGAGCATCTCCAACCTGGTGAATTTACTTTGGCTGATTGGAAAGCCGCTGGACTGTTATTTCCGAGCGCCGTGAAACGTGGACTGTTTACGCTCGACAAGACCCACATTAATCGACGTTTTGGTCATGTCACGGCTGCTGATCGGGAAAGACTCGATGGAGCCTACGGCTCTGGCTCGGGCTGTAAAGGTTCTCTCAAACGGATACAGGCCGTGAAACAGACATAAACGGCATGATCGTTTGCAACCGTGCGGAGAATGTCCGTGGAGTCTGTTACACCGAGACTTCGATGTATTCCACTTGGCTGCTGAGCGGAGGAATGGGCAGGCTGTCGGCGCGAAGACCCTCCAGATGGAATTTTATCGCTTCGCGGATCATCGTTTCAGTTTCATGGATCGTCTCACCGGTAGCTACACAACCTGGTAGGTCCGGTACTTAGGCTGCATAGTTAGAGACGGCTTTTTCAATTACGATTGCATAGCGCATGCTGAGAGTTTAGAGCAAGGATCACAACTGTGTTCCGCGATGAACCGCAGTTACGCACTGACTTTGTCCGGTAAACTAATCACGGGAATACTCACCCGTGCTCGCCCAACCCTTCCCGTCGCAGTACACCGGTCCATGAGGCGAAGGACCGCAGGCTTTAAAAATGTCTCCCCACACTGACTGCACACCTCAGCCTGCACGTTCTTAAACAGAAACAGACGTTTCCCCCACCGATGGACATGTTCGATCGTTTTTCGCTTCACCGGGGCTTTGCAGAACGGGCAGGACTTCATGACCGCCTCCCTTTTCTTTTGCGCCAGTTCGTCCACAGCTTCGAATCCGGCCGATAGATCGTGATCAAAATAGCCACGCTCTCATGAATCGACCACACGGCATGCAGCGGCTCCTGTGATTCGGTAAAGGCTAGCACAAGTACCGAATGCCCGCGTGGATCGTCCGGATAATCCTCAATGATCTCGCTTGAGAAACTTGAATACGCCTGTTCAATTTCGTCGATCGTAATCTGGTCGGCATCACGCTCTTGTTCCGCATGCAACGTGACCCTATACCGACCCGATGTGAAAACGTTCGCAGACGTTCAAGCACGCCAAGGGCAACGGACACAGCTTGTCAACCCACCTTCGTCGTTCGCCACGCGATCATGGCGGCGCTAAGGAGCATAAGTGAGGCAAGGATGAACGGTGCTCCCGGCAATTCGATGGATCTGCTAAGGCCTGAATCGGACCGGATGAAGTAGGCGAAGGTCTGCGTGAAGAGAGTCGGTCCGATCATGCCGGTCATTCCGTTGATGCCGGCGATGGCGCCCTGAAGCTGGCCCTGTTCCGCACTGCTGACTCGGCGGGTCATGAGGGATTGCGTCGCCGGACCGGCGAGTCCCCAGAAGGCCATCACGGGAATACCGAGGCAGAAAATCCAGCCCTCCGGCGCAGTGCCGTAGACGAAAAAGCCGACCGCTCCGCACAGTAACCCGATTAGGAGCGTCCTGCGCTCGCCGAACCGATAGGTGATGGGACGGATCAGTCCGCCCTGCACGATCGTCGCGGCCACGCCGACGCCCGCCATCATGAGCCCCACACTCGCTGTCCCCCAGCCGTAGCGATAGCCCATGTACAGGACCGACACGCCTGGAAGGACGGCATGGGCGAGATAGCCGAGGAACGAGACCATCGCGAGGCCGAAGAGTTCATGGTGTGACCGCAACAGCCTGAGCGAGCCGACCGGATTAGCCCTGGCCCAGGTGAACGACATTCGTTTGTCAGACGGCAAGGATTCGGGCAACACGAAGAATCCGTAACAGGCGTTCAGGAGACTGAGTGCCGCCGCGCCCCAGAACGGGAGTCGGGAATCGATGGCACCGAGCCAGCCACCCAAGGCGGGACCGAAGATGAAGCCGAGCCCGAAGACCATGCCGATTTTACCGAACGCCGCCGCCCTATGGTCAGGCGGCGTCACGTCGGCGATATAGGCACCGGCCGTGCTGAAGCTGGAGGAGGCCATTCCGGAAATGGTACGGCCTGCCACAAGCCAGGCCACGTTCGGCGCGAGCGCCATCACGATGTAGTCGAGACCCAGACCGAGATTGGACAGTAGGACGACCGGTCTCCGGCCGAACCGATCGGACAGCGCGCCCTGAATCGGCGAACAGAAAAACTGCGCGACCGCCCAGGCCGTCCCCATCACCCCATAGAGCACGGCCGCCTTCGCCGTATGACCGAAGAAAAATTCCTCGACGAGCTTCGGCAGCACCGGAATGATGATGCCGAACGACAACATGTCGAGCAGGACGGTGACGAGAATGAAACGGACCGCGGCTTGGCGCGGTGCCGTGGTGGCCGGTGGCTGGCTCATCACCGACGCATCCTATCAGACTTGTCCCCCGCGCAACGCTTCATCGCATAACGCACTCGCTTCAAGCCTCCTGGGACCGAATCCGATTGAACACACGACCCAATAGTCCGATGTCTTGACCCTACGTCAGCTCAAAGCTTTGCGGATTGGGAGCCGACCTTTTCAACACGTCGAATATCCACCGGCAGGCGTTCGGCGCGGCTTCCGAATCCCGAATCCTAAGACTGAGAGAACGGGCTGAAGGAAGGATTCTACCCGACTGAAAGATACTCTCCCTCGATGCGTCGCCGAAACCACAGGCTGGACGTTGCGAGGGCGATCAGGACTGCACCGATGCCGATCAGACTCACGGACTCGCTGGATACGTCGATGAGCCACCCGAAGAACGTCATGCCGGCCATTGATGTGGCCGTGGCAATAGCCGTATAGAGCGCCATGACCCGCCCCACCATGCGGGGGGGCGAGATTTCCTGAATAATCCCCCAGGCGATCGGTGTCCAGGTTCCCAACCCCATGCCGATCAACACGACGAGCAGAGTTGCCACCGTAATGTCCGACGTCCAAACCAAGCCGCACAAAGCTACCCCACCGACGGCGCTCGACCATGTGACAATCGATATCCGGCGCCGAAGATCCCATTCGGTGAGCCGCACGAGACCGAGCGATACGAGGAGCAGGCCCACGCCGAGCCAAGACCAGAGGTACCCCACTTCCACCGGACCGAGTGAAAGGAGCCTCTTTCCGAACACGGGAAACAGGGTGGTAAAGGCTCCACTGCCGAACGTATAGAGCGAGGCCAACATGATCAACATGAAGATTGTGCGCCGAGAGATCAACGTATAACGAATACCATCGAACAGATCCTCAATCGCCGTTGTCCGGCGGCTCTCCGGCGGAGACGTCGTCATCCCGGCCGATAGACGGAGGGGAAACAAGAAAGCCGCGGACGCCACATAGGTGACCGCATTGATACAGAGCACGTCCTGTGAACCGGAAAAAGCAATCCCCAGTCCGCTGATGACCGGACCGATGACGATGCCGAGGCTCGTGGTGCCTTGGAGGAGAGCATTGGCGGCGGTCAACTGTTCTTTCTTCACCATGAGCGGTACGGATGAGGACAGCGTCGGAACGAACATGGCGGTGGCAATTCCGTAGAGAAATGTCAGCACATAAAGCGCTTGTATCGTAAACGATTCCACGGATACCCAGCAGGGGATCAAGCCGATCAAGAGGGCCCTCGCCAGGTCGCTGCAGATCAGGATGGCCTTTTTAGGCAATCGATCGACCACCACGCCGATCACGGGTCCCAAGACAATCGGGGGCAATGTTTGCAGCAGGCCGATGACCGTCGTCTTCAGCGCCGACCCGGTGATGGAATAGACAAACCACAAGAGTGCCAGCTTGCTGACACCGTCGGCCACCTGCGACAGCACCTGGCTCCACCACACCAGGCTGAAATCGCGCGTGAGAAGCCATTGCTTGCGACGGAGAATTGGACGTTCCGCCATACGAGAGAACTTCTCTTCCTGATCCATCGTGAGGGATCGGTCTGATAGGATGCGTATGCCGGTTGTCTCCCGCATACGTGACCTCGGCTTACCACGTTATATCGGAATGGGGCCGACAAGAAAGGCGGAACGGCGGGCAAAACGAGTGGAGCGTCGGGCAACCTGCCGGAGGTCTAAACTGTAACCCGTTGAGTCGTGACCGCTTGGCGCATAAACCGGATCGCGACGGCTGCCGTCAGTAACAGAACCAGACCGAGTCCGATAAGACTTTGCGCCGGACCGACGGCGTCCGCAATCCATCCAAAGCCGGTCATGCCGGCCATGGCGGTGGCCATCGATCCCGTGCTGAATGTTGTAAGCACGCGTCCCATTAAGTGTTCCGGGGTAGCTTCCTGCAGCAACGCCCACACGACGGGATTCATGACCGCCGTGCTCCCACCGATGACGATGACCACCGCGGCGGCGACCAGCGGTGTTTCGAGCAGGCTGAGACTGCAGACCGCCAGCCCCCCTACCGTCATCCCACGGACGATCAGGCACAAGCGGCTATGCAGATCTCCCTGGTGTCTCCAGGCGAGCCAGGTGGACACCGCCAGCATACCGACTCCGAGGCCGGACCAAAGCCAACCCAGTTGAACCGGACCGACCTGGAGAAACTCTTTCGCATACACCGGCAGGATGAACACAAAGGCGCTCGCACCCAAGTTGTACAAGGCCGAGATAACGACCAGGAGAAAAACCGTCGATTGCGCGCCGAAGACAAATCGAAATCCTACTTTCAAATCATCAACCACGGAGGCGGCAATGTTGCGGGCCTCTTTGCCCCCCTTGAGCGTTTCATGAAACCGCATGGGGATGAGACAGAAAGCCGACACGAGGAACGTCGCAGAATTCACATACAAGACATTCTCCGCGCCTATTATCGCGATGAGCACGCCGCTGATTGCCGGTCCCAGCAATAATCCGATGTTATTCGTGCCTTGAATCAAGGCATTCGCTGTTACCAATTCAGACGGACGGACCAAGCGCGGGACAGCCGACACCAGAGCCGGCCCAAAGATCGTCGAGACGATCGACGTCAAGAAGATCAAGACATACAGACCTTCAAGGGAGAGGAGATCGAGAGCAAATAAAGCCGGGATGAGAAAGGTCATGACGGTACGAATCAAGTCCACCCATACCATCACGGCCTTCTTCGGCAGGCGATCAAGAAAAACCCCGATCATGGGACCGAATAACAGAGGCGGAACGGTTTGGAGCAATCCGACGACCGTCATTTTGAGGGCCGAACCGGTGAGGGTATACACGAACCAGAGGAGAGCGACTTTATTGAGACCTTCCCCGATTTGAGAGATGATCTGTCCCCACCAGAGCAACCCAAAGTCCCTGGTGCGAATCAGAGACCAGCCCCGACTATCACGTCTGCCGCCGTCTTCCACGCCTTTTCTCCTCATTATTAATAACAATAAAACGTTTCGATGAGAAAGGAAGACTCGGAATGATCCTAGTCGAGCTCAGACAAAATATCCGGGTCAAAAAGGGTTTTTGTCCAGTTCGTCCAGTAGATAGTCACATGAGGCGCTGCCACCTTCGGCTGGGAGGCATTCCGCTGATCCCGACCGTCTGTTTCTCATCATCTTAGAGAAAGCTGGTTCATCCGTGAAACCGGTAACGGCCGACTAGGCCTGCACAGAACAGCACCGTCATTGTGAGAATGAATAGACATCAACAACGTCAGGGTGATCGTAGTGCAGGTGAAGCAGATTGCGGTGATGGATGGGCTGTCAGAAGAGAGAGGAACTATCTCAAATCGTCACCCTGCTTCGCGGTAGCCACAATCTTGATTGCGGCATTGTACGCTTCGGCCTTCCTGCTTGCTGACCTTTTCAACCAAAAAGGGTGCCTGGCACGTTGGGCAGGCTTTAGGTACGGGACGATCCCAGAGGGCAAATTCACATTTGGGATAATTGCTACACGCGAAAAATGAGCGGCCTTTGCGCGTTCGCTTCTGGACGAGATCTCCGCCGCAATCGGGCTGCGGACATTTGACGCCAAGCGCAAGAGGCTTGGTCGTCTTACACTGCGGATAGCCTGAACAGGCGATGAACTTGCCGAAACGGCCGGTCTTCACCACCATGGGACTTCCGCATTTGTCGCACACCTGATCGGTGGTCAGCTCCTGTTTGGGCACGATTTTGATGGTGCCGTCCGGCAGCTTTTCGAAGTTTTGCGTGTTCTTGCACGGCGGATCGTCCTTGTACGCCGGGCAGGCGAGAAACTTGCCATTCCTACCCCACTTGATCTCCATCATCCGTCCGCACTTCTCGCACGGAATGTCGGTCGGCGGCTCCACCGTGTCTTTGGGCCCTGGAATGGTCTTCGCCCGCTCCATTTCCCGCGTGAACGGCATGTAAAAATCCCGCACCGCCGCGACCCACTGCTTATTCCCCTCTTCGACCTCGTCCAGCTGTTCTTCCAGTTGAGACGTGAAGTCGACGTTGATGAGTTCGGGGAAGCCCTTCAACAGAAAATCGTTGACGGTTTTCCCGGTCTCCGTCGGGACCAAGCGCCCTTCGGTCTTTTCCACGTACTTGCGATCCTGGATCGTGGAGATAATGGCGGCATAGGTCGACGGGCGCCCGATGCCTTTGTCCTCCAGCTCTTTGATCAAGAGGGCTTCGTTATACCGGGGCGGCGGCTGCGTGAAATGTTGTTTGGATACCATTCCGGGGACCGTCTGCCCATCCTGCTCCACCAGTCGCAGCCGTTCCCCTTCGGACAGGTCCGGGAGCTGATGTGCGTCGTCGTCCGTTTCCTGATCGGCCTTTGGTTTCTGCGAGGGCAATTCTTTGTCGATCCCTTCCATATACACGATGGTATGGCCGGGGAATTTCACGACCGTGCCGGTCGAGCGGAAGAGATAGCGTTCATTCGTGTCGACGGGCGTCGAATCGATGCGGGTGACGTCCAAAATGGCGGGCACCATCTGCGACGCGATGAACCGATTCCAGATCAACTTGTAGAGATTGTACTGATCGTGATCCAAATACTGGCGGATCGATTCAGGATCGCGTCCCGCCGAGGTCGGTCTGATCGCTTCGTGCGCTTCCTGCGCCGCCTTCGAGGTCTTGTACACATTCGGCGCGGCGGGAAGATAGTCCGCCCCAAAGCGGGACTGAATCACTTCGCGCGCGTCGGCCATCGCCTCGTTGGAAATGCGCGGCGAGTCGGTTCTCATGTAGGTGATCAACCCGGTCGCGCCCTCGGCGCCGATTTCGATCCCTTCATACAATTGCTGCGCCAGTGTCATCGTTTTCTTCGGCGAGAAGTGCAGCTTCCGCGAGGCCTCTTGCTGCAACCGACTCGTAATGAACGGCGCGACGGGATTCCGCTTCTTTTCTCGACGCTCGATCGATTGGACGACGAAGGCCTTTCCTTGAATCTCGCCGACGATGCGACCCGCTTGCTCGGCGTTTTCAATCGAGGCTTCTTCGCCGTTGATGCTGTGGAGCTTCGCTTCGAATGCCGGGGGATTGGTTCCCGCCAGCAGCGCGGTGATCGACCAGTACTCTTCGGATCGGAACGCGTCCCGCTCCGCTTCACGCTCGCAAATCAGCCGCATGGCCACCGACTGCACCCGACCCATGCTGAGTCCACGCCGGACCTTGTTCCAGAGCAACTGACTGCCTTGATACCCGACGATGCGATCCAACACGCGCCGGGCCTGCTGGGCGTTCACCAGTTTCATGTCGATCTCGCCCGGCGACTGGAGCGCGCGCTTGATGGCTGATTCCGTGATTTCGTTGAAGAGGACTCGGAAGATCTTTCCGTCTTTCTTTTTCTTCTTCGATTTTCCGAGCAGCTCTTGCTCGATGTGCCAGGCAATCGCTTCCCCTTCGCGATCGGGGTCCGGCGCGAGAAAGATCTTGTCCGCTTCCTCAGCCTTCTTCTTGATCTCGGCCAATACCTTCGACTTGCCTTTGATGGTGACGTACTGCGGTTCGAAATCGTTCTCGAGGTCCACGCCTAATTTGCTCGTCGGAAGGTCCTTGACATGTCCCACCGACGCCATGACGGTATAACCGCGGCCCAGATATTTCGTAATCGTTTTCGCCTTCGTCGGCGACTCAACGATGATCAGCGATTTCCCCATGACAACTCCATCTGTCTCTCAGGAATTGTATCATCCGTACCAAATATCGGAGATTCGTGCAACTAGAATGGCAGTCGGCAACCATCAACAAGACGTTAGGAACCGTTGGTGGTGATAGGAAGTGCCTGAATGATAAGGCTTGCCGGCTCTGTTCGTCACACGCGAAAACGTGCTTCACACGGACGAGTCATCAATGCTCATTCGATGGACGCGTGGCGGTTGAGACGAAGATCGATGTCTTGCCGATGCTAGCGACGGATGTACTGCTGGCCCGGCAATTGACGAATTTGTCCCTTCAATTCCAATGAAAGCAACGCCGCCGATACCTCCGCAGCACTCAACCCGGTGCTCTCGATGACCGTATCAATGGACCGAGCTTCATAGGACAGCGCTTGGTACGCCACTGTCTCTTCCCTTCCCAGCAGCACACGCACTTCCATCAATGCCCGATCGGGATGCAGCGTCGCCCGTTGCCGAGCATCGATTTGCGGAAGAATCTCATCGAGAATGTCTTGGGCTCCTTCGATCAGTTTCGCCCCTTCTTTGATCAGGCGATTCGATCCGCGACAGGCTTCTTCCTTGACGGAACCGGGTACGGCGAACACCTCTCGACCTTGTTCCAACGCCAGTTTTGCGGTGATCAACGAGCCGCTGTCGGTCGCGGCCTCGCCGACCAGTACGCCCAACGAAAGCCCGCTGATGATCCGATTCCTTCGCGGGAAGTGATGGCTTTGAGGAGCCGAGCCGATCGGAAGCTCCGAAATCACGGCGCCGTGGGATTCAATGTTCCGCCGGAGTGTGTGATGCTCCGAAGGGTAGGTCCGATCGATGCCGCAACCGAGCACTGCGATCGTGCGGCCCTTGTGCATCAGCGCTCCTCGGTGGGCCGCTGCATCGATTCCCCTTGCCAGACCGCTCACAATCGTCACCCCGCATCCGGCCAGGTCCCTCGCAATCTCTTCCGTGATGAGTCTTCCGGATGGAGTCGCCCGTCGTCCACCCACAATCGCCACCGCGACCTCGTCCTTCGTTGATAGGCTTCCGCTCACATACAACAGCGGCGGCGGATCGGGAATGGTTTTGAGTCGGGCCGGATAGGATCGATCAAACAGAGTGATCGTTTGAATCTTGAGGCGTCCAGCAATCTTCACTTGGCGATCGATTTGCCGCCGGATGCTCGACTCCGGCCCTCGCCGAACGGATTCCGCCAATTCAGGACTGCAACCGGCGGCGATCAAGTCGTCCGTCGTTGCGCGAAGCACCGCATCGGGTGCTCCAAACGCGTGGATCAACTTGAGAAGGGTGCGATCCCCGACGCCATCGATCGCTTGGAGCGTAAGCCAGGAGGTCAATGAAGCTTCATCCATAATTGTTATCGATGCGGAAAAACCCGGTAGGGGCGGAAAATAGAGCCGGAATTGTCCGTACAGTGTCTGCGACAGACTCCTTTGCAGGATGCTCAAAAAGGCTGTCCAGCAAGGCCGCAGCGAGGTCCGCGACGCGACGGAGAAGGAGCGTCACGTTTGCGGACGGGCGTGAGTCGGTGAGCGCCCGGTGTCTTGGCGAGGCGTAACCTTTTCTCACCCGCCCGCCCCGAGCTGCGCGTGCAGCTCTTGCCCGGCGGTACGTTGAGTCTCTGAGGTTCACGCCGCGCTGAATAAAGCGCGGCACGCCTGTGAACGCCGCCGAGATGGTGAGGCGGCAGTGTCCCCCGAGAACGCAGCTGGCGGACTTTTTCAGCATCCTGCTAAAGCACGACCAGATCGTACTGCTCCAGATGCAACTGACTGTCCGGTGTGACGATGATTTTCGCTGAGCAATCTCGCTCCAATACTTCCACTCCGTGGCGCTCTTCGTCTTGCAGCAATTCAGCGACCGTCGGATGGGCTCCCACGATGATCCGTTGCTGGTCCGCAGACGGTTCAATCCTTCGGATCTCGCGGAAAATTTCGTACGCGACGGTCGTGGGAGATTTCGTATATCCACGGCCCTCGCAGTAGCGGCACGGTTCCGACAGCGAACGTAACAGATCCTCCCGCACCCGTTCGCGGGAGATTTCGATCAAGCCGAGATCCGAAATCCTGGATATCCTCGTTCTTGCCTTGTCCGACGCCATGGCATCCACCAGTGCATGGTAGACCCTATCCCGATTCTTTTCCCGCTCCATGTCGATGAAATCGACAATGATGATCCCGCCGATTCCCCGCAGTTTCAGCTGATAGGCGACCTCTTTAGCCGCCTCGAGGTTGTTGCGTAAGATGGTCTCTTCCTGATCCCGTTTGCCCACAAAGCGTCCCGTATTGACGTCGATCACCGTCATCGCTTCGGTATGGTCAATCACGAGGTAGCCTCCCGACTTGAGCCAGACTTTCCGGCTCAATGCGCGCGCGATTTCCTGCTCCACCCCCAGATGATCGAACAAGGGCTCATCCTTATCGTAAAAATGAATCCGTGAGGTCTGCTCGGGAGAAAATCGCTGCACGAAGTCCCGAATGGCTTCGTATTCCGCTCGCGAATCGATCCACAATCGATCCACCTTTTTGCCGAACAAGTCTCTCACGACACGGAAGCTCAAGCTCAAATCAGAATGCAGCAATGCCGGAGCCGGCATGTGCTCCCGCTTCGTCAAAATGTCCTGCCAGAGGACGTGCAGGAAGTCGACGTCGGATTTCAATTCATCTTCCTTGACGCCTTCACTGACCGTCCGCACAATATAGCCGAAGCCGGAGCGCCTGATCCGGCGCATGATCTCTTTCAGTCTGGCCCGTTCTTCGTCCCGTGGAATCCGCCGAGACACACCGATATGGTCGACGTTGGGCATAAAGACAAGATAGCGCCCCGGGAGCGAGACATACGTCGTCACTCGCGACCCCTTGGTGCCGATCGGACCCTTCGAGATCTGGACCATCAGCTCCTGGCCCTCACTCAGCAGTTGTTCGATCGGTTTCGCGCTCTGGCGCTTCGGACGGAGCATCTCCGAATCTTTTTCATCTTCCTCGGCCTCAACCAACATGTCTCCGGGCTCCGCATCCACCAAGAGATCGGAAACATGCATAAACGCCGCTTTTTCCAGGCCGATGTCCACAAACGCGGCTTGCATGCCCGGCAACACCTTAGCAACCTTTCCCTTATAGATATTTCCGACAAAATCCTTGTGCTTCGTGCGGTCGCCGAACAAATCGGTGACGACTCCGCCGTCGAGCACGGCCACACGGGTCTCCTCCCGCGCGACGGTTATCGCAATCTCACTTCCCATATTGACTCCTTTGATCTACAAGCCACGTGAGAACCGGCTGAGAGCGATTGACGCGGGTCCACGCCCAGGTCTCCCATTCACTCCGTATCCGGTCCACCGGCTTCCATACTCTCTTCTCCGAACGACGGATGCTGAGCATTCCGCCCGTTCGGTCATCGCTCAATAAAACAGGCTTAACCGCTTCCGCTTGACATTCAGCAGCAAGCCCAACGACGCCATGGTCATAATGGTGGCGCTTCCGCCATAGCTCACCAAAGGCAAAGGAATGCCGACGATGGGAAACATCCCTGCCGTCATACCGATATTGATCACGACGCAGAAACACAACATGGCCACGATCCCCACGGCGAGCAACGCTCCAAGCTGATCCTTCGCCTTGGACGCGATTTCCAGCGACAACCACATCAACGCCACAAACAACGTCAACAGGACCAGCACGCCGAGAAATCCCCATTCTTCCGCAAAGACGGCAAACACAAAATCGGTATGGCCCTCCGGCAAAAACTTCAGCTGGCTTTGGGTGCCTCCGTAAAGCCCTTTGCCCAACAATTCTCCCGACCCAATCGCGATTTTCGATTGCAGGGCATGGTAGCCTTTTCCTGCCGGGTCATAACCGGGATCGACGAACGCCATAATGCGCTGTCGCTGGTAATCATGCAAGGACCCCCACACTCCCTCCCAGGCAAAGGGGAACAGCATGATCGAGAACAATAGGATAAACCCTAAGGCTTGCGAACGAACTCCCACCATGAGGAGCATGGCGGCATACACCGCAACAAAGCTGAGTCCGCTCCCCAAATCGGGTTGCTTGAGGATCAGAAGAAGTCCGGGCAACACTAAGAGTCCCGGAACGATGACGCGCTGCAACCATCCCACACGAGGGGCTTTCGAGTAGTAGTGTGCCAACACCAAGATGAGGACGAGCTTGGCGAATTCAGAGGGCTGAAAGTTGAGCGGCCCCAGCGCAATCCATCGCTGAGCCCCTTTGCTCGTTCGCCCTTCAAATAACACAAAGATCAGCATCAGCAGGATAACGGCATAGGCTGGATAGGCAAACCGCGCAAGATGATGGTAGTCCGATGCCCACATGACGAGGAAGGCCGCCGCGCCGAGGCTGATCCAGATCAACTGCTTGAGATAATACGGCGCCGTCCCACTCTGGTGCCCATGCGTGACGCTATAAATGGACAACACTCCGATCCCCAGGATGGCAACGATCAAGGCCACATAGCGGATATCGAAACTATCGAGCCCCCGATGCTCGGTCAACCGATTGATCATGAATCTTTCGCGGAACGCCCCGGCCGGTTCCCACGGGAAAGGTCCGAGGTGACCGCCGGTATCTGAGGGGTGAGCTTCATATATGTTTCAATGACTTCTTTCGCAAGGGGAGCCGCGGCAGCCCCCCCGTGCCCCATATGTTCAGCGAGCACAGCAACGGCGATCTTCGGCGATTCCACAGGCGCAAAGGCGACGAACCATGCATGGTCTCGGAACTTTTTGGGAATGTTTTCTTCCGGTCCTGTCCGGAGCGCCGCCACTTGAGCCGTACCCGTTTTCCCACCGATCGTCACTATGGAGGATTTCGCCTTCGTCGCCGTTCCCTTTGTGACGACGTCGGCGAGCGCGTCCTTGATGACGCGGAAGGTTTCCGGCTTCGCATTGATCTTTCCGCGCGGAACGGCCGGCAATTCTTGAAGGTTTCCCGACGTTCGATCCATGACGGCCTGTACCAGACGAGGACGATAGTTGACTCCGCCGTTGGCGACTGTGCCGACGAGACTCGCCATTTGTAACGGCGTCACGGTCACATACCCCTGCCCGATGGCGGCTGAAATGGTCTCGCCGGGCAACCACTGCTCATTCTTGGCTTTTTGCTTCCATGTGGTTGAGGGGATGATACCGGCTCGCTCCGACGGTAATTCCACTCCAGTGGCCTTCCCAAGTCCGAAGTCCTTCCCAAATTCGGCCATCACATCGATTCCCATCCGTTGACCGATCGTATAAAAGTACACATCGCAAGAATGGACCAACGCATTGTGCAGATCGACGTACCCATGACCGCTGGCTTTCCAGTCATGATACAGCCGCTTGCCGAACTGGTACCCTCCATTACAGAACACGGTACTGGAAGGCGACATGGTTTTTGTCTCCAACGCGGCGACCGCCATCGGGATCTTGAAGGTGGAACCAGGGGGATACTGCCCTTGTGAGGCGCGATTGTTCAACGGACGCCCTTCGTCCTGCACGATTTCCACCCATTGCTTCGCGGTCAGCTCTCGCGAGAGCACGTTGGGGTCGAAGCCGGGACGGCTGGCCATGGCCAGAATATCACCGCTATTCGGATCGAGCGCCACGATGGCGCCCTGTTCTGCGCCCAACAGATCTTCGGCGACCTTTTGAAGCCGCACATCGATGGTGAGGTAGAGATCGTTTCCCGCTTGCGGCCTCTCGACGACCGAGGCCTTCTTCTCGTGGCCAAGGGCATCGACTTCCACGCTCTTTTGACCGGCCATGCCCCGCATGTGCCGATCATAGGACTTTTCCACACCATATTGTCCCACGATGCTGCCTTGGTGGAGATCGAGAAATTCCGGTTTCTCCAGTTGATCCGATGAAATCTCTCCTACATAGCCGAGGAGATGGGCCGCCGTCACGCCGCCTGGATAGTTGCGCTGTGATTCGACCTGAATCATGACACCGGGCATGTCGAGACGATGGGATTCGACCAGCGTGGCATCGTGCAGGGTCATGCGGTCTTTGATCTTGCGCGGAATCAGCTTGCTGCCTTTCGCCGTCATTTTTTTCCGAACAAGCGACGGGTCGAGACCGAGCAAATCGGTCAGCTGTTGAATCAAGAGTTCGCGGTCCTTCACATCTTCGAGCGTGACGTAGAGGCTGAAACTCGGTACGTTATTGGCCAGAAGGACACCGTGCCGGTCATAGATCAGGCCACGTGCCGGTTCAAGCAACACCAATCTGGTACGATTGTTTTCCGACAAGTCTCGATAATACGGCCCCTCGCGAATTTGTAGATGCCAGAGACGCAGACCAAGCAACGCCACCACCAGCAGAAGTCCGACACGGAGAATGAAGAGCCGTCGATGGAGGTCGCCGAATTCTGATTCGGAAGAATGCCCTGTCACCATATAGTGAATGTCTACATTCGAGATTCGGACATCAATTGCTCGATATTCAAACGGCTCCACATGAGCCAGTAGATCGCTCCTCCAATCACCGCATCAAGACAGGCTTGGGGCAGCACGATGGTCCAGACAGCCCACCACCAATCCTGTTGCACACTGAGCTTTAGAACGAACGGAGTGATCAGCCCGGCCAAGCAGGATACGACCAGCAGACCCGCCACGAAGACGAGAGGGCTCAGATAGACTACCTGTCGTCCAGCGAGGCCCGCTACGAACCCCACGGCCCCCTTCAAGACTGCATCGGTAATCAGGTCCTGCGCAGAGAACAAGCTCATCGCCCATCCAATCGCGAGACCGACCAACAAGCCATCAAGCTCTCCCGCTATGAGGCCGACTAAACACACCGCCACAAAACCGAGATCCGGCTTCACGCCCCACAAGCTGATGTGCGGCAGGAGAACGGACTGAATCGGCACCAAACCAACGATCACGACAAAATAGAGGAGTACTTTCATGGCTTGAGCTTGGGAACGCCAAGACGTTCTTCTTCGGTCGGGATAGAGGGAGACTGAATAACCAGCACTTCCTCCACCCGATTCGGATCGATCTCCGGAGAAAGTTCCGCAGATTGGAACAGCGCTTCCTCCTCCTTATCGATTCTTATGATCGTGCCGATCGGTATACCGCGGGGGAACCCTCCCACCAATCCTGACGTGACAACGTGATCGCCCGGCCGCGCGTTGGACAACAGCGGAATATACTTGAGTCGAGCCTGTCCCTGCGTCGTCCCTTCGACGATTCCTTCATCTCTGGTACGCTGAATTAATCCGGCAATCGCATTGTTGGGATCCGTCACGAGCAAGACGACGGCGGTGGAGGCTGTGGTTTTGACGACACGACCTACAACACCTGCCGGTGTAATCACTCCCTGGTCCGATTGAAGCCCGTCGGACGCGCCCTTGTTCAGAATGATCGTCTTATACCAATTGCCGGTATCGCGCCCGATCACTTGCGCGGCCACAGATGTGGGAAGAGCTTGCTTCTTAAACTCCAGCAATGCTGAGAACCGCTCCGTCGCCACCGAGGCTTCCCGCAACTGTCCGTTTTGTTCTTTGAGAAGATCCAGTTCTCTCTTCAACTGTTGATTTTCTTCTTCAACCGCTTGGAGGGCCACGTATCGTCCCCAGACATCGGCGATTCGATCATGGATCCCGGCCACGACCTGGAGAGGCCATCCGATAATCCATCCCAAGGGACTGCCCACCTGCTGAAAGACGCTTTGAAGTTGGCCGGGTAGAAGCAGGAAGCCGAGCACGAGAATGACGGCAAGAACGAGGACAACACGCTTAGCGCTGTACGGTGCGCGTAAATTGACCATCCGCATCAGGGATGGAACCTTACCGGAGGTTGTTCGCTTGTGACATGACCGATACCTTTCGGAGGAGATCCAGCTCATCCAGAATTTTGCCGACCCCCAACACCACAGAAGTCAGCGGATCGTCCACCGTAATGATCGGTAGGTTCGTTTCCTCTCGGAATCGTGTGTCCATCCCTTTCAGGAGGGAACCGCCTCCCGTCAACACGATCCCGCGATCGATAATATCCCCGGCCAGTTCGGGCGGGGTGTTCTCCAACGCAATCTTGATCGCGTTCACGATCGTTCCAATGGGTTCTTGCAATGCTTCACGAACCTCGGCATCATCGATGACCAACGTGCGCGGGATGCCCGAGATCAAATCCCGCCCCTTGATCATCATGGTTTTCCGCTCCTCGAACGGGTAGGCGGACCCGATTTCAAATTTAATCCGCTCCGCCATATGCTCGCCGATGAGCAGGTTATACTTTTTCTTGATGTAATTCATGATCGCTTCGTCCATGCGATCACCGGCGACCTTGACGGACTCGCTGTACACGATGCCACCCAGCGAGATGACGGCGATGTCCGTCGTGCCGCCTCCCACATCAACAACCATGTTGCCGGACGGCTCCGTAATCGGCAATCCGGACCCTATGGCTGCAGCGACGGGCTCTTCGATCAGATAGACTTCTCGTGCTCCGGCCAATTCGGCCGAATCGCGTACAGCGCGTTGCTCTACCTGCGTGATGCGGGACGGCACGCCGATGATGATGCGCGGTCGCACAAATGCGCTCCGATTGTGGGCCTTCCGTATGAAATGTTTCAGCATTTGTTCGGCCATCTCGAAATCGGCGATCACACCTTCCTTCATCGGCCGAACCGCGACGATATTCCCCGGCGTGCGACCGAGCATTTTCTTCGCATCGGCTCCGACGGCCAGCACTTTTTCGCTTTTCTTTTCAACTGCGACGACGGAGGGCTCATTCAGCACGATTCCCTTCCCGTGGACATACACGAGAGTGGTTGCGGTGCCTAAATCAATCGCCAGGTCATCGGAGAACCAACCGAATACATCTCCTGGGAACCCCACGGCATCTCTCCCTTCATATTGGCCGGGCGATCCGGCGCCTAGCCTGTGTGCCTGGTGTAGACTTCTTAATCCGGAACCTCAAATTGACCTGCGTCTAATACGTGGGTCCTTGCTACTTCATCGCCAAGCCGATGACCCTGCTCATTCCCAATAATCAAAAAACTCTCAAACGCAAAGATGACAAGCGACACAAGCCACCCAATGTATGGGACCGCATACGCAATCTGTGCGCCTCCTAGCGGAAGATTCCGGATGATCGACTCTCGGAAACCGGCCGTATCTCTGCCATCCAATCGGATGGTTTGCAGACCGACCAACCGTTTGCCGATACTTCTACCACCCGCAAATCCATCGGCAATCAAGATGTAGGCCAAGCCGGAAAGGAAGCCGACCGGAGAAGCGATTTCGCCGGCAGCGACGACAATGAACAGATCGATTAATTTCGCGATGAATCGATTCAGGACATGGGCCTTCGGATAGACTCTCGCTTCCAGCGTCGTCGAGGTTGCCCCCTCCCCTGTCAAGGATTCTCCTTCTAATTAGTCGCAAAGTATAACAAATCGCATCAACTTGCACAAACAAAGACCACCCTTTTTCTTGGTTTCTTTTTGCAATCTTGCCGAACCGTCTCTTCGCATCCTGAAAGCCGTGCGAATGAGCCGGTCTCCCAGAAACCGTCGCTTGTGGACATTCCGTATAAGGCTGAGCCTATCGGGCCTTGCCTTCTGTCCGATCCACCAGTACACTGCTCATTCATACGAAGAGGAGTGTCATGATCAAGACAATGCGCGATGCGGCTCACAACTACCCTTGGTTGCTCAAATCCATTATGGGGATCCTAGCTATAGCCTTCGTCATTACGATGGGATGGTGGGGCTTTGGGGAGCAGGCGGGCGGACCTGTGGCCAAGGTCGGAGATCAATCGGTCACCATCGATGAATTCAAACGCACTTATGAGAATATGCGCCGCATCTACAGAGAAAACGTGAAGACCGACTTCAAAGAGGAAGAGTTCAAGGAATTCGTCGTGGGGCAACTTGTCGATAGTCGTATTTGGATCATCGCGGCTGAAGAAATGGGCGTGAGGGTTTCCGATGCCGATTTGCGAGAACTGATCATGCAAACTCCGGCCTTTCAAAAGAACGGAGCCTTCGACCCGGAGCTGTACCGTCGCATTCTAGCCGCCAATCATCTCACCCCGGCGTCGTTTGAATCGATCCAGCACCAAGAAATCCTGGCTAATAAGGCTCGCATGATCGTACGAGACTCCGTTGCCCTGACTCCGGCAGAGATTGCCGAAGGACAGTCTCTCATGACGAGGCCGCAAGATTCAGATCCCGCTAAAGCGGCAGAAGCCAAGCAGCGGGTGCTGGATGATATGCTGTTGCAGAAACAGCAACGGGCTCTCGTTTCATTCCAGCAATCGATGAAAGCCAAGCTGCCGATCACCATCCGCCGCGAGATGCTGTAAGAAAGATGCTCCTCGCGCCGTGCGCGGATCGTGTTGGCCTGCGCCACGGGCAAAGTCAACCACGCCGTGGCCGCTGAGTTCAAGACGACGGGACAGACGGTCGGTCGCTGGCGGCGGCGCTTTTTCGAGCGGCGTACGCACGACTATCGGCGCCACGGGACTACCTCGCTGTTTGCGGCCCTGGACGTGAAAACGGCCCAGGTGATCGGGCGACTCCACCAGCGGCAGCGGGCTCGAGAGTTTCGGAAATTCCTCGACACGATTGCAGTGACGGTCCCCGCGCAGTCGGACGTGCAGCTAATCCTCGACAACGATGGGACGCACAAAACCGCTCTCATCCGCCGATGGTTGCTCAAGCGACCGCGTTTCCATGTACACTTCACGCCGACCAGCGCTTCCTGGCTCAACCGGATGGAGCGCTGGTTCGCCTTGTCAACGGAAAAACAATTGCGACGCGGGGTGCACCGCAGTACGCAGGCGCTCCAAGCGGCCATCCGAGCCTCTATTACCCATACCAACAAGCACCCAAGGCCCTTCGTGTGGACGAAAACCGCCGATGAGATCTTGGCGAGCGTCGTTAGATTTTGTCATAGAATTTCAGACTCAGGACACTAGGGACTTGCAAGACTGTTCCGTTGCAACCGCTATCTCACCGCACCTCTAGCACTCCTTCCTGACCTTTCTCGCGATGGCTCTTTACAAATGGAAGTTTCTTATCGCAATAGAGCGCGAATACACCCGGGAGTGTCGGTGTGAATGTGACTGTAACGGTTTCCCCTGCCGGAACCTCATTCCGGATGTTCAGTCCGGATCGAGGATCGTCAATGATGACATTGTGCGGTACGATCCAGGTTATGCTCTTGAAGGTCAATTCAACCGGTGTTCCGGCTTTCACGACGAGGTGATGTGGAATAAACGCATAGCTGTCAACTTCTACTACCGCGCGTTGAACTCCATCAGGGTCGAGCGGCACGTCTTCCGCACGTGGACTGTCGATAAATAACATGGATACCGACATGAGCAAGCCCATGACACGTGACACGCCCCTAAACCTGTATGTCCATAGTCCTTGATGTTGAATAGTCATCATGTCCTCCAGGAAATCATGGTTGACCCCCTGTCAACTTGCCACTATGGCTGGAGGCCTGCTGGACCTAGCTCTAGGCTATTCCTGCCTATTGCCCGTGCTCGAAGAATACATCTGCACCCGAACAGCTTGTATTTATACGACACCGATCAGCCGCTGACCTATGCGGGATGGATACATCACTAGGCATTGCAATGCAAACTCTTGGAAATATGGGCACGATGATCGACGGCATAGGATGCGAGCAGACCGAGGTGTGTGCGTGCTTCCGATGTGCGTAAGGAATCCAGGGCCTGGAGAGCCGCTGATACATAATTGGCCTGCGTCTTATGAATTCGATCAAGAATACCCTCCGCTCTTAAGAGAACTCCTACTTGGCCCTGCTTCCCGTTCTCGGTTTCCATTATCTGGCGATACTGTTGCATGGCCGTCGGCGAGCCATAGCGTTGCAGATACAGCACTGGCAACCCTAGCCTTTGATTTAGACAAGCGCGTGCCTCTGACTGTTCGAGTGTCCCAGTGTCTTCGTCGATGTCCAGCACATCATCCGAGATCTGAAATGCGATTCCCAGATTGAGGCCATAGGTCCGAAGGGCCTCGATCTCTTTCTGAGTACCTCCACCTAAAATGGCCGGCACCGTAACGGACGCGACGAATTGAGACGCCGTCTTCCCTTCCGCAATGCGGAGATACTCGTCCTCCTGATTCCCCTCACTCGTCGCCGTGAGTTCACGAAGTTCGCCGAGGCAGCATGTCTGGGCATACGAGTTGAGCGTATTGGATGCTTCCGTCACCCGTTGCAGACCGAAGATACCCCGAGACTCTTGTAAGACCGAAAGGGAGCGAAGTATCAAATAATCGCCCAGGATCAGAGCAGGACCCACGCCCACCTGGAGATGGAGTGCAGGATGACCGCGTCGTTCCTTGGCCCCGTCCACAATATCATCGTGAATGAGCGATGCTCCGTGCAGAAGTTCGAGAGCTGAGGCGACAGGAACCATCATGGCCAGCTCACCGCCAATGGCATCAGCCGCCATAAAAGCAAGGAGCGCTCGGAACATCTTGCCGCCTTGAAGATATTCAGCAAGAATGGCAGTATTCGGGGTCTTCTTGAGATCCGTCACGATCAAGTCGCGACAGCCTCGGAGGGAGGGAAGGTACCGGTTCAGTACTGATTGGAAGGCCATAGGGGTCTTTCCCATTTGAAAATGTTCCGATCGGACTGCGCCGTGCAGCTCAGGATTAGCTGATTTTGGCTTAGCACTCTTACGAATCAAGTTCGAGAACCATGCATTTGCAACGAGAAGGACCTAAAGCCAATTGCGACGACCTCAATGCCATGAACCGTGGAACAGTATGGGAAAAAATTCCCAACAATGTCAAGCAGGACCTCACACCTCCGCGACAATTGAAGCATGCACCTGTCATTCACGTCTGCTCGAAAATCGGTTCTGTCGGTTCTGATTGCGGAAGACTCGTGGTCACTGATGGACTCGACCGTCAACCGACCCTGCTGTGCTCCCTCTTCCTCGAAGGAGCCGGTAGAGAGCGCACAGGGCTGCAGTGCTACCGTTAAGATGGATGCTTAAACGTTGAGGACCTTGCTCAGCTGGAATTCAAGAATCGCATTTTGAGGCTCAGACGATGTCGCTAGCGTGATGCGCAAGCGGCAAGTAGACCAGTGACCAAACAACAGCGCCTTACCATTAATCGGCTATCAAGACTCCCTGTAGGCTCACGCACTGCATTCCCGCTTGAACAAGTTACAGCGGTTTCTGCGAGCACCGCCGCTTATGATTTAAACTCCACCGCCGTCGCCTTCACAATGCCACTGACGAGTGGACCATGCACTTTGATGTGAACACCCACTCGAATATCGTTCAACGCGCCACCCTGGAATGTGGTCCCGGCGTCTGCCAGCACATGCACGTTGCCGAGAAAGAAATCCTCTGCACTCCGTGCCTGGATGACAAATCCTTCGATCTCCGCAATCTCGCCCTCCTCTAACCCTAATTTCTCTTGTGACACACGGGTCGCGGCGAGACGAATCCGGGAGGAATTCAAGCCTCCAGACGAGATCTGTTTTCCCGTCACATCGATCAACAGGCCATCCCACCCGTTATTTGACTGAGCAGGCATATCGTTAAGCAGTGCATCGTGGTAGTCGAGAGTGAGGTTCCCTATTTCAAAGGTGTGTTGATCGGCGTGGTGGTTTTTGATGAACCCTTTGACATGATAATCGGGCGTATCGGTTTTCTGGTCGAGTTTTTTTAATTCGACCCATGTCCCCCTAATCAGCCCGTCTCCCGTCACGAACCCGCTGATCTCCACGAGATCCCGACCCGGCATCAGATTCGCCACATTGCCTCCCAGGATACCGACATCGATGGCGGTGGCAGTCGTGATTGTGACGGTCTGACCCAACACGATCAGGCCGGTTCCATCCGCCGCAACCGATTGGACGAATCCTTCGACGGTATCCTCATATAACACCGTATTCGCTGTGCGGAGTACTGGTTGGTCCGTGCCGGAACCTTCCGGCACCGTGGCATTCAGGCGCACGATCATCCCTTTCTTGAGATCGCCTTGATTCCCTGGATTCCCGTCGACCGTGATTGAGGTGTGCGTCGTGTCATACTCGGTGCCAGAGACAAAAATGCTGCCGAATCCGGTGATGGGACCGGAGGCGACGATGGAGGCGATAGAACCGGTCCCGCCGATGCCGCCACCGACTTGCGGAGTCGGGCCGCACGATGCCAGCACAACGGACAGTACCATACCGCCAAGAAGATTCTGATGGTTTGCATGTCTCATGGTGGGGGATCTTCCCGATGGGAATCACCAGGTGGTTCGTGTTCTTCGAACTGAAAGACCCCGACCCCTACACGCATGCGACCGGTCCCCTTCGACACCGGATTCACATCACGATCATGATGAGCCAGCCAGCGATCAAGCTTCTCCAAAAACTCCTGTCCTTCTGCGGCCACGACGGTGCGAAACTCTTTTACCGCTTCGCGGGGTACGTTATCGTACATGACTTTTCGCTGGAAGTGAGGCTTCGTAGGCTTTACATAGATATTATGGTCAATTGTCGAGATGAAATCGGCGGTATCTGCTCCCAGCACCTGCAGTTTTTCCACCGAGCCCCGTTGAGGGATATATCCCCGCGAGACAAGACAAATCCGCCCGTCTTTCAATTGTTTCACGGCACCGACCCGCAAGAGCTCATCCAGCACAGCTCGCACCGGGATATCTCCGCTGTAGGAGTTCACCAACGCACTGAAGGATGCGCCTTTTCCTTCCATGGCAAGCGGACGAGGATGGCCTTTCCCATCTCCGTATTTTGGATCGCGGAGCCAACCAGTGATCACGCGTGAACCGCGGTGGTATTCTTCAGCTGAGACGGACGTAATGGACTTGGCAGTAGATGATAGCTTCAGCAACCGCTGCACTTCTTTTCGCGTCAATCCGCTGAGAATGGCGATTCTTGAGACTGTCTGCTTCTTACCATGGATTGCAAACTCAGCGTTCGCGATGTCCACATAGACTCGCTTTGCCAACTCAGCAAAGGTTTTATGGGAAAGGTTGTTGCGAAGAAGGATTCTGACCAATGGCCGCAGCAGTTGAAGCATGGCAGCAGACAGTGCCTGGCTGTGCGTAGCTTGAGCCATTGTGTGCGGGTACTATAGCCTCTTCCCTAATCCCATTCCAAGCCACGCGCTGCAAAGCACGGGTCGCATTTCGTCCTGGAATCGGATGGCCAAGAACACAATGCCCAGGAGATGGACGGACACCGCAGTCGTGTGGGCAAGAATCGGTATTGATTCTCCGTTGCGCGATAGACCGATTCTCGGGCTGTCACCACAATACCTTCGTTTGGCTTCTACGAAATATGGAACAGAAGGCAAGAAATGTGAATGCCTACAGGATCAGCATCGCGTCGCCATAACTGTAGAAGCGATACTGCTCTTTGACTGCTTCTTCATAGGCTGCGCGAATCCGGTCAACGCCTGCGAAGGCTGACACCAGCATGAGCAGCGTGGTTCGTGGCAGGTGGAAATTCGTCATCAGTGCATCGACGACCTTAAACTGGAATCCAGGGGTAATAAAAAGCCGGCTCTCGCCGGTCATCGGGACCAACTTTCCCTTTTCTTCCATGGCGGTTTCAAGCGCACGGACGACTGTGGTACCCACGGCCACTACACGGCCACCTGTACATTTGGTTTCCTGGATCGCGCTCACAACATCTGTATTGATTGTAAAAGCCTCTGCCTCCATCCGATGATCCTCTATCCGCTCGGTCGTCACAGGCTTGAACGTGCCGGGGCCGACATGGAGCGTTACCGTGGCAACGTTGATCTTTGACACATTCAGTCGCCGAAACAGTTCTTCGGTAAAGTGGAGCCCGGCAGTCGGTGCGGCGATCGCACCCCCATGCTTGGCAAAGACCGTTTGATACCATCGGTGATCCTCTCCAGTCGGTGCGCGCTTGATGTATGGTGGAAGCGGCATCCTTCCCCGTTCTTCAAGAAATCTGTTGACCGGCAGCGAGCTCTCCATGATCACCTCAGTGCCCGTCGCATCTCTCTTGACGATTACAGCACGGGATTGTCGGTCAAATTCGATGACCTGACCGATCCTGAATGAGCCCTTGGCCATAATCTCCCACCGGCTGCTACCGAGATCTCTTACAAATAACACCTCGACCGGTGTTCCGGTGGGTCTTTTGATTCCCGACACCCGCGCCGCCAAGACCTTCGTGTCATTCACGATCAGCAGATCACCCGGATTGAGCAGAGAGGGAAGATCGGCGACACGGCGATGCACAAGTCTGTCGGTTTGGCGATTGAGGAGCAACAGCCGAGCTTGATCACGAGGGTCAACCGGCTGCAATGCGACCAGGGAGGAATCGAAGGGAAAGTCGAACTCGGAAAGTTGCATCAGGAAGGAGGGGCCGAAGGAGCAGGAGGTGCTTGGGTCAATGATGCATCCCGCAGCTCCGTTCCAGGATAGTAGTAGCTAAGAATGCTCGAAAACGAATAGCCTAACTCCGCCAGTTCTTTCGCACCCCACTGACAGAGACCAACTGCATGACCGGCTCCATAGCCGGAGAAGATGACGTCCTGTCCGATCAACTCAACCGTAAATTGTGTGCTGGGTATCACAGTGTACCCCGCCGCTTTACGCAAGTCTTCCCCCCGCAGGATCAACTCTCCGTTCGAATCTACAATCCGCACTGTCGCCACTCGTCCCGCACGGCTATAGGAGTGCGGCGTGATCGTCGCGATGGTTCGCACTACAAATCCTTGTTGCCGCAAATTCTTCTCCAAGGCCTCGATTTTGACGGATGCTTTCCATTGATAATACGGAGATTCAATATCGAACGGACATTCAACGCCCTTCAAATACGGAAGATCTTTCGACCACACAATCATGGCATCTTCCGTGATTCCGGCGGCGGTCGAAGAGAACGCGGCATAGATCGGAGCGCCTTGGTGGGTCACCACAAGTCCTCTCGTGGATTCCACCGCCTCCACCACCCGCGCGTCGATGCCCTGACGACCCCGGTACACCTGGTCTTGGATCCCCGCCATTACATCATAGTCCCGAGTGGAGCTGAGCATATGCTGATACAGCGCATAGGTTCGGGTAGCGACTGCCTGAGCCTTCAGCATCTCGAGGTGCCAGGCCGGATTCACTTCCGCCGGCACGACACCTTTGACATACTCCTCCAAATCGACATGATTGACAAGGAGCAATCCCTTGCCGCGTCGAACGAGCTGAATCAATCCACTGACGTGCAGCGCGCTTTTCTCATCGTTCGCATGAAGCGCTGCTCTGTTGCCGTTCCCATTCAGCCGGAGTTTGAGGTCGTGATCGCCCGCCCGTAAGATCAGTCGATCGCTCACCACCGGTTTGCCGTTGAGGATCAACGCATGGCCACGCACCTTGATCCTCAGGACAGGACGATACGACCACGCCTGGTCATGTTCGTCCGTGACCCAAATGGTCTGATCAGTATGGACTTCCAGTTGCTGGACATCCGGAGCCAACAGCACGCGAATCGATTGCGTCGCATGACTTTCCGGGATCATGACGGAGCCGAGAGAGATGCTCAGTCCGGCAGCTCCGACCAAAAGCCGTGCGCCTATCATCGGCGGAAGAACCATCCTACGAGATAGAATAGCAGACTCAGAATAATGCTGAGGACAATGCTGGTCGCGATGGGGAAATAGAAGCTGAAATTATCGCGTTTGATGAAGATGTCGCCCGGAAGCTTACCGAGCCAACTGAAGGCATTTCCCAACCCGGGAATCCGGCCCACAACGACCAATAGAGCCCCGAGCACAGCAATACCGAGTCCCATCCCGATCAGAACCTTGCCCCACGTAGTCCATTCCGGCATCAACTTTCATCCCATGAAGGGGTACCCAATCAGTTCTGTGATACAGCACACGCGCTAGCCATTCACTAGATACTCCGCGATCTGAATGGCATTCAGCGCCGCTCCTTTACGAAGGTTATCGGAGACAACCCAGAGATTGAGGCCATTCATAATCGATTCATCTTCCCGGACGCGGCCGACGTAGACTTCATCTTTTCCTGTGGCATCGAGCGGCATCGGGTACAGCTGCTTCATCGGATCGTCGTAAACAATCACGCCCGGCATGGCTGCCAGTGCAGCACGCGCCTCGTTCGCCTTCAGAGGACGTTCCAATTCAACGTTAATCGCTTCAGAATGACAGCGCAACACGGGCACCCGCACCGTCGTCGCCGTCACCCGAAGCCCTGTCGCTCCGAGTATCTTTCTGGTCTCTTTCGCAATCTTGACCTCCTCCGAACAGTCGCCCTCCTCGTTGAAGGAGCCGATGTGCGGCAACAGATTGAAGGCAATCTGGTACGGATAGACTTTGGTCGTGACGTCTCGAAATGCCAGTAAATCCTTCGTCTGATCCATCAGCTCATCCATGGCCGCCGCTCCGGTCCCCGACACCGATTGAAAAGTCGTCACCACCACGCGCTTCACCCCCACTGCGTCATGAAGCGGCTTGAGCGCCATAACCAACGGCGTGGTCGTACAGTTGGGAATGGACACGATTCCCCGAGGCATGGTGCGTAAGGCGTCGGCGTTCACCTCCGGAACCACCAAGGGAACCAGATCGTCCATGCGGAACACGGCACTATCGTCGATCACCGCAATACCGGCGGCGCCCAGACGTTGACCGTAGTCTTTGCTGATGGCATCCGTGGCAGAGATAAACGCCAGGTCGACCCCCTCGAACGATGAGGATTCCGTCAACTCTTCAACTTTCCACTCCTTGCCTTGGCACGTCATCACCTCACCGACCGATCGTTTTGACGCGAAGAGCCGGAGACCCGTCAGCGGGAATTTCCGCTCCTCCAAAATCTCAAGGGTTTCCTTGCCTACCGCACCGGTCGCGCCAAGGACCGCCACCGTATACCCTGGTTTCTTTTTGATCATGAAGCGCTTACTCCAATGCTAGGACGCGAATTCGATGATTGAAGGTATCGGCCACCAGCAGCGTGCCGTCGCGATCGGCAACGATACCGAATGGGTAACACAAACCCGCTTCTCGTGCGACGCCGCCGTCTCCGGAATAGAATGGAACCCCTTGCCCCGCCACGCAGAACGCTGCCCCGGACGCCCAATCCCACTGCCGAATGAGGTGATTGTCTGAATCGGTCAGAAAAAACCGTCCCTTCCGGTCGAATGCAATTCCTGTCGGGCGTGAAAGGCTGGGCGACGGAGCATCCGACGGCGACTCATACCGATAGACTCCACCGTTGCCGGCCACCGTGGTCATGAACCCTGACGAAAGCTCGACGCATCGAACCCGGCTGTTGAAGGTATCGGCAATATATAAACGGTTACCTGCCAGAGCCAATCCGCTCGGACCGGCAAGGGAGGAGTCTACAGCAAGCTTCCCATCGCCGTCGTACGTCGCGATCCCGGTTCCAGCCACTGTCCGTATCACACCGGTCTTGAGGTCCACCATCCGTACCCGATGGTTGCTTTGATCGGCGATATAAAGTCGGCCCGCATCGTCAACGACCAGCGCCGCCGGTTCACTGAGCGCAGCCTGGTGCGCAGGGCCGCCATCACCGGAGAATCGAGCCTGACCGGTTCCGGCCACGGTCGAAATGATCCCCGTTTCTGAATCGACCATCCGTATGCGATGGTTCATGGTATCGGCGATATAGATATTCCCCTTCCGGTCCACAGCGACTGCCGTGGGGAAGTTCAGTTGCGCCTGCACCGCTGTCCTGCCGTCTCCCCCATACCGCTTGGTGGATATGGCTGCTTGATTCGTCCAATACCGGACGGTTCCGCTCAAATCGGCTTGCTGAGTAAATTTCGCCGAACCGGTTTCGCCGGCACCATCCGCCAAAGGATCTTCATCCATCGGCTGAGCGGGTGCTTCTCCTTCCACAGCCGAACGGATGTGGTCTTCGCCTGACATACCGGCTATCGTTGAGATGACACCGGTCGCACGATCGACTTTGCGAACGACATGATTTTCGGAATCGGCCACATAAACGTTGCCCCGGCAATCAATCGTCACGCCCTTCGGCTCATTCAAACGGGCCTGCATTGAAGGTCCACCGTCTCCCGTATAACCGGACTCGCCGTTGCCGACGAGTGTTCTGATCATCCATGTGGAAAGAATGGCCGCCATTGTTCAGGACCGCCGACTAATTCAAGTTTCGGACGATGGCCCCACCCATCTCCACAGTACCGACGATTTTCGCTCCGGGACTCTGAATATCTTTGGTCCGATATCCAAGGTCGAGTGTTTTCACGATGGCCTGTTCGATCGCTTCCGCTTCTTTATCGAGTTGAAAGGCGTACGACAGCATCATGGCGGCCGACGAGATCGTGGCGATCGGATTGGCGATATTTTTCCCCGCAATGTCCGGAGCGCTCCCATGAATCGGTTCGAAGAGACCGACCTTGGCCCCAATACTCGCCGACGGCAACATACCGATCGAACCGGTCAACATCGCTGCTTCATCGCTCAAAATGTCTCCGAACATGTTGTTGCAGAGCAGGACATCGAATTGTCGGGGATTCCGCACCAACTGCATCGCAGCGTTATCCACGTAGATATGCCCCAGTTCGACGTCCGGATAAGACGAGTGGACATCGATGACTATCTTTCGCCAAAGCTCGGACGATTCCAACACATTCGCTTTATCGACCGAGGTGACCTTCTTGCGCCGTTTCCGTGCCGCCTCGAACGCAACCTTGGCGATTCGCCGAACTTCTTCCGTCGAATAGATTTCCGTATTGATCCCTCGCTCTTCACCGTTGGGCAACTTTTCGATCCCCTTCGGTTTGCCGAAATAGATACCGCCGGTGAGCTCGCGGATCACGAGGATGTCGATTCCCTCGACAACCTCGCGCTTCAACGTCGAAGCGTCCACCAGATTCGAATAGAGTTTGGCCGGCCTCAAGTTGGCATAGAGCCCCAAGGCCTCGCGGATGCCGAGCAGCGCACGCTCCGGCCGCAAGCTGTACTCCAAATTCTCCCATCGAGGGCCCCCGACGGCGCCCAGCAAGACGGCATCGCTTTGCTTGGCAAGCGCCAGTGTGTCCTTCGGCAGCGGCACACCCACTTTATCGATCGCCTGCCCGCCGATATCGGCTGCGACAAACTCGAATGAGTGGCCGTACTTCTCGGCGACGGCCTTCAAAACCTTCACGGCTTCGGGAACGATCTCGCGCCCGACTCCGTCACCCGCCAACACTGCGATCTTCGCCTTCACTGCTGCTCCTTTCAATGATTCAATCCGCTATGGCCTATTCCAGTATCGTTTCGTCTTCAATCCGCCAGGCCGGATCGACGAGACACAAGAACTCGATATCGGTCTCTCCGGTATTTTCCACCCACTGTTGTCCTCCCGGCGGCACATAGATGGTCGTACCGGCCTCGATCGGTGTGACGTGGTCGTCGATCGTGAAGCGGCCGTGCCCTGAAATGAAATAATAGACTTCTGACGAAGCCAAGACGTGGCGCTTGGAGCGTTGACCGGACGGTAATGTTCCGTGGGCAAGACTATAACTCAGTTTGAGCCGATGCTTGGCAGGATGAAAAATCTCCCGCAAGCGAGTCTCGTCCCCGGCCAGGAACTCGGGGCGATCCGCCAGCGTCACCTTGAACAAGGACAAGCCCTCTCACTTCAACCCATCTCACCATGGAGGGTAAAACTGTACCGTGGAGATCCCCGTCAAATCAAGTTGACCTTCTGCTCGCCCTGCGCCTGTCTCGTAGCGAGATAGGCCAGCTTATTCAAAGCGCTGATATAGGCTCGAGCAGACGCCATGATGATATCGGTATCGGCGCCGTGGCCCGTGACTGTCCGACCATCTTCTTGCACGCGCGCCGTCACTTCGCCCTGTGCATCCGTTCCACCGGTGATGGCCTTCACGACATACATCAGCAACTTGCTCTTCGTCTGTGTCATGGCGGCAATGGTGCGGTACACGGCATCCACCGGCCCATCGCCGGTCCCGCTTTGAGCCATGGACCTGCCTTCGATAACCAGTTCGACCGTAGCCGTCGGGACCCGATCCGTCCCACTGGAGACCTGAAGCGCTTTTAAGACGATGCGCTCGGCCATCTTCGACAGTTCTTCGGAGACGATGACCTCGAGATCCTCCTCGAAAATCTCTTTCTTTTGATCGGCAAGTTTTTTGAACCGTTCGAAGGCATGGTTGACCTCGGCCTCGCCGAGCTTGTAGCCCAATTCTTCCAAACGCTGCCGGAAGGCATGGCGCCCGGACAATTTGCCCATTACCATCTGGCTTTCGACCAATCCGATCGCTTCCGGACGCATAATCTCATAGGTCGTCTTCTCTTTGAGCAAACCATCCTGATGAATGCCCGACGTATGGGCAAAAGCGTTCGCCCCCACGATCGCCTTATTGGGTTGCACCACCATCCCCGTGATCTTGCTGACCAACCGGCTGGTTTTTGCGATTTCTTCGGTTCGAATCCCGGTGTCGGCCTGGTAGAAATCCGTTCTGGTGCGGAGTCCCATGACGATCTCTTCCAAGGACGTATTTCCCGCTCGCTCCCCGATGCCGTTGATCGTACATTCCACCTGGCCCGCCCCATTCATAATCGCCGCCAAGCTGTTCGCCACCGCAACACCCAGATCGTTGTGGCAATGGACGGAGATTACGGCTTGTCTGGCATTGGGAACCTTGTCGCAAATTCCTTTGATGAGGGCCCCGAATTCCTGCGGAACGGCATACCCTACCGTGTCGGGAATATTGACGGTGCCGGCTCCGGCGGTGATGACTGCCTCAATGACTTCGTAGAGGAACGACGGATCCGATCGACTCGCATCCATGGGAGAGAATTCGACGTCATCGACGTAGCCACGTGCCCGCTGGACCATCTCCACGGCACGCTGCTTGGCCTGTTTCCGCGTCATCCGAAACTGGTGCTTCAGGTGAATATCGGATGTAGACAAAAACGTATGGATGCGCACCTTCGGTGCACCTTTCAAGGCCTCCCATGCCCGGTCGATATCTTCGGGACGGGCCCGCGCAAGACTGCAGATCGTCGGGCCTTCGACTTCCTGTGCGATACGCCGCACCGCATCAAAGTCTCCGGGCGAGCTATAGGCAAATCCCGCCTCAATAATGTCGACGCCGAGCCTGGCCAGCTGTTTGGCGACCATGACTTTTTCTTCCACGTTCATACTGGCGCCGGGCGATTGCTCACCATCCCTCAAGGTTGTATCGAAGATTCTGATCATGCGTGCCATTACGTCACCCCCCCTGTACAAGCTGATCAAAACGGTTGTCCGACAAGGCCGCAGGCAAAGAAAACGCCGGAGGCGTACTTTCTGAAGTACGTTGAGGACGTTTTCGACCCGAGAACGAAGTCGGCGATCATTTTCATCAGCCTAAAAAACAAAAGCCTCCATCCCATGAGACCCAGGGACGAAGGCTTCGCGCGCTCCGTGGTACCACCCTGATTTAGCCTGAAGACACATCGGTCCTCAAGCCCTTCATCTGCCTCTTACGGAGGCAAGACGGAATCTCCTACTTCATGTTCGGAGATCCGGCTCGGAGGCGAGTTCAGCGGCGTCTAGGCTGGTTTGCACCACCCACCAGCTCTCTTTCCAGAATGTTGGAAACGGCTCCCAGCTTCGTTCTCGCATCGTTCACAGGCTCAATGTACATCAAAACCGTACGCCTCGCTTTTTACTCGCTGCGGCCTTGCTGGATAACAGTTTTTAACATTCTGTTTTCTAGATGACTCGCGTACTACTCCTCGTCTTAGCCGTTCAACCCTTTTTCAGCTCCTCTCCCTCTTACTCGTAGTCATGAGTGGGATTCAATCGGCGGAGGCTCGACTTTTCCGATGTTCTTTTTCCCGGCAGCCGGAGCCACCAGCCAAAAGACTTTTTCGACGGGCCCCATCAATGCGTAGCCGGCAAAGATGACAAATAACATAACCGCCGGCCAGGCTGCCACCATCATCAGCGTCAGAATGCCCCAGACCAAATAGGTAATTTGCCGGTGACCCTTGAATTTCAGCTCCTTAAAGCTGCGATACTTAATCGTGCTGACCATCAAAAACGAGAGCGCCAACGTCATGAGCAGGACCACGATGGGCCTGACGTCCCCGCCCATCTTGAGCAGGTGATGATCGAAGACCACCAGGGACGCCACGACTCCGGCAGCGGCCGGAATAGCCAGGCCGGTAAAGTACTTCCCGTCCGACAGCGCCACGGTAGAGTTGAATCTCGCCAACCGCACGGCTCCCATGGCCACATAGGCGAACATCACGGCCACGCCGAATGTACCCTGCCCGCTCAACGCCCATGAGTAAATCAACAAACCTGGTGCGACCCCGAATGACACCACATCGGACAACGAGTCATACTCCAGCCCGAATTGACTCGTACTGTTGGTCAGTCTGGCCGATTTCCCATCGAGGACATCAAAAATCATGGCGACAAGAATCGCAATAGCCGCTTCCATGTAGTTGCCGTTGAAGACGGACAGTATCGCGAATACGCCGCAAAACAGATTGCCGGTCGTGAACAAATTCGGGATAAGATGCATGGCGGCTTTCCGCCGTTTCCCTTCTTTTCCAAACGAACTTCTGAATCCTGCCGTTTTCATGGCAACTCTCCCAGAATGGTTTCCCCGCCCTTCACCCGTTCGCCGACGGCCACTCGAAGTGTTGTGCCCATTGGAAGGAAGGTATCCATGCGCGATCCGAATCGGATCAGCCCATATCGCTCGCCTCGAATAGCTCGATCCCTTGGCGAAACCCAGCACACAATGCGCCGGGCGATCAATCCTGCAACTTGGACGCACAGAACCTTCATGTCTTCACGCGTCTTGATCATTACGGCATTCTGTTCGTTTCTTAACGTCGCTTCCGGCTTGCTGGCGACCAAAAACAAACCCGGTTGATATTGCACGTCTTCAATCACCCCGTCACAGGGCATCCTATTGATGTGGACATCGAAAACATTCAAAAAGATCGTAAGTCTGATGCTGCGCTCTTTCAAGTAGCGTGGCTCAAACTCTTCCTCGACGGCGATCACTTTTCCATCGCCGGGAGCGACCACCAGTTTTGGACCTTGCGGTACAACTCGAGCCGGATTCCGAAAAAACCAGGCAGAAAACAACGTCGCGATAACGCCAACACCAGCGATGATCGGCCAACCCAGCCATCCCGTCAACAGTGTAACGCCCGCGGGAACCGCGATGAAGGGGATTCCTTCTTTGGCAAAGGGAACGCCGACTGCTCGATCCGCCACGGAATTGCCTCGCTCTACAAAGGATGTTCCAACGGACTACCGTTTCCTATCCGCTCATCCCGGGTGCCAGGACATGTGTCTCCGCGCCTTCAAAAACCACACCGAAATAAAGGCGAAGGTATGTTTTCATTGTACACGAAGTCTTTGAACGATGTGAAAACAGAGTCGGCAATTCGTTTCAACGATCCCAGTTCCCTAATTCTTCGTTTTATCGACGAGCTGATCTTTCTTCAGCCAAGGCATCATACCCCGGAGCTTGGCTCCGACAGCTTCGATGGGATGGGCCTCGCCTTTGGCAAGCAGTGCGTTGTAGACCGGACGATTGGCTTGATTCTCCAGGACCCATTCTTTGGCAAACCTCCCTGTCTGGATCTCTTCCAGAATCTTCTTCATCTCCTGCTTCGTCTGTTCGCTCACCACACGCGGACCTCTCGTCACATCACCGTATTTCGCCGTCGTGCTGATCGAGTAGCGCATATTGGCGATCCCGCCCTGATAGATCAGATCGACAATGAGCTTCACCTCATGCAGGCATTCGAAGTAGGCCATCTCCGGCGAGTACCCGGCTTCGACCAGGGTCTCGTATCCGGCCTGGATCAGCGACGTCAGCCCTCCGCAGAGCACGGCTTGCTCGCCGAAAAGATCGGTCTCGGTTTCTTCTCGAAAATTCGTCTCGATGACACCGGCGCGCCCCCCGCCGATGGCACTTGCGTAGGCCAATCCGACCTGCTTTGTAGTGCCGCTAGGATCCTGGTGGATCGCCAAAAGACAAGGCACCCCGCTGCCCTTGGTATACTCGGAACGAACGAGGTGGCCCGGCCCTTTCGGGGCTACCATGAAGACGTTGATGGAGGCCGGCGGCACAATCTGCCCAAAGTGAATATTGAAACCATGACCAAACGCCAAATATGATCCAGCCTTAAGATTGGGCGCCACTTCTTGCCGATAAATGGCGGCTTGAGCTTCATCGGGCGCAAGAATCATGACGACATCGGAAGTCTTCACGGCATCGGCGACGGGCATGACCTTGAGTCCGCTCTGCTCGGCTTTTTTCCATGAGGCGCCTTCACGCAACCCAATGACGACCGGCACACCGCTTTCTTTCAGGTTCAGCGCGTGAGCATGCCCCTGACTTCCATAGCCGATCACGGCCACGGTCTTGTTTCGGATGTGCTGAATATCGGCATCCTTATCGTAGTAAATTTTCATGACCGACCCTTTCATGAGGATAGAGCAAAACTATGCGCGTAACAGGATGTTACTCGCGGGCGACCTTCTTCGCTCGGATCGCAGCGGGACGAACCGGTTCCCGTGCAACGGCCACTCGACCGGTGCGGACCAGCTCTTTGATCCCGAGCGGCTGAAGCAAATTGATGATCGCTTCAATCTTCTTGGGATCTCCCGAGACTTCGATGGTGTAGGTGCTCGGCGTCGAATCAACCACGTTCGCCCGAAAGATGTCTACGATTCTGAGCGCTTCAGCTCGATCCGCATCCTTTGTGTGCACCTTGATGATCGCCGTCTCTCGTGAAACAAATTCCGTTTCGTTCAAGTCCACGACCTTGATGACGTCGATGAGTTTATTCAGCTGTTTCACGATCTGCTCGATGATCCGTTCATCACCCGACGTCACAATCGTCATCTGAGACATGGATGGATCAAGCGTCGGAGCGACCGAGAGGCTCTCGATATTGAACCCACGGCCGCTGAATAACCCTGCGACCCGTGACAGAACCCCGAACTTATTTTCAACAGTGACTGAAATAATATGTTCCATCTTCCTCAGTGCTGAGACTTGCGTGCTGAGGGCCGAGTCTGACCTCAGCACTGAGCACTTGCCGCTCAGCACTTCCTTTTATGCCGTGAGGACCGTATCCTTATCCTCAGGCGCCACCGTTGCCGCACCGGATTGTTTCTTCTTCAACTCAGGCGGATCCTCCAGGATCATCTCATGGTTGCAGCCTCCGGCAGGGATCATCGGATAGCAATTCTCATAGGGATATGTCGGCACATCCACGATGACGGGTTTATCGGTCGCTAAGGCGTCTTTGAGGACGGCATCAAGGTCGCCGCTCGTCTTCACCCGCAACCCAAGTGCTCCATACGCGTCCGCCAGCTTGACGAAATCCGGCGTGGTATCCAAATAACTCGACGCGTAGCGGCCTTCATAGAACAGATCCTGCCACTGACGGACCATGCCATGAAATCCGTTGTTCAAGATGACGATCTTGACCGGCAGCTTGTTCACCACCGCCGTCGCCATTTCTTGCATGTTCATTTGAACACTGCCATCTCCTGCAATACAAAGGACTAGCCGGTCGCGGAAAGCAGCCTGTGCGCCCATCGCTGCAGGAAACCCAAAACCCATCGTGCCCAAACCACCCGACGTCAGCCAACGATTTGGTTTTGCCAACTTGAAATACTGTGCGGCCCACATTTGGTGCTGTCCGACATCCGTCGAGACGATCGGATCACGGTCCCTCGTCAGTTCATACAGTCGCTTGACCACCTGCTGCGGCTTAATTGGCCCGTTTTTCTCTTGGTGATACGTCAACGGATGTGCCTGTTGCCATTCTCGAATTTGATCCCACCAGGGCTTTCGAAGGTCTTTCTGTTCTCCATTGACCGTCGCACGCAAAATCTGATTCAACTCACGGAGTACGGTCTTACAGTCGCCCACGATCGGAATATCGACATGGATGTTTTTTCGAATGGAGGTCGGATCGATATCAATATGAATCACTTTCGCATAGGGGCAGAATTCCGACGGTTTTCCCGTCACCCGATCGTCAAACCGTGCACCGATGGCGATCACCAGATCGGAATAATGCATGGCCATATTGGCCTGATAGGTCCCGTGCATCCCGAGCATGCCTAGCGACAACGGATGCTCCCCTGGAAACGCCCCAAGGCCCATCAATGTCATGTCCACCGGAACCTGTGTCATCTCAGCCAGCTCAAGCAATTCCTGTGAAGCTCTGGAGAAGATCACTCCACCGCCGACATAGAGAATGGGCTTCTTGGCCTTCATGATGGCTTCGGCTGCCTGTTTGATCTGCCATTTATTGCCGTCGTAGGTCGGGTTGTACCCACGAATCGAGACAGAATTCGGATAGGTGAATTCTGCTTTGGCCATCGACACATCTTTCGGAATATCTACCAGGACCGGACCCGGCCGGCCCGTCGTCGCGATATAAAAGGCCTCTTTGATCGTTGCGGCCAAATCGTTCACGTCTTTGACGAGAAAATTGTACTTGGTGCAGGGCCGACTCAAACCCACGTTGTCAGCTTCTTGAAAGGCATCGTTCCCGATCAAGCTGGTCGGGACTTGGCCGCTGAAACAGACCACCGGGACCGAATCCATGTAGGCATCGGCTAACGCCGTAATGACGTTGGTCATGCCGGGACCGGAGGTGACCAGACACACGCCGGCCTTCCCCGTCGCCTTGGCATATCCTTCCGCCATATGGCCGGCGCCCTGTTCATGGCGTGTCAAGATCACTTCAATATCTTTCTGCTGGTGAAGCGTATCGAAAATCTTCAACACGACCCCTCCGGGAAGTGCAAAGAGCGTCTTCACCCCTTCCCGCTTCAGGCATTCAATGAAGATTTCAGCACCGGTAAGTTTCATGGCACCCTCCCTCCAACCGCACGCATAAGGTCACCTGTCGATAGTGAGACCTTAAACGGCACCCCTTGCGAAGCATGCATCATCATGCAGAGATGTGTTTGAAATCAAGGGGGAAAGATTTGAGATCCTAGCATCCATACGAAGGGCCGTCAATACAACTACTCCACAATCGCTCCCGATGGGCCGATGGGGGAAGAGATGAGGAGCCTCAAGCAAGAAGCTTTTACCGAATGAAAAGCGTGGATGGATGACCTATAAGCCGGATTCTGTCCCGCAAAGAAGTTTCCTCCTTTGCTTGAATGATCATTTCTCTGGGATTCAAGTTGCCTCGAACCTCAAGCGACCTACCCGAAGACCTCGACCGGGCCAGTCGGTGCGCAGAACCCCATGAAGAGTCCGCACATGTCTTCCTATTTGGCCTTGCACCGGGCGACGCTTACCGTGCCGGCGATGTCACCATCACCGCGGTGGGCTCTTACCCCACCGTTTCACCCTTACCTGAGCCGCAGCGACCAGATGGAATCCCATCGCCTTGGCCATCGGCGGTTTGATTTCTGTGGTGCTGGTGTCGGATCGCTCCGCCTGGGAGTTACCCAGCGCCCTGCCCCTGGAGTCCGGACTTTCCTCCCGATGCGAATGCACCGAGCGACCATCCAGTCTTCCACCCACGCCGAGTCAGTATAAAAGAACGATGCAGGTCGGAACAAGCAGACTGATAATTCCCTCTTTATATATAGTAAGAGCAGTAGGAATCTTTACTTGCCGCCGATTTCCGGTAGAAGATTGGCTGACATGGGGGTCCTTTTTTGATAGATGGCCATAGCTTCCGGCATCCATTCTTTCAATTGGTCGATTCGAGTATCATGGCTCGGGTGAGTCGATAAGAATTCAGCCGGACCTCCCCCGCCCGACATTTGAGCCATTCGTTCCCAGAGCGCGACAGACTCGCGCGGGTCATACCCGGCATCGGCTGCCAAAAGAATCCCGACATAGTCCGCTTCCGATTCATGTTTTCGGCTGAAGGGCAGCAAAACGCCGACCTGTGCTCCCGCACCCAGTGCGGCCATCGCCGCCTGACTGAGCATGGGATTCTTACTACTTAATCCGACCGCGGCACCGACGACTTGCAACCCAATATTGGTGACTTGCCCCTGGCTCATACGCTCTGCGCCATGGCGAGCCAAGGCATGCACCACTTCATGCCCCATCACTGCCGCTAAGCCGGCCTCGTTCTTAGCCACAGGGAAGATGCCGGTGTACACCGCCATCTTGCCACCGGGCAGGGCAAAGGCGTTCGCTGTCTTGTCATCTTTGATGACCGTGACTTCCCATTGAAACTGCTGAGCCATTTCAGCGTACTTTGATCGTTTTGCGGCTTCGACGATCCGAGCCGCGACCCGTTTGACCGGCTCAATCTCGCGGGGATCTTGTGACGGCCGCATTTTCGGATCGCTCTTGACCTGATTGTACGCCTGGGCTCCCATTTGCATCTCTTGACCCACCGACGTCATCAGTAACTGTTTTCGTCCCGTATAGGGATTGGTCTCGCATCCGACTAAGCCGATCCCCCACAAAAGAAGACAGCAGATGGACATGATTCTCATGTGCCGTGTGACGTTCATCTTCGATCCTCCAACCAAACGAGTCTCGATACACTCGTCATAGCTCAATTGACCACCATGGAGCCCGTTGGTAGATTACCGTTCCCTATGCACGTTTTCCAGGGGGGAACAGAGCTTAATGACTGTGCAGCATTCCCGCAACAAGCTCGAGCGGATCGGCATTGACGAATCGGGAAAGGGTGATTACTTTGGCCCTCTGGTCGTCGCGGCCGTATTCGTTGACTCGACGACGCAAGGTGAACTGAAGCTGATGGATGTCCGAGACAGCAAGAAACTTTCCGACGGCCGTATCTTGGAAATGGCCCCCGACATCAAGACCATTTGCCCGTACAGCGTCATCGCTATTGGGCCGAAGAAGTACAACGAACTTTACACCAAGATCAAAAACCTGAACCGCTTGCTTGCCTGGGGTCATGCCAAGGCGCTGGAGAATCTACTGGAGCAAGGCGTGAATTGCGAACGGGCGATTTCCGATCAGTTCGGTGATGAGCGACTGATTCTCAACGCACTGCAAGAAAAAGGACGGAGGATCGTGCTGGAACAGAGAACTAAAGCCGAATCGGATGTGGCCGTTGCCGCGGCATCAATCTTAGCGCGGGCTGAGTTTCTCCTTCGCCTCAAACGCCTTTCCGCCGAAGTCGGCACCACGTTGCCGAAAGGCGCCTCTCCGTCCGTCGAACTTGCCGCCAAGATGATCATCAAAAAACACGGAAGAGAACGGCTCGATTCAGTAGCCAAACTGCACTTCAAGACCACGCAGTCCGTATTGTCCGACGGGCCCGCGGCCAATCACAAAACATCGCTTTCACACCTCTCTGAATGAACGGGTGCAGGAGCCCGTATTCCTCTTTAACTGTTGCGAGAGACTTTTAGGATCCAAACGACCCGGTCAGTTGAGTCCTAAGCAAATAGGAGGCGTTACAGACCTTCCTCTACCAAGGGGCTTTCTATAGCCACTTTGTTAAGAAGATCTTCGATGTGACTGTTTCAGAAGATAAGAAGGTGCGGCGAAGGATCGACGATTATCGGTATCAGGCGAGATTATGCACGTATCCTCTTGGATCCGGTCTAGAACCCCAATTTTGCCTTGATTGCGGTTGCAGAGACACTCGATGAACCAAGAACAACTACCCTAAGCCGATTCCCCCACTTCAAGGTCCGCAGGCTTGCTTTCCAATGCGGGAGTGCCTTCCGTGATTGGCTCTCCTTCCCAATACAAGATCCGATGGCAATAGGGACAGAGATGTAAATCTTCCGACCGTTTGACTTGCGCGATAAGCTGCGGTGGAATCTGTAGACGGCAGCCGAGACAGATACCATCACGGACAGCTGCGAGAGGGTGGTCTTTTCGTGAGGCTTTGACCTGGTTGTATCGATCAAGCAGGGTCTTCTCAACCCGCACTGAAGCTTCTCGATGGCGGAGTTGGAGTTGAGCCAATTCTGTCGCAAGCTCCTTGTCCTGTGCGTCCAGCCCCTGTTTCTCCTGTGTAAACACCTTCTCAAGCCCGGTTCTTTTCTCCTGAAGCTCTTTGAGGGTCTTCTGGAGTTGATCGATTTTCTCCATCGCCAACAGAATCTTTTCTTCAAAGTCTCCTCGTTTCTTATTCGCCAGCTCCAGCTCAAACAAATGCGCCTGATACTCCTTATTGGTTTTCAGGCTTGCCGCGTGAGATTTCATCTTATCTGTGTGCGCTTCATGCGCCTCGAGATCTTTCTCATGCGAGCGACGCTCCTTAACGGCAGCCTCGACGGCGACCTGAGTGTCATGTAGTATCCGACTTGCCTCTCGAAGAGGAGCTTCGGCAGCATGGAGACGGTCGGGAATTTTTCGGCGGATTTCGCTGATCTCCATGATCCGGAGATCGAGCTTTTGCAGTTCAATGAGCGGGGAAAGCTTTTGGTTCAACGTATCCTTTCCATCAATGCCGGCGCACTGAAACAGTCAGGTCCCGGTCCGGACTGGTGGGCCCACTAGGACTTGAACCTAGGACCAGCTGATTATGAGTCAGCCGCTCTAACCACCTGAGCTATGGGCCCCTCAGAAGGTCAAGGCTGAGAGCGAGGATGGAAACCGGATTCCAACGGCTCTCAAAGCTTCACCCTTAACCTCAGCCTCGATCTGAAACGGATTCTAGGCCGCTGCTCCGAGCAGAGTCAAATCATGCCGTTTTGAACTCTGAACTCTATAAGCTTTCGACAAAACTCCTCAGTTTTTTACTGCGGCTCGGATGCCGTAATTTCCTCAAAGCCTTAGCTTCGATTTGCCTGATACGTTCGCGAGTGACTTCGAAGTCCTGTCCAACTTCTTCCAAGGTGTGATCGGTCGCTTCGCCGATACCAAACCGCTTGCGGAGCACCTTTTCCTCGCGAGGCGTCAAGGTCTCCAAGGCACTGTTGATCTGACGCTGCAAGTCATAGCGAATGGCCGCTTCCAGCGGAGAGACGGCCTTCTTGTCTTCGATGAAATCACCCAGATGGCTGTCTTCTTCTTCACCGATCGGCGTTTCGAGCGAGATAGGCTCGCGGGCTATCTTGAGAATTTTCCGGACTTTGTCCAACGGCAGATCCATGCGTTCGGCGATTTCTTCGGGAAGGGGTTCACGACCCAGCTTCTGCACGAGGTGCCTGGAGGTTCGAATGAGCTTATTGATCGTTTCGATCATGTGAACCGGAATCCGGATGGTTCGTGCCTGATCTGCGATAGCTCGGGTGATCGCCTGCCGAATCCACCAGGTAGCGTAGGTACTGAACTTATACCCGCGCTTATACTCGAACTTGTCTACCGCCTTCATCAGTCCGATATTGCCCTCCTGAATCAAATCAAGAAACTGGAGGCCTCGGTTCGTGTATTTCTTGGCGATGCTGACCACAAGCCGCAAATTCGCCTCGACCAACTCGGCCTTCCCACGCTTCACCTTCTCTTCGGCCAGATCGAGATGCTTGACCGCATCCTTAATCTCTTCAGCCGGAACAAGCGCCTCTTCCGTTTCCAACTGACGAACCTTCGCTTTGGCGGCTTGATAGACTTTCCGAATCTCCCCCAGGGCTTCCTCCGACACGCCGGTCTTCCGCTTGACCGCCAAGAAGTCCTGACGGCTCCGACACATCTTCCTCAGCAGTTCGGCACCGGCCTCCCCCCCCACCCCGATCCGCCGTTGGCAGCTGATCGCTTCCCGTTCGGCGGCTCGGATTTGCACCGCCAGGTCGCGGACACGCTGGACCATTCGGTCTTTCAGCACCCCATGGAGGTTGACCGATTCAATTTTGTTCACAACTTGCTGACGGATCGCATCGTACTGCTTCTTGAACTTCTTTTGCTTGACCGGATCACCGCCGAGATGCTTGCCCTTCTCGGCCAATGCCTTCAGCGCAAGCGAGACCTTCCGTACGGCATTCAACGACTCAAGCGTCTTGATCCGCAATTCCTCATAATCCCGCTCCACTGGCGGCTGGTCTTCCTCAAAGTCCTCTTCGGTCTCCTGGACCGGAACAATCTCGCGCACGTCGATCTTGGCGTTCTTGAGCTGATCCCGGAGTGCCAAAACAAATTCAATGGTCATCGGCATGCCGTAGATCACCGAAGCGATATCATTCTTCCCCTCTTCAATTCGTTTTGCGATTTCGATCTCGCCTTCGCGGCTGAGGAGAGCCACACTCCCCATTTCCTTAAGATAAAGCCGCACGGGATCGTCGGTGCGGCTAAGCGCGCCAGGCGTCAGATCGATCGCCTTATCGTTTTCCTCCTCGGAATCCGAGTCGACGTCTTCCATATCTTCGCCGACTTCCCCCTCAGATCGTTTCTGAGGTCGATCCCCATCGTTCGCCTCGATGATTTCAATATCCATTTCACCGAACATCGCCATAATGCTGCCAAACTGGTCTGAAGACACGACTTCAGCAGGCAAGGTGCTGTTGAGCTCGTCATACGTCAGAAAGCCTTTTTCCTTCCCGATCGTGATCAGCTTCTTCACCTCACCGAGCAACTCTTGTTTTGGCATGACTACTCCTTCACCAATGAAACCACACCGGCGGTCGGCGTGCCGGCTTTCCGCATCCGTACCTCATTGATTTGCATATTCAGCAGGCGCGCATCCTCCATACGGCCTTCGCGCTCAGCCGTTTTCAGTCTCGCAATGAGCTCTCTCATGACCTGTTCCGATCGCTTTCGGTCCAGACAATCCAAACAGGCCGCAATGTGCGCCGGGATATCATCGAAATGATCTTCGCGCATGGACAATTCCGTCGCCAGAGCACCACAGTCAGGATCAGCCACCGCCTCATCCAAGGCCGATCTAAGACTGAGGTGCCCATCCCGATTCACATGGGCACGTACGATCTCGGCGAGCTTGCGGCAGGGCGCGACGGTAAAGGACTCCGGATGCAGGCGGCGGACATCGACGGGCGTCAATTTTCCGCGCAGCAGCAGGACGAGTAGATCCCGCTCCTCAGGACACCTTTTGAACACGGCATTGAGCGGAATCTCTTGTACCCGTTGCGCGCGTGATGCTTCTCCGCCTCGTTTCGGCTGAGCCGGGAGCTCCGGATAGCGTTCGATCAGCCGGGCCTCACTGATCCCCAGCCGTTCCGACACGATTTTGATGCGCTCCTGCCGCTCGATCGGATGCTCGCTCTTTTGCAGAATTCGCAGCACCTCATCGACGCTTCGGATGCGACTTTCCAGCGAGCCGTCGTCAGCCTGCTTGACCGTGTGATTCAACGCATAGTCCAAGAGACTCGGAGCAGCCGCTTCCAGCTGAGCAAACGCCCCTGCACCTTTCCTCCGCACAAACGTATCAGGATCCTCACCGACTGGAAGAGTGACGACTTTGACTCCCAGCCCGCTGTTGACGAAAAGATCCAATCCCCTCAACGCGGCTCGCACCCCGGCTGCATCAGGGTCAAACAGCAACACGACCTTGTCGGCAAACCGCCGCAAGACCTGAATATGTTCAGCCGTCAAGGCAGTTCCCAATGTGGCAATCGTATGGGTAAGGCCCGCCTGGTGGAGCGCGATCGCGTCGAAATAGCCCTCGACGACGATCACGGTCTTGGTCCGTACGATCGCCTCGCGCGCCTGATCGAAGGCGAAGAGAGTCTGACCTTTTTTAAACAACGGTGTATCCGGCGAATTGAGGTACTTGGGCATGCGGTCGTCCAACACCCGTCCGCCGAATCCCACCACGCGCCTGCGCAGATCGGTGATCGTGAACATGAGCCGTCCATGGAACTTATCGTAGTACCCATCCCCGTTCGATCTTGGGCTTCCAAGACCAGCCGTCATAATCTCGCTGTGAGAGAATCCTTTTCGAGAAAGAAACTTACATAACCCATCCCACTCCGGGGACGACATCCCAATTTTGAACGATTCCACTGTCGATTGTAGGATACCTCGTCTGTTCAGATACTCACGAGCCGTGACACCGATGTGAGGATCGCGCAGATTGGCTTGAAACCATGTCATCGAGGCACGGTTGATTTCTTCAAGGCGATGGGTCTGCCCGCGTTGCATTCGTTCCGCAGGCGACTCTTCCACCACAATACCGACCTTGTCTCCAAGCTCCCGCAGCACTTCCGGAAAGGTGGCCCCCGTAATTTTGGTCAGAAAAGCAAAGACATCTCCCCCAGCCTTACAGCCGAAGCAGTAAAACATCTGTTTGGAAGGGCTGACGGAGAAAGAGGGGCTCTTTTCCTGATGAAATGGGCACAACCCTACAAGATTCTGACCGGTCCTTCTCAGCAAGACATGGTGTCCGATGACATCCGCGATATCGACCCGGTCTCTTATTCGATTCTTGATATCGTCGGAAATCAAGCTTCGGCCCACCGGAGTCGCAGCTCCTGCCTTCCCGTCACGCACGACCGGACGAGTCGGTTGATAAGTAATCGGAATAATTGACCGGTCAGATTAACAGACGAGTTGAAAACCTGTCAAATTCTGAGAATTCCGTCACCCTGGAGGCCACGCCATATACCGCCCACCAAGCACATGAAAATGGAGATGAAAGACGGTTTGCCCCGCATCGCGACCGGTATTCGCAACCAACCGATAACCGGACTCCCGTATTCCTTTCAGGGCTGCAACCTTCGTACAGCTGATCAGCAATCGTGCAAGCAATGAATCATCGCCCATTCCTAAATCTTGCACGGCCGAAACATGTCGTTTCGGGATCACCAACGTATGGACGGGCGCTTGAGGATTGACATCGTCAAAAGCCAGTATGTGCTCATCCTCTTGAACCACCTTCGCCGGAATCCTCTTCTCCACGATTTTACAAAAAAGGCACTCGCTCATCTCAGCCTCTGCCCATTCGAGCTATTTCGTTGACCGTAGGCCCGATTTTCCCGATCGGCCCCCCAACTCTTCATCAATGTCCTGCAAAGACAGGCCATGGTACCCCAGCACCATGAGGGTGTGGAAGAACAGATCGGCCACTTCGTACACGATTTCCTCTTTCTTGCCGCCTTTTGACGCCAGTAGGACTTCTCCGGCCTCCTCCACGACCTTTTTCAGAATCTTATCATGGCCCCCTTCGAACAGCTTTGAGGTATAGGAACCAGCCTGGGGATGTGAGCGGCGCTCCAGAATCGTCCGCAGGACACTTTCAAGGATTCCCCCCTGCGCATCATGCGTACTTCGATGAACGATGTGGCCTTGTTCATCCAGTCCAGAGAAGAAGCAAGTCCGTTCGCCTGTATGACAGGTCGGTCCTGCCGGTTGCGCCTTCACCAGAATTGTGTCGCGATCGCAGTCTATAAAAAGTCCCTTCACGTGCAGCGTGTGACCGGATGTTTCGCCTTTTTCCCAGAGCTTGTTCCGAGACCTGCTCCAAAAGTGCACCCTCTTGGTCGCGACCGTCTTCACGAAAGCCTCTTGATTCATGTATCCCAACATCAGCACGGTCCCGTCGAGCCAATCCTGAATGACGGCCGGGATAAGCCCGTCAGCATCGAACTTGACCCGATCTGTCGTTCCCTGACTCATCGTGTCATGCCACTCGAGGAAGATTATCTGATCGCACGGCGACACCACGCTCCCGTAGATACGCTTTCGCTTGGGGAATTGTATAGGTCCGAAAATGAAAAATCGAAGCGGCCAAGACTGCGTCTGCTTTCCCTTTCACGAAACCATCGTATAGGTGGTCGAGCGTCCCGACTCCGCCGGACGCGATCACCGGAATTGACACGGCACCTGACACGGCAGCCGTCAGATCCAAGTCGTACCCGGTTTGCCGACCGTCCTGATCCATGCTGGTCAATAAGACTTCTCCCGCGCCGTACTGTTCCATCCGCTTTGCCCACTCAATTACATCAAGTCCCGTCGCGTGGCGACCGCCGTGCGTGAAGACCTCCCAGCGATCACTCGCCGTGCGCTTGGCATCGATGGCAACGACGATGCATTGCGTCCCGAAACGTTGAGCGGCCTCTTTCACGAACTCGGATCGTCGTACTGCCGCGGTATTGATGCTGACCTTATCTGCGCCGGCATTCAACAACGTCCGAATGTCATCGAGCGTCCCCACGCCCCCACCGACCGTCACCGGCATAAATACCCGGGCAGCCGTCCGCTCAACCACGTCGAGAATCGTTTTCCGATTTTCATGCGAAGCTGTAATATCGAGAAAACAAAGTTCGTCCGCTCCTTCGTGATCATACCCGACTGCGGCTTCAACCGGATCTCCGGCATCGCGAAGATTCACAAAGCCGACGCCCTTGACCACGCGGCCCGCTTTGACGTCGAGACAGGGAATGATGCGCTTGGTCAACATCTCAATGGACTTTCCCACAGGCCGCAACCGCATCCCGCAAGTCAAGCTTGCCGTCATAGAGTGCTTTGCCGATAATCGCTCCCTCGATCTTCGAGCCGATTGATTGCACGGCTTTCAGATCCTCTAGAGACGTGATCCCTCCCGATGCAATCACCGGAAATGAAGAGCATTCGATGATTTCTTTCAACGCGGGTACATTCGGTCCGTTCAGCATGCCATCGCGTGCAATATCTGTATACACTACGGCGGCAATCGCACAGCCTGAAAGTTCCTTCAACAAATCGATCGCTTTCACATCGGAGACCGATGTCCAGCCTTTGACCGCTATGCGGCCGTCACGTGCGTCGAGCCCCAGTACGATCCGCTGCGGGAACTCCTGGCAAGCCAGATTGAGGAGTGCCCGATTCGTGAGTGCCGCCGTGCCGAGCACAACACGTGACACCCCAGCATTGAGATACCGGCGAACCGTCTCAATTGTCCTGATGCCGCCACCGACCTGAACCTTTACGCGAACCGTTTTCATGATGGACTCGATGTGAGGCAAATTCTTAGGCTCGCCGTCGACCGCGCCGTTCAAATCCACGACGTGAATCAAACCGGCTCCCTTTTGTTGCCACCTGCTGGCAACTTCCGTAACCTCGTCGGAATAGACCGTTTCTGCCGCCATATCGCCTTGACGCAGTCGCACACAGCGCCCATCCTTCAAGTCAATCGCGGGAATAACCAACATGCTAACGTTCCTCTCCACTGCCGAACGGGAACTCCTTCAATACCTCGTCCACTCCGTACTCTGCCAGTTCCGCCGCCGTCACAAAAGCCCATCGATGTAAAAATCCCATGACATCTTCTCCCAAAGGCCGCTGCCGCTCATAGTAGTTCCCAACCCAGAGCGTTTGTCCATCCGATGCCACTACCTTGACTTCAAAGCCGACGGTTGCCGGCGGGTCCGCGCCCAATCGACTGCCCACCCGCTCTTGGTACACCAAGACGCGGCCGATCAGCGCTGCATCCGCCTTCAGTCGCTTGGCCACAGCAGCAGCAATCTGTTCGGGCTTCGCTCCGGTCGGAGCCCCATCGGCCAATGCAGCCCTCGCTGAGTCCCCCGGAGACAACACACGGATCCCCTTTCGATCCTGGAGACGCCCCCAGAACAATTCCGTCACCTTCTGCGCCGCATATCCCGGCACCACCATGGTTTGTCTATGTGCAGGCTGTATGTCCCGTGGAATACCTAAGGAGATATCGGACCGACGGATGCTCTCGGGGCTTGGAAGAAAGAGATCGTCTTGACCGTGCGCCTGAGGTGTAGCAATCGACGTAAACGGCATCAAGGCAATCGAGCCAATATGGTATCCAGCAAGTTCATTGGACGACTTCGTCGCCACTTTTGGTCCACTGCACCCAGTGCCGACGACGATTACCAGAAGGCAAGTCATCATCACGTTCATTCGTGAGTGAACGACGGATAGAATCACTTCCAGGCTCCGAAGTTCTTGATTAATTGTAACCCGACTCCCTGGCTCTTCTCCGGATGGAACTGGCATGCCACCACATTGTCCTTCCAGATACTGGACGTGAAGGGGATGCGGTACGTCGTGGTCGTGGCCGTAATTTGCTTGTCATGTGGCTCCACGAAAAAGGAATGCACAAAATAACAATAGGATCCGTCGGCTATGTCTTTGAACAACGGACAGCGGCTTTGGATGTTGACCTGATTCCATCCGATGTGTGGGACCTTGAACCCCTGCCCCTTTGAGAAGGCTCGAACTTTACCGGGGAAAATGTCGAGGCCTTTATGCATTCCGAACTCTTCACTTTCCGTAAACAACAGCTGGAATCCCAGACAGATTCCCAAAAACGGCTTCCCCGATTGAATGGCAGCCTTGAGGGGCTCGATCAACGCATATCGTCTCAAGTTTGACATACAATCACCGAACGCTCCGACTCCCGGCAAGACCACATGGCTGGCATTTTGAATCGTCGCTGCATCGCGCGTGACCATCGCCTGATGTCCCACGGCGTCAAAGGCTTTGGAGACACTGCGAAGGTTTCCCATTCCATAGTCAATAATGGCAATCATAGGTTCTCCGCACTTAGGGAGTTGTAACAATACCGCAACTGGAAGGTTCCTGCCACTAGCATCTCTGTCGCCATACTCCATGGTGGAGACTCCCCTGTGCGTCGTTTTGGTCTTGCAATTGACAGGGGTAAGACTGAACCAGTAGCCTGAGCAAGTCCAAAGAGAGTACGTAGCATGAATGATAACTTGCTAATTGAGTTCACCCGACAAAGGATCCCTGACCTCATTGCTCTGTATCGATTCGGCTCGCAGGCGAAAGGAAGCGCACGTCCAGAGAGTGATGTGGATCTCGCGGTGCTCGCGCATCATCCCATTTCTGCCTTCAGCCTATTTGAACTCGCCCAGGAATTAGCCGCGCAACTGCACCGTGATGTGGATCTCCTGGACCTTAGCGCCGCATCCACCGTAATGCGCATGCAGGTAATTTCGACCGGAAAGTGTCTTGCCGCACCGGATGAAGCAGCTCGTCGAGAATTCGAAATGTATACCTATTCACACTATGCCAGGCTCAACGAAGAACGGCGTGACATTTTAAAAAGGATCAGTGCGAGTGGATCGGTCTATGGCTGACGATGTGATTCTCAATAAGGCCGCCAGCATCGAGCGATGTCTTCATCGCATTGAAGAAGAATATGCAGACAATGAACAGAACCTCGTTGAGAATCAAACGAAGCAAGATGCGATCGTTCTTAATCTTCAGCGGGCCTGTGAAACAGTCATCGACCTGGCTATGTATGTGGTGAGTCAGCGGAAGCTCGGTGTGCCTCAGGACAGTCGGGATGCTTTTTCACTGCTACAAACCGCCGGCATTCTTCCCGCTGACCTCGCTCAGCATATGCAACGAATGGTCGGCTTCCGCAACGTGGCCATTCATGAATATACCCGCCTCAACCTGGACATGGTTCGAATCATCATCACCAAGCAATTAGACGATTTCCGTACATTCTCGTCGACTATCGTAAAGGCGTGTGCCTAACCCGTTCTCGTGCCGATTAAAAGACTGAGATGCGAGTTGCATACAAAAAAAGTATGAATTGAGGTTCGTTATCTCAGGGCAGGCTCGTCTTGACCCTCGTCACGGTGAGAACCAGGACGCTACAGCATTCCCTTGGTCGAAAGCACTTTCCCCGCCAACCGTTCTTCCAGCATCGTCGCATGATCGAGCGCCTTGGCAAGCGCTTTGAAGATGGCCTCCATAATGTGATGAGGATTACGGCCATAAAGCAGATTCACGTGCAGGTTCAGACCTCCGTGGGTGACGAAAGCCTGAAAGAAATCTTCGAAGAGACCGAGATCGAAGGCTTTGATTTTCCGATCCGGCAATGTCACGTGGTAAACAAGGAATGGACGTCCGCTGAGGTCCACGGTGACCTGGGCCAGTGTTTCATCGAGAGGCGCCGAGGCAAACCCGAATCTTTTGATACCCGCCTTTTCACCCAATGCCTGGTGCAAGGCCTTCCCCATCACAATCCCGACATCCTCCACCGTGTGATGTTCATCGATGTCGAGGTCGCCCTTCGCTTGGACGGTCAGATCAAAAAATCCATGTTTGGTGAGCAGCTCCAGCATATGGTCGAAAAACCGGATGCCGGTGTCGATCTTCCCCTGCCCGCTGCCGTCCAAGGTCCACTCGACACGGATATCGGTTTCTTTGGTGGTTCGCTGGACATTCGCCTGGCGTGGAGCGGATCCGTTCTTCTTCATGAAAACCTGCTCAGTGCGGATTTGGCATGCGCATCAAACCCCTCAATCTGCGCCAGTCGAACCAACGGATCTTTGATCCTGGCCAATTCTTGTTTTGTGTAGTGCACGATGTTGCTGACCTTTACATAGTCATTGACGGACAGCGGGGAAAAGAAACGCGCGGTTCCTCCGGTCGGCAGAACGTGATTCGGTCCCGCGACGTAATCGGCCACCGCCGGTGGCGTATAGCGACCCAAGAAGAGCGCTCCAGCATGGCGAATCTTCTCCAAATAGTCGAACGGATTATCCACCGAGAGCGTCAAATGTTCTGCCGCGATTTCGTTGGCGACCTCGATGGCTTCATCCATAGTGGACACGACGAACGCTACCGAATGCCGCGCAATTGATTTTGAGGCGATCTTTCCTCGCTGAAGCCCTCTGAGTTGATCCTCAATCAACTTGGACACATCCTTGGCCAATCGCTCAGACGTCGTGACGAGGAATACTTGTGCATCCTCGTCATGCTCGGCTTCACAGAGCAAGTCGGCGGCCACATGTGCCGGTTTGGCATCATTATCGGCCACGACCAATAATTCGCTGGGACCGGCAACCATATCAATCCCGACAGTACCATACAGTAGTCGCTTCGCTGTGGCCACATAGATATTCCCTGGTCCGACGATCTTGTCGACCCGCCCGATGGTTTTCGTCCCATAAGCAAGTGCCGCTACTGCCTGAACGCCGCCAATGCGATAAATCTCCGTGACCCCGGCAATATCGGCTGCGACCAGCAAATAGGGATTAATTGCGTCCTTCTGGGGCGGGGTGACCATCACAATCCGTGGGACGCCGGCTACCTTGGCTGGAATCGCACACATCAGCACGGAAGAAGGGTAGACGGCTTTTCCTCCAGGCACATACACGCCGACGGCGTCGACCGGTCCGACAACCTGACCCAGCGTGGCATCTCCATCCTGATACATCCATGTTTTCGTCCGTTGCCGCTCATGGAACAACGTCACCCGCTGAGCTGCCAGCCGCAATGCATCGCCCTCGTCCTTTCTGATATGGAAGTAAGCATTCTTGATCTCCTCCGAAGTGACACGTAACGCTTCGGCCTTCAGGACCACTTTATCGAATTGCGCGGTGTATCGAAGGACGGCCTTGTCGCCGCCCCGCTCGACGGCTTGCAGAATTGTGCGTACGGTTTTTTCAACGACCTCGCCGGTCGCGCGACCTCGAAACGCAGCTTTTTTCAAGGACGGAAAAAAGCTGCGATCTGCCTGTGTGACAATTTTCATGGGAAAACCATCTTTTTCCTGCGTGTGCCTACAGCCGACGGGCGACCATTGCCGGATAGGGCACGCTGGTTCCGTACCGCTGCTCGGAGCTTGCGAATCAACTCCATCAGGGGTTCTTGCTTGAGTCGAAGGCTGGCCCGATTGACGATGAAACGAGCCGTCGATTGGGCGATGACTTCACGCTCGACAAGGTCATGCGCTTTGAGAGTGCTGCCGGTTTCGACCAAATCGACGATCCGATCCGCCAATCCCACTACCGGAGCTAATTCAATAGAGCCGTATAACTTGATGATCTCGACCGGAATGCCGCGCGCATTGAAATAGCGCTCACTGATGCGGGGATATTTCGTCGCGATACGAATCTTGGACGACAACCGATCATTGTGGTCCTCTCCCCGAAGCGAGGCGAGGGAGATTCTACACGCTCCGAAGCCTAAATCCAATGGTTCGTATACGTCACTCTCTTGCTCCATTAAGACGTCTTTCCCAACGATGCCGGCATCCGCCCCCCCATACTCTACATAAGTCGGCACATCGCTGGAACGAACGATGAGAAAGGTCATGTCATTCTCGGGACTGACAAATATCAGTCGGCGACTATCCGCGGACAATCCGGCAATTTTATAGCCGGCTCGTCGGAAGAGATCTAGTGCGGACTCTATAAGTTTTCCTTTTGACAGGGCGATCGTCAGCATAGGCTGCCCTTAGTGCATAGTCGCCGTCGCCCGTCGGCGCCGAACGTCGGCTCCTAAGGCTTGTAATTTCTCTTCGATCCGCTCATATCCTCGATCAAGATGATAGACGCGTTGAACCTGAGTCATTCCTTCTGCAGCCAAACCCGCGACAATCAGACCGGCACTGGCACGGAGGTCGGATGCCATGACCGGAGCACCGGTGAGTTTCGTGCATCCGGTCACCACCAATCGATTACTTTCCACGCGAATATCGGCTCCCATTCGTCGTAATTCTTCAACATGCATAAACCGGCTCTCGAACACAGTTTCGGTTATGACACTCGTGCCTTCGGCCAGGCTCATCAACGCAACCATCTGCGCTTGCATGTCGGTGGGAAACCCTGGGAAAGGCAAGGTTCTGAGGTCGGTTCCTTTCAGCTTGTCCGGCATGGTCAGACGCACCGTGTCTTTTTCCTCCCGCACATCGGCCCCCGCTTCACGCAACTTCATCAGGACGGCTTCAAGGTGGCTTGGACGACAGTGTGTCGCAGTCACATCCCCACGAGTGACGGCCCCTGCGGCCAAATACGTACCGGCCTCAATACGATCTGGGATCACTTCGTGGTCTCCACCATGCAGCTCGCGTACTCCTTCTATCGTGATTACGTCGGTTCCTGCTCCATGAACCCGCGCGCCACGCTTGACGAGAAAATCGGCTAGATCTACGATTTCAGGCTCCTTGGCCGCATTTTCCAGCATGGTCACTCCTTCTGCAAGTGACGCTGCCATCATGAGGTTTTCGGTACCGGTCACCGTCGGTGTATCACAATAAATACGCGCACCACTCAATCGTTTCGCCTTGGCCGTGATATAGCCGTGCTCGATAGAGATCTCAGCCCCTAGTTTTGACAATCCCGTTAAATGGAGGTTCACCGGTCTGGAGCCGATCGCACAGCCTCCGGGGAGAGAGACTTTGGCCTCCCCCCAACGGGCAACCAACGGGCCAAGGACCAAAACTGACGCTCGCATCGTCTTGACGAGATCATAAGGAGCCTCCGTCGATGCGATCGCATCGACCTGAATAACCGCTCGGTTACCCTCATGTGACACTTTCGCCCCAAGAATTCCTAAGAGTTTTCCCATCGTGAGAACATCAACGACTCTAGGAACATTCGTGATGATACATTCCCCGCCACTCAGAATAGTCGAGGCCAAGATCGGAAGAGCGGAATTTTTCGCACCGCTGATGCGAACTTCCCCGGCGAGTCTATTGCCGCCGTTGATGAGAATTTCATCCATGCCGTGGTCCTAACCTGCTTGCCGCACGATCATCACCCGTTCGATACCGGCCTCATCTTTGACGGTTTGGAGCCCTGTGTAGCCTCCGATGTGTTCCGCCGCCTGTCGCACACGGGAAGCTTGGTCCTGACCAAGTTCCATGACGAGCAACCCACCGGGCACGAGGAATTGCCGTGCATCGCGGAGCAATCGTTCATGGAACTCCGTTCCGCTCTGCCCGGCCACCAATGCCAGCCGCGGTTCAAAATCCCGAACCTCCGGCTGCAAACCGTTCCAGTTTCCTTCAGCGATGTACGGAGGGTTGGATACGATCGCATCCACAGCCCCGACCAATTTACACTCGTGCAAGGGAGATAAAAGATCCCCCTCCTTCCAAGTAATCTTGTCGCTCACTCCATGCCGCTTTGCGTTCTCTTTTGCGACAGTCAATGCGTTCCCAGAACAGTCCAAGGCAAAAATCCGCATGCCGCTCAGGACGGTCGCCAACGTGATTGCCACACAACCGGAACCTGTTCCCACATCGACCAACACGGCGCCTTCCGAAAACCCACCCTCTCTGAGAACCTCTTGAACAAGAAGTTCGGTTTCAGGCCGAGGAATCAACACCGCCGAATTCACATGAAAGTCGAGGCCGCAAAATTCCTGGGTTTCCAAGATATATTGCAGCGGTTCACGCGCCCTTCGCCTCGATATGACCGATTCGGCACGGGCGAGTCCTTCACCCGACACCACTTGGTCCTTCCGACTAACCAATTCGTGATGTTTCATCCCCAATGCGTAGGCCAATAACCAGAGCGTCTCTTGAGGCACATTTGTCGATCCAGATGTATCCAAAGCCCGTTGGGCCCACGTGATCAGCATGCCAATCGTCTTGGGATCTGCAGTAATAGGGGGGGGCATTGTTACACTTTGGCGGTTTCGGCCTGCTGTTGTTGTGCCTTCAACGCTTGAACGATCTCGTCAAGATCGCCTTCCATCACCAATTCCAGCTTGTGAAGCGTCATGCCGACCCGGTGATCCGTGACTCGATTCTGTGGGAAATTGTAGGTTCGAATTTTCTCGCTTCGCTCTCCGGTCCCCACCTGAGACTTTCTGCTCTGCGCGACCTCCGCTTCTTGCTTTTCCCGTTCAGCCTCGACAATTCGGGCACGCAAAGTCCGCATGGCTTTGGTCCGATTTTTCAGCTGAGACCGCTCATCCTGGCATGTCACGACCACACCCGTCGGCAGATGCGTAATACGAACGGCCGAATAGGTGGTATTCACACTCTGACCACCGGCTCCAGACGAGCAAAACGTGTCGATCCGCAAATCCTTCTGATCAATCTGCACATCCACTTCGTCGACTTCCGGCATGATCGCCACCGTCACGGTGGACGTGTGAATGCGACCGCTCGCTTCAGTAACCGGGACCCGCTGTACGCGATGAACGCCGGCTTCATACTTGAAATGACTGTAGGCTCCCTTGCCTTCAATTAATGCGACAATGTTCTTATAGCCTCCGATGCCGGTTTCCGACGCCTCGACCGTATCGACCTTAAATCCTTTCTTTTCTGCGTACTTGACGTACAGGCGAAATAGCTCTCCGGCAAACAAGCCGGCCTCGTCTCCGCCGGTCCCAGCTCGAATTTCCAGCACCAGACTCTTCTCGTCCCTGGGGTCCCTGGGAATCAAGAATTCCCTGACTTGCTCCTCAATTTCCGTCTGCTGTCGCTCCAACTCGGCTTTTTCCTCCGCCGCGAGCTTGTGCAACTCACTGCCGGCCGCCGGGTCGGCGAGAATCCCCATCGCATCGTCCAGCTGCTTCGAGTATTCACGGTAGGCTCCAAAGAGCCTGGCTGCTGGTTCCAGGTCGGTCCGTTCCTTACTCAGTTTATGCAACAAGGTTGGTTGGGTCGCGACAGACGGATCCATGAGCTGATCGGTCAACTCCTGAAACCGTGATGCGAGGCTCTCCCATTTCTTGAACAAGACCGCTTCCATCGCTTCGTCCTTTGGCCTTCGCAGCCACACCGCTACGACACAAAAAAAGACCCTGCTTCGCACACGAAGCAGGGTCTCTCTTCTACTCAGGTGGTGCGCTACTTGCCCTTCTTCGCGTACTTCTTTTTGAACCGCTCCACGCGTCCTTCCGTATCGACGATCTTTTGCGTGCCGGTGAAGAACGGATGGCAATTGGAACAGATATCGACGCTGATATCGCCGATGGTGGTGCGCGTCTTAAACGAATTTCCACAGGCGCAGTGAATCGTCGCCTCACGATATACCGGATGAATACCCTTCTGCATGACCTACGACTCCTTACCCATGAATTGCAAACTCGATTGGTCCCTTCCCAAGGGCCAACACTTTATCTGAAGGAAGACCAAGAAACAAGCACACACATTATCGATTCATCGATTGCAAGAACTCCTGATTGTTTTTGGTGCCTCCGATCTTATCCATGAGAAATTCCATGGCTTCCATCGTCCCCAAGGGGCTGAGCACTTTCCGGAGAATCCACATCTTGTTAAGGCGATCCTTATCCACCAACAGTTCTTCCTTTCTCGTCCCGGACTGACTGATGTCGATCGCCGGAAACAGGCGCTTATCAGCCAAACGGCGATCCAAATGAACTTCCATGTTACCGGTCCCTTTGAACTCTTCAAAGATGACATCGTCCATGCGACTACCGGTATCTACGAGCGCCGTCGCCATAATGGTGAGGCTCCCGCCGTTCTCGATATTGCGAGCAGCTCCAAAGAAGCGTTTCGGCCTCTGTAGCGCATTGGAATCCAGGCCACCCGAGAGCACCTTGCCGCTGGGCGGCGCAATGGTGTTATAGGCTCGTGCGAGGCGGGTGATACTGTCCAACAGGATGACGACGTCTTTTTTGTGTTCGACAAGCCGCTTCGCTTTCTCCAGCACCATTTCCGCCACTTGCGCATGTCGCTGCGCCGGTTCATCAAACGTGGAACTGATAACCTCCGCCTTTACCTGTCTCTGCCAGTCGGTGACTTCTTCCGGTCGTTCGTCAATCAACAGAACGATGAGTGTGACTTCTTTGTGATTCTTGAGAATGGCCCGGGCGATCGCTTGGAGAAGCATCGTCTTACCAGTGCGAGGAGCCGCCACGATCAATCCCCGCTGACCTTTACCAATGGGGGTAGTCAAATCCATAACTCTCGTACAGTACTCTTCTCGGTCGAATTCCAATTGGATCCGTTCTTCGGGATAGAGCGGAGTCAGGTTATCGAAGAGAATCTTGTCTCGAGCGACCTCCGGATCCTCATAGTTGACCTTCTCGACTTTCAGAAGAGCGAAATACCGTTCGCTCTCTTTCGGGGGACGGATCTGCCCCGATACGATATCGCCCGTACGAAGATTGAACCGACGAATCTGCGAGGGTGAAATGTAAATGTCGTCGGGGCCTGGTAGATAATTGGAGTCCGGTGCCCGCAAGAAGCCGAATCCGTCTGGAAGAGTTTCCAGAACACCTTCTCCAAAGACCACGCCGTTTTTTTCGGTCTGGGCCTGGAGGATCGCAAAAATCAGCTCCTGCTTCCTCAAATTGGCGGCCCCTTCGATTTTCAGCTCACGAGCTACATCATTGAGATCTGCAATCGACTTCTGTTTCAATTCTGCAAGATGCATCACTTCCCCCCTCGCTACTGACATACAACTCCTCTCGAGCCTTGGGTTTGTTCCAGAATACACTCGAACTGATTGGCCATGCGAAACGTGCTTTTATCTTGGCGATGAACTTTTGGTCTGTTGGGTTGGAATAGCTTGTGGAAGTTCGTTGTCTGCTTCTTCAAATATTATGTAGGGACATACGTCGTCTCGTATTCTCCGAGATCTATAGCCCAAACAAAATCTTTGGTCGGCCCACTTAAGTCACTTCACTTTCACTGCTGCTAGATTTGATTCGAGACAGGTTCCGGAATTGAATTCTTTGGTGGAGAGAATCAGCCCAGCCTTAGATGATGGTCTGATGATACCCAGGCACCGACCGGTTGTCAACTAGCATCTGGAATAATTTATCCTTCTCACGGGTTGTTCCCCGAATTTAAAGTGTGTTACACAGATAGCAGTTAACTACCAGTCAAATATACGACGAGTACGTATACTGACGAGGACGACATGGCACGTGACGAAAACGAAACCAGCCCGGGTAGAGTGTTTTCGCTCCTTGAAGCGAATCAGCTCATCCCGCAACTCCATTTGCATCTGTCAGCCGTCCGCGAGGGTAAAACCGTCCTTATGCGAACCCGCGAGGAGGTGAGCAAAGCATCGGCCAATGCTTGTTACGGGGGCGGGACATCAGCGGGCGTACCCTACGTGAAAAGCCTCCAGGACATCAGTGCCAACCTGCATGCCATCCATGAGCTGGGTGTCGTTGTAAAAGACGTCGATCTTGGGCTATGCGACTTCCCACACATCCGCGATGGTCGAGTCGTCTACTTGTGCTGGAAACTTGGCGAGGAAAAAATCCGATGGTGGCACGAAGTCACGTCCGGATACAATGATCGTTGTCCCATCGAAGAAGATCCCGCCTAGCATCTCTCATACGTATTGAATTTAGAAAACAGCACTGGACGTCATGAAGTTCGCCATCATAGGCTACGACGGCCCACAAGGCGAGGCCAAACGGAAAATCCATCGGGCTGCCCACTTAGCGAACCTCGAACCGCTTGATAGGCAGGGACGAGTCGTTCTCGCAGGCCCTCTTACGGATAAAGCTGGCAGCTTATTGGTATTAGAGTTTGAAGCACAGGAGGAGGCTGAAGAGTTCATCCGCCATGATCCCTATACGGTTTACGGCGTCTTTGAACGAGTAGAAATTCATCCGTTTCTGCAGATTCTCCCCAAATCGCCCTCGTAAGCTCCCTCCTCACTCCTAAAGTCGTACTCCTTTGGGGTTTAAAAATATGTAGATAGCAAGTTAAGTTGTCCGGTTTATGTAGCACATGATCTGTCCGGTATTTCGCTCGAATAATTTCAGCCGTGCGCCGAAATGTTTTCGCGCACAATTGGCCTAGGATCAACGATCGGTCGGCCGCCCGATCGGCGGGTCGGGCCGCGACGGCTTGAAGGGGCGTCTTTGGATTCGATCACCCGCCCATCCGGCTGATACCGCGCCAAGCATCGCGGGCCATGGAACACGGCCAAGGTACTATCGGGATACGCATGGACCCGCACGGTGGTCTTCACATAATGGAACCGGTGTTGATCGGGCGGAATCTGCAGATGCTGGCCCTGATAGCGCACCGTGTTGTCATTGGCCACCACCCGCTCATCCTGCACACAGAGAATCTCGGCCAGGTTCGAACCAATCCAGGGGACGAAGGCCGTCCCCGCTTCGACGGCCGGCACGGCAAACCGCCGATTGTAGGCCGGAAGAAATTGCTCGGTGAGATATCGGTTGGCCGCTGCGATGGTGGTGATCCTGGCCAGGGCCAGCTCTTTGGGCAATCGATCTTGCAGGGTGCGGAAGACCCGTTCGGAACGGCCCCGCGCTTCCGGCGAATAGGCGGCAATGAGCGTGATCCCCAATTGCCGGAGCGCCCGATGCACCTGCGTGAGCCGCGTCTTATCGACCTTGCCTCCCGTCTTCTCCGTATACCAGTAGTGCGAGCCGCGATCGGTATAGAGGGAACTGAACAGGCCCTGTTTTTCAATGACCTCCCGCAGACCCCGGAAACTGCTCATCGTCCCTTCTTCTTCGACGAAGAAGGCCGAGTACATCTCGCTGGTCGCATCATCCAGAGTCACAATCAGATCCCATTGGCATCCCGGTACCCATTCATGCCGGGATCCGTCTTGGTGCAGCATCATCCCCGGCAAGGGTTTGCGGGGCCGCTTCTTGCGATGCGCTCCGCGCCGGGAGGCCCGAGTCACGTGTCCTGCCCGTTGCAGCCGGTTCTTCGTCCACGTGTAGGAGCGCGTCCCCCCATGCTCTTGGTGCCAGCGCTCATGAAAATGCTTCACGGTCCAGCCCCGGTACTGTGTCTCATACAACGTCACCATCCGAAGCGCTTCATCTACCGGCACCGCCCGAGCCGAGGCCCGGCCCAGCCGCCGATCTTCTAATCCCTCCACACCCTCGGTTTCGTAGCGGACGCTCCAGCGGCGAAACGTCCGTTCCGTGACGCCTAACAGCTCCGCCGCCTCCGCCATGGTCAGTTCCCCTCGGTGTCGCCGCGCATACAACTCTTCAAATCGCATCCGTCTCACCTCCTGTAGCACTGTCGCCCGCATCATGGTGGCCCTCCTTGAGGGCGCACCGTAAACCGGACACTTCATGTGCTACAAAAAGCGGACAGATGATGGGCTAGCTACATGGGGTTTAAAAATATTGTCCGATGTTAAACCGAGCGGTATAGTTTGCTTATGGGTTTTCGACACGTACTGCGGATTGTTTTCGTCGTCGCCTCCCTCTTTATCACGTATCAACTTGCAAATGCTTCAGAAACCACGGTAGTGGCCGAGGGACATTACGTGATGGGAGATAGCGACACTCTGGCAATCGCTGAGGAACGAGTCCTCCGGCTGGCTCAACGCAGAGCGGTTGAAGAGGCCGGGGTGTATATCGAGTCCGTATTTCAAGACATAGAGAAAGCCTCCTCGGGAAAGAGCTTCCGATCCAGTTCATTGGCGATTCGTACTATTGCTGCCTCGATAACAAAAACCGAAATCCTGGAATCACGACGCTCCTTCAAAGACGATCGACCAAGTTTCTATATCCGTATCCGCGCGGTCGTCAATCTCGACAGCCTTCAAGCTGCAGTTCAACGGTGGCAATCCGAGGAGCGATTTGCCGAACATTTTCGTCGGCTTCAGAGCGAGAATGCGGATCTCAAGGCGCAACTCCGCGAACTAAAGACCGCCCCTACTGCCGTGCGGACTCTCACCCTTGAGCCGCTCGACCATACAAAAGATCGCGAGCAGGTTCGGATATTGGTCGAGAAAGCGATCCTTTCTCACCACCTTCCCCTGAAACTCGACTTGCTCTCACAGGCAGCGGCTTTGGACCCTCAGTCTGTGGAACCTTTGATCGTGCGTGGGCAAACTTATTTACGGCTCGCATCCGCTGCCTATTCCAACAAGTCAAGACCGAATGAATATTCCGAATATATCGACAATGCCGGAATGGATTTCGATCGAGCCATTCTCCTTGATCCAAAGAACACCTGGGCCTTCCTTGGAAGAGGAGACGTCAACACATGGTTGCATCGGCCTGTTGAGGCAGCTCACGCATTTGAACAGGTACTTGAATTGGATCCTTTTTTTGATTTAGCACGCTATCGCCTCATCAATTTGTATACCGCCGAGGCTCGCAAATTGATCTCCTTAAAGCAGTGGTCATCCGCCCTGACGGCCTTGCAAAAGTGCTTGCCTCCTGAAATCCCTGACAGTTGGATTCTCTACCAAAAAGAAGCCTATCTGCTCAGAAGCGGCATCTACAAGAAGTTGGGCCGGCCTATCCAAGCGATCGATGACCTTAGTGCGATCCTACGAGCCAATCCCACTGATAGACAGACCCTGCTCGCGAGAGCCGCGCTTTACCAGAAAGAGCTGCACGGGCGTGCCGCAAAAGATGACCTTGAACGTGCGTGCATGCTCGGGGCCACGGCTGCCTGCGAACAACTCCCATAGTGATACTTCTCACCACGCTGCCTGTTGACGCCCACCGAGTTGCTCTCGCATCATGCCACATCACCGCTGTCTCATACGTCATAACCCCATACAGTCATTTGACAATCCAAAAGATCGACACCTATAATGCGGAGGATCTGTAGTCGGACTTTTTGAGCAGCTTCTGCAGCTTCTATAGTCATGCAGGCGGGCAAAGGGCCTAAACTCTCTACTAAATAGTGGGCCCGAAAGTTCCGTGAGATGGGCCTTCTGTGATCTTGAACAAAAGTGGAGAAACAGCTTAGAGTGTCTCAGAGAATCAATACGTGTACGTGAAAAACCACCATAATCCTTCGTCAACCAAAATTTTCCCGGAGAGTACGTTGTGATGAGTGACTATCGTGTGCTTCCAGGCCCAGAACATTTTCTTCCCCCTGCTGCCGCAAGCATGGGAATTCGATTACCGAACCCCGGAGAAGCTCACATCAACGGCGTAATCGTTCGGGAGGAGGATGCCTATGAAGAAGCTGCCCGCCAATTTCTAATGGCGAAAGTACCGACAATCTTCCCTGGACCCCTCGTGCTTTGGGCATGGAATGAGAAAGCAGCAAAAAAAGCCACGGCTATTCGGCATCTTTTTAATACGCTCGTCGAATGCGTTCAGCCCGGCCAAAAACCGATGCTGATACCCATGCCTGACTATCGTCCCAAGTATCCAAAAATTAACCCTGAAATCGAGATCAATCCCAATCATCCTAATTTGACCATTTGGCACAATAAGATTGACTGCTGCGTATTTATCGGTGTGCATTGTCATCAGGCCAATCTGTCGCTGAAGATTATTCGCGGAGGGACATCCTGCTATACTATCGCCATGTGCGCGCAGGCTGGCCATGAAGACGCCATGCTCTCATTCCGTGATGCATCCGTCGAAAAAATCATGCGATTGGCCGATACCATCAAACGATTGAAAGGGACTGTCCAACCACGCCTAGCGTCAGTGAAGAATGGCGTCTCAAATTGATCTGATCCTTTGAATTGAACCGTACGTGTCTGAAAGGAGGCCGGGTCCATGGCTGAAATAAAATCCGTCATTGGAACACAGAATAAGAAGGGCCAAACGTATACCGACGCATGGAAGCTTCTGAATGAAGCCCCGCGGACCCCGTCCTTTTTTACGGGTTCGGAAGTCATCAAAGAAGCCATCCGACGTGCCAGCTGTGACGTCATGATCGCATACCCGATTACACCGCAAAGCGAGGCCGCCGCGCTCATCGGCGAGTTGTTCGCAGAAGGCTATGTCGGCGACTACTTCCGCGGCGAGAGTGAGTTCGCCGTCATGTCACAATGCGCAGGAGCCGCCTTCGGAGGAGCACGAGTATTTACGACGACCGCCGGACCGGGCACGATGCGCGCCATGGAGAACTTCCCCATGTGGGCCGGCGCCAGGCTGCCGATTCAGATGATTGTCACCTGTCGAGGCATCAATTCACCTCTCTCAATTCAGCCGGACACTCTCGAAATCGCCTATCTACTGAACACCGGCATGTTGGTGTGGCATGCAGAGACTGCCCAAGATTTCTTCGATTGGATTCTGAAGGGTTACATGGTGTCAGAAGAGCCGGATGTACACCTTCCACTCGCACTGTGCTGCGATGGATTCTTTGTCACTCACACGAAAGACGTGGTGAATTTGACACCTGCCGATATGTGTCTGCCACCCTACGATCCTTACAGGTCTCCCGTGCCTTGTATGGATATGGAGTGTCCACCCGTTCGTATGATGCGCGACCCATTTGTCATGAAGAGCAACTACATTAGCTACGCCACCCACGCCAGTTGGCAGCAAGAAATTTGGGCCGCTGTCGAACGTTCCCGTAAACACTCAATCCACTGGCTGAATGGCCTCATCGATACAGAAAATACTGATGCGGATATCATGATCGTATCGTCTGGCACAGCCGTTTCCCAAGGCCGAGAGGCGATTCGGATGTTGGAGGATGAAGGCGTCCGCTGCGGTCTCGTAAAGGTGAAGACATTGCGCCCTTGGCCGGAAGAAGAAATTCGTGAAGCCACAAAAAACGCGAAGCACATCTTTGTGCCGGAGTTCAACGTGACCGGATGGTTGGCCAAAGAAATCCGTGCCACTATTCCGAATCCCCATCGGGTCCATGCCGGTCCACACGTTTGCGGAGGCATGACGATGCCGCCGGAGATCATCGTGTCTGAAATTAAGACAGCCCTTGGGATGAAGACCCTTTCCCTGGCTGGTCGTGGAAGCTGAACTATACTGACGCGAACCTGTCCGCTCTGACGAGCGACACTGAGGAGGCCTATATATGAGCAAGGAGCGCATTCAAATATCTGAAGCCTTATACGATATCATGCCGTCGGACTATCAGGATCTCGTAAAGAGCGCCACTTACGGCAAAGAAGATCGCGGCTGGAAAGACATCGGAACATCTAAGGAGCTGATTGAGCAGCATTCGCTCTGCGCCGGATGCCCCGAGTCCATGGCCTTCCGCTATATATTGGCCTCACTCCCCAATCCTGAAGATACGGTCATGGTCGGTTCAACCGGCTGTACCAGCCTGGTATTTCCCATGGTCGCTGTCCATAACATCCACTCGTTGTTTGGGAACCAAAACGCGATCGCATCCGGCCTTAAACGTGCTCTCAGCGTCAGGTTCCCCGACCGTGTAAAAGACGTCGTCGTCCTCGCTGGCGATGGTGCGACCGTCGACATCGGTCTGGACATGACTCTTCAGGCTTGGTTCCGGCAGGAAAAATTCACGACCATTTGCTTCGACAATGAGCTCTACGCCAATACCGGCGGTCAGGAAAGCGGGCTCATGCAGAAAGGCTTTGTCGCCAAAATGGCTCCGGTCGGCAAACTATTCGACAAGGTGCGGTTGCCTGAGATTGCCCGCGAGTCCGGCTGTCACTATGTTGTGAACTGCACGGTCAGCAAACCGTCGCTGGTCGAAAAAGTTATCCGCAATGCGGTGCATATCGCCCGTGAAATCGGCCCGACCTACCTCCAGCTCTACACTCCTTGTATCCTCGAAATCGGCAAGAACAGCATGGAAGGGTTGCAAGAAATGCGCGACTCTGAAAAGCCGGCCGAACGGTTTGCATATAAGGAATACATTAGCGAGCCGGCGAAGCAACTGTTGACTGAACTGGCCGCCAAGGACAAAGAACGGAAGGCAGCCGCTAAGCAGTTGGCCGCGCAGGCACAAGCCAATTAGACCGGGAGACCATCCATGATCAAGAAACGATTGAATATCCGAATGTCAGGTTTAGGTGGACAGGGTGCCGTCACCGCCGCTCACGTCATGGCCATGGCCGCTAATCGGGATGGAAAGTTCTCCATCTCAAACCCGTTTTTTGGTGCAGAAAAACGCATGGCACCGGCAGAGAGCTATTGCCGCATCGGCATCGAACGGATCTATGATCGCGGCGAACTGGTTTTTCCAGATGTGATTGAAGTATTCCATCCCCAGGTCATCACAATGGGGAAAAGTTATACAATGCCGTTCTACTCCGGGATTAAAGAAGGCGGCGTCGTTATTATCAACTCCGGTCAACCTCTGTTGTCGGAAGAAGACATAGAGCGCCTCAGGGATCTGAACGTGGGCACCTTTTATATCGCCGGCACCGAGCTGGCGATCGAGACAGCGGGTACGGAATTATCAACCAATATGACCATGATCGGGTCAGTCGCCGGTATTACCAAGTGTGTGTCGCTGGAAGCGTTGGACGGCGCATTGCAAGAACGCTTCGGAAAGAAATTTGTCGCATCGGGTGGCACAGCTTCGCTGGATGAAGCGATCAAGAAGAAGTTCGCCAAGAAAGAGATGCTCCTCGCAAAAAACTTGGCGACGGTAAAACGGGCCTACGAAATCGCCGCAGAATGGGCGGAAAAGAACAAGATCGAGCTGCGTGTCGGCAATCCGGCCGTCGCAGCCTAAGAGAAGGAATGACGTTGCATGTATAACGTTGCACAAGTCATCGATGAAAAATGCACCGCCAAGAAGGGCTGCCGGTTGTGTATCATGTATTGCCCAGAGGCCAATTGTCTGGACTTAAACACGACTAAAATGGTGGCCGAGGTTATTATTGACCGTTGCAAAGGTTGCGAACTCTGTGTGGTTGTCTGCAACGCCGCCAAGCACGAAGCAATCGTGATGCAGGCTGTCAGCGCCACCGGCCAGTTGATGTCGAAAAAGGGAGAATCCGCAGCCTTAGGGCAAGCCTACCAGGGTTGATCGCCGCCCGTTTGAATTGAAAAACCCCATAGCGTCACCGCTATGGGGTTTTTTGTTGGCAGCCAATGAGGCACTTATGGAGAATGAAGACAACGTCATTGAGGAGCTGCTCCAAGAAATTTCCAGTTTGATCAGCGAATTTCCGAGAGCCATTGAACGGCGCGCAGCGGTCATTCAAGCCGCAGGCAAAGATCACGAACTTGTCGAAAAGCTAATCAAAGCGGCGGACACCATGCGGGATAGCGGCAATCTCTATCTCACTTGGGCGAGACATTATGCCGCTCTGGCGGAAGGCAACACCGACGCCTCATCCGACGAAGACGAAACCGAAGATTTCGACATCTAAAAAATCTCCCTATTCCTCGAAGAGTTTTGCTAGAATACGTCTCTCTTTTACTGAAATTTCTGTTCCCCGGTAGCTCAGTTGGTAGAGCAGCCGGCTGTTAACCGGCTGGTCGCAGGTTCGAGTCCTGCCCGGGGAGCCACAGCCTTTCTCATATACAAATCCTTCTTCTTGGATAAGCAAAATCCGTCTCATGGTCTGTGAGTCCTCGCGGTTCTGAGAGGACAGTTGAAATCATTGAGCGCATCAGAAGAAGCGGGGGATAACGAATTTTCTTTCCGCCGGCGAGGTGAAGAACCTCTTCCAGCACAGGGTACACTGAGGCACCTCCTAAGCTGTATTCATCGTCCGTCGGTTAGTTATTGCCCATTCCCTCACTCCACTCTTCAGAATAATCTCGCGCATATAGTCCATTCCCTCGATATGCTCGTACGCAGCCGCCCGGGATCCATGACGACTACGCAGACTCCATGAGAGGGAAAGATATTTTTCACCTTTCTTACATACCAGCGTTGCCGTTTTGGGTCATGATCCGTCCTAACAATGCCTTATGGCATCGATGGCCATCACCATGACTCTTCCATTAAAATGGATGACACGGTTTCTCTTTTGATGTCTTTCGATGAAGCCCTGAACTTGAAGCGAGGACTATTGGAAGCCCCTTCAAGTTATCTGGCACAGCGTCCCCATATTCGATGTTATGACCGATCCCGCAATGATTGATATCGTCTCGTCTTTTCAGCCGCCGTTACCCCTTCGGAACGCTCATTTGATGACCCTCGTCCCTCGCTACGTGCCGCGAGACACCTCCTTGGCAGGATTGCCTCAAGAATCGCGTTTCTTTCCGGTTGAGCCAGATGTACAGCTTCAGGGATTCTGTCATTGGCAACACGATCGCAAGGCGTCTCCCACTGCGGTACTGGTCCACGGCCTTGAAGGATGCAGTGAATCGCGATACATGCGCGGCATTGCCGCGAAGGCCTATCGCGCAGGCTTCAACGTCATTCGCATGAATCAGCGTACGTGCGGCGGAACCGAACATCTCTCGCCGACTCTTTATAACAGCGGCTTGAGCGGAGACTACCGCGCGATTCTCAAAGAGCTCGCCCATCGAGACGGACTCGACCATATATGGTTGGTCGGGTATTCCATGGGGGGAAATCTCATCTTGAAAGCGGGCGGCGAACTTGGCCGGACCGAACTCGCGCTCGCGGGAATCGCCGCAGTATGCCCGAACATCAATCCGACCATTTGTGCTCGTGCATTGGAAGAGCCCCGCAATTTCATCTACCATCGCCACTTTCTGACGCGATTGAAAGCGAGGCTGCGGAGAAAGGCCGCCCTGTTGCCGGGGAAATGGGATCTTTCCCGACTCGAGCGGGTCACCACGATCAGCGAATTTGATGATCGCTACACCGCTCATGACGGAGGCTATCGAGACGGCGCCGATTACTACGATCGGGCAGGCGCACGCCACGTGCTCAATGCCATCGCGGTTCCTACACTCATCATTACGGCACAAGATGACCCGTTTATTCCCTACTCGATGTTCACCATACCGACGATTCAGCGGCACCCTCGGATTCGCATGGTTGCGCCTCGCTTTGGCGGCCATTGCGGGTTTTTCCACCGGGGCCGGAATGGAGAAGACCCGTACTGGGCGGAGAACCGAATCGTAGATTTTTTACTGGGACGGCTATGACGGACCGGTTCATCGCACTTGTCCCCAGCATGAAGATTTGAACCACTACACGATCACGCTGTCGAGGTGTGTCCGCACATCTTCCAGATATGTTTTAAACGGGTCCGGCATAGGGAAAGGGGCGTGCCCGCGCACTTGGAAGATCGACCAATTGATGACATAGGGAGGGAACAAGCCATCAGGCGTTGGAGACTGATCCGCCACTGAGGCGTGCCGCTCATGCAAGAGATATCTGACCAGTTCACTGCGGCCGTACGCACGCGTGTTTTTCGGCGCCGTTTCCATCGCGAGGCGAATGAGGAGGTCTGTCGTCACACGAGGGACACGTCCCTCTTCTAATAATCCGTAATACAGCCCTTTCGAGGGATTCAGATTGTGATACTCCAAATCCAAACTTTTCAGCATGGAATCAGTCCAGTCGACATGCTCCGCTTCTCGAAAGCATTCCAGCAACCACAGCTTGGACGCCCAGTCAACACGCCCAACCAGCTTTTGATAATCGCCACGTAAATCATGAAGCACCGATGTCCATTGTGTAAGGACCCAATCGGTTTCTTCGTCCTGTCCCTTGCAATGCTGAACGGCACAGTCAAGAAACCGTTCTTGAATATCCACGGCCGATATCGTCTTTTGAGACCGCAGCTGGATCAGCCAGCGCCGTTCTTGATCCTGGGAAATCTCTTGGAGCGCTTCCACCGGTTCGTCGATATCCAAATCCTGAGGCGCATGTCCTTCCTCGATGAGCTGCAGCACCAGCCCCGTCGTTCCCAGCTTCAACGCCGTCGCATATTCGGTCATGTTGGAATCGCCCAGCAATAGATGAATCCTTCGGTATTGATTGGGATCGGCCAACGGCTCATCCCTCGTGTTCACAATCGCCCGATTGTGCTGCACCCATTCGAAAAAATCGTTCACGATATAGTCGGCACGTTGCGAGATTTGAAAGGGCGGCTCCGATCCATGATGTGTACCGAGAGCGGAACGTGGAATGAGTAACCGATCCGTCTGAATCCAGGCATCCTGTAGGGCGGCGGAACCGACGCGCCCCGAGCCGGTAAAGATCTGCCTGGTCACAAGAAAAGTCACGAGCGGAGCCAGCCCGCGCCTCGAAAAAGGGAACCGCCGAGAGACCAGATAGTTCTCATGCGAACCGAAGGTCGCATCGGTTTCATGATCGATGTTGTTCTTGATCAAGGACACCTGTTCTGAAAAACCGAGTTCTTCGAGGGTTTGCTGCAGCAAGAGGTCTCCGGCACGGTCCGACGCCACCACATCCGTGAGCGAATGGCATTCCGGCGAGGCATATTCCAAATGCCCCATATCAAGGTAGATACGCCCAGCATTGGTGAGAAACCCTCCATTGCCGGGAGGCTCATCATGCCCACGATGGTGCAAATCCAGCACACCTCGCCGCTGGACCTGGAACAGATGGTCACGAATCTTATGAGCAAACCACGTCGGGGAATGGTTCGGTCGATCCTCATGGATCAAGAGTCCGTATTCAGTCTCCAAACCAAAGATACGATTTAACATGAGATTACGCGGGTGATGGGCTCAGATCCGTCGGAAGCATCGTTCGCAGCTCATGGGCCTCCAGCGCTCGATACTTGGAGGGGCCTTGCATGTGGCGATCAAGCAAGGCGCATTCGATTGTCTTTTCAGCAATGCACCGACGCAGATGCGTATAGAGGGCCTCTGCATCAATCACCTGCGGATCGGGGGCGGTCCTTGCTTCGTCATGGACTTCGCCATCCTCCAGTGCAGATCGTTGCGCTCGATCACCGACCGCCCACGTACGAACCGCCACATCCACAGCGTCCTTCAGAGACACAATGGACTGTTGTCGGAGATACCCTATCATTTTTTCCTCGACCGCCGAGGTGGCGGCAAGCACCGCATACCGACCCTTTTCCTCAAATGTCCCATCGTAGTTGATCGTCAAGAAACCGTCTCTCCCGGCTTTCTGGCCCAACTCTGCCAGCAAGATTTTCACGATGAAGGGAGCTTTGAATACCTCTTCGAATGCTTGTTTGATGACCGGTGTGATGCCGTACTTTACCAGACGGCTCCCCGTCACATCTGATACGGAGCGATTAAATCCTTCGACGTGCGCCATTTCCAGCAAATTGAAGCGTAGCTTCTCCAGGTCGGCCGGATGTCCCATGCCTCCCAGAGCTAAACGATCATAAATTTCATATAACTTAGGTGTGCCTTTGCTCATTGTCATGAGCAGAATGCCGTGCTCATACGCGACCCCGACGACAGGGGTTCCCTCTTTCAATTGATCGTCGAGATATTGCCGGCGATTTCCGACTGCTTCCACCCACCGATACGGCTCTTCATACATAGCGAACGGCCTTACGCGCTTTTGGAAACTCTTGATTCAAATAATGAACGCAGCTGAAGATCCGGCATCATCCGGACACCACCGGGCGTGATGAATTTAATGACCGGATAGAGACCGGCATCGCGGTTGACTCCGCCGGTCGCGCTGTCGAATTCTGCCGCGCACGTCAACAGCCGCAACGCCTGAACGGTTGCTTGCTCTTCCGACATCGCGCTCAGCGACTGTTCGCCCCATGTATTCAAATAATGAAGAATTCCACGGATGGTCGATGAGCCGGACCCGGATACCGCATATTCCACTCCTTCAAACTCCGCGCCGAGAATATCGTAAAAGTAGATTTTCGCCGCTTCTTGCCCGGCATCGTAACCGGCAAAGATCGGGGCTACAGCTCCAGTCCCCGCTAAAGCCGCCGCGACGTTTTCCTTCAGCAATTTGGACAAAGCTCGGAGTTTTCCTTCAAAGCTGAGCTCCTGGAGCTGTGTCCGCCGATAATACTTGAAAGAATGTTCAAGGATGCGCGCCATTTCATATGCGGTAGCCGGCACGCCGGCGATCGCCATGACGCTATACCGGTCGATCTCCAATACCTTGTCAGTGCGGTCGTACATCACCATATTTCCGGCTGTCGCGCGCCGATCCCCCGCGACCAGCACGCCGTCGCGATATTTAAAAGCAAGGATCGTTGTGGCGATCGTCAGTTCCTGCCCTGTCCCGGCCTGTCCCGACAATCCCAGCACGTATCCTTGTTCTTTCAAGACCTGATAGAAATCGCCTTGCATACCCATCTGTTCCTCAGTGCTGAATTTGTAGTGCTGAGTTTAAAGTGCTGAGTGCTGAGTTCAGAAACTCGTGACTGGATTTTCGCTCAGCACCCAGGACTCAGCACTATCTCAACTACTCCCCGGTCCTCTGCCGATACCGCTCTGCCTGTTTGGGATCGACTTTGCGCATCCGTTTCATGAGACTATCCTTCTCCGGTGATTCTGTCTCAGGACGACGCGGTCCACCTCCGTCTTCGAGTGGGCGAGGTGACTTCGGCATGGGATCGACCGGTCCTTCTCGTCGTTCCGGTATTGTGATGTGGTTCATGTCTGTGCTTCCTTTCTGGTGCTCCAAGTTGCCAGTGCGTCAGCCGGTGAATGGGCTCGCTGGAAAACGTCCATGCATCGTCGGACTTCCTGCGGATCAAAGAGATCTGCCATGTCCAGTGTTCGGGACCGAAACCTACCGGAAAACCGAACCTGTTCCCATTGCACTGACTGAATCTGATCAGAAAACCGCTGCACGCAGAGTCCGCGCAGTCCTCCACGGGTATCGCTCGGACCATTTCGAATCGCCTCTTCGATCTCCTCATCGGTTGTCATCCGCCAGGTTTTCCCTTCCGCTTCTAATCCGAAGTACAACCCCTGCTCTGGACTCACATTGTGATACTCCAAGTCCAAGCTGGCCAACCAAGGATCGTCCCAACCGATCCGCTCTTCTCGCATGAATGTCTCAAGCAACCACTGTTTCGTGACCCAATCGAGCTTCCCGATCAATTGTGAACGGTCTTGCGCTAAAAGACGTAAGCTCTCACCCCATTGCGCCAACAGCCAATCCGACTCCTCATCGGATCCGGCTAACTCGCGGTGTGCGGCCTCACAGTAATACTTTTGAAGTTCAAGAGCAGAAAGCTTCCGTCCGCCTTGGAGACGAACGACTGCTTTCAGGTCCGGATCGCGCGACAACTGTTTTACCGCAGCCACCGGCTGATCCAGCTCGATGGCAGGCATAGCCCCTCGCTCGATTAAATCAAGAACGAGTCTGGTCGTCCCGACCTTCAATGCTGTCGCATACTCGCACATGTTGGCATCGCCGAGGATGAGATGGAGTCGGCGATATTGTCGCCGGTCGGCATGGGGCTCGTCCCTGGTGTTGAGAATCGGCCGGTTGTGCATCGTATCCACGCCCAACTCCGCTTCCATAAAATCAGCGCGCTGCGAGAGCTGATACCGCCCTGGGACGTAACCGGACTCCTGTGCTTCAGTTCCTACCTTTCCCGCGCCCGCGATCACTTGTCGGCTTACCAAGAACGGCACCAAGCCTGCGACGAGAACCGGGAAGGGAACAACCCGCGAAACGAGATAATTATCGTGACATCCGTAACTATGGCCATGGAAATCCGTGTTGTTCTTATACAGTCGAACGTGACGCCCTCCGAGCGTGTGATTGCGTCGCTGCGCAGCTCGAAGAAGAATACGTTCTCCCGCGCGATCTTGGGCGAGAAGATCTCTGATCGTCCGGCACTCCGGCGTCGAATACTCCGGATGCGTATGGTCGTTGTAGAATCGCGCGCCGTTCGGCAACACCAAATCGCTCTTCATGTCATGGAACGAAAAAGGGCGATGGGCGTCCACCTTTGCAAACTCATCTTCTTCCTTATCCTGCTGCAAGCCGGACACTCGAAAGCCACGGGCATCCTCATGCGGATCCTCACCGGCATAATCCCAACGCCGCTCGAAGGAAGCGGCGAGATACGCCCGCACCAATTCCATCGATTCCACGACCGGATCCATCTCCGGCACGTCATCCCTGGTAATCCCGTACTCTGTTTCGATGCCGAAGAGACGCATAAGAATGTGACGGTTCTCGTGAAGCGCCGTTCGCTCCGGAAAACGAGATACCAGCTGCGAGAGACGCCCTCAAATAATCTGGTTGATCAACCGCTCTTCCGTTTGCCGTCCGCGCCGGAAGGAGGAAATTCCAACCACCTGTTCCGGATGATGATCCAGCAGCTTCAACCACTCCTCCGCCGCATCGTCCGGCGGCAACATTTCACCCTCTCGAAATTCCTCTGAGGCGGAATCGAGCAGATCCTTGGCCTGCAATCCCGACTGCTGGCCCGATTGAACCGTACGATCGATCGCTTTTTCCTTGGCACGTTGAATAATCGAGGCCAAGATGGCTCCGCTCACCAAATCGCCGCGATACAGCACTTTGTTTTGCCCGCTCCTGAGCCGGATCGACAGAAGCCGATTTTCCTCCGTTCGGCGGAAGATCGACTCAATGAGGTCTTCGACGAGCGACGTCACCGCCCCCATCTGCTCACCGCCCCGTTCCTTCACCAGCACCGGATCCAGCGGCAAATCCGCGGTCAAAAATATTCGAAGAATCTCGGCAGCAGCATCCTTATTCGGTCGACTGACTTTGATCTTCCGATCGATGCGGCCGGGACGCAGCACCGCCGGATCGATCAAGTCGGGCCGATTGGAAGCTAAAATAATGACGACGTCCCGCAGCGATTCGATTCCATCCATTTCACTGCAAAACATCGGCACGAGCGTATTCGAGATATTGAAGGAACGCATAGCACGTCGCGTTCCCAAAATCGACTCCGCTTCGTCGATGAAGATAAACGGCAAGGCACCGTCCTTGCGTCTCGCCCGGGCCTGTTCGAAGAGATCCCGGACCATCCGCTCCGATTCCCCGAGCCACATGTTGAGAATTTCGGGCCCTTTCACGTGCAGGAATGCTCCGCTCGTCACCGGCGGATGCTTATCCCGATCGGGTATGTGGTCTTGTTTGGATTCGCCGACCAACTTGGCCAAACTACCGGCGGCCGCTTGGCCGATGAGTGTCTTCCCGCATCCGGGTGGGCCATAGAGAAGAAAACCCTTCGGTTGGGAAAACTTGAACCGTTCGAACGTCTCCGCGTGCAACAGCGGATACTCGACCGCCTTTCTAATGGCCGCGATTGCCTCGTCCTGTCCACCGATCTGCTCCCACGTGACCTTGGGCAGGACATCAAGGACATGACGATGTGTCGTGCGATCCGTGAGCTTCTCAATCGCCACTCGATAGCTTGGATCGATGCGAATTTCATCGCCCGCCTTGAGCTCTACGCCGACAAGATCCGTCGATCTCTGCAAGATCAACGATTGTCGCCCCATCTCCTGTTCAAACCGTAATCGCCCATCAGACATCGCCTCGGCCAGTTTTAAGATAGGGCCGTTACGATCGTACCCGAGCGTTTTGATCACGGCATAGGCTTCATTGACCAGAATCTGCGTTCCGACCTTAAGATCCGTACCGGGAACACGGGGGTCCACATTGGCATAATACTCGGCCCCACCGACGACGATGCGGGCGAGTCCCTCACCGGGAACATCAAGTAAAGTCCCGATACGATTGGCCGGTGCCGTCAGCTTGGCGACGACCTCGCTCACTTTCTTGAATTCCAGTTCACGTTGTTGATGGGCGGCTTGAGACAATGTCACCGCATGGCGCAGCTTGTACAGCAGCTTCTGCCGAGCGTCCCCCTCGGGAAATGAGGCCAGACACTGTTCAATCAATTCGATCGGATCGGTCCCGGTCTTCAGCGACGGTTCTTCGCCCCGACCGTTGGGTTCATCCCGTTCAGAAGCTCTGCGATCACTCATAGATGGTCCTTCACGACGCGTGACCACATGATCCTAACACACGCGCGTCTTGCAATGCCTTCACACTAACAGGGGCACGCAGGATGTTCAAAAAGACCGTCGTTCTCACCCGCCCAACCCAGGCGCACCAAGACGCGCCTCCTCGCATGCCAGGCTGCAGCTGATCGACAATCTTCCGCTATCCCGTCGCCCGCTTCACGCTTCACGAGATGCGCTTCACGCACTTCAAGCAACGCGAGAACGAAGCTGGAGGACTTTTTCAACATCCTGCTTAATTGACGGCCTGAAGGGTCACGGAAACCGTTTCACGCCGATTTCCCCGCACAACCTCCACGCTCACTCGGTCACCGACTTTGTGTGCTTCCATCACATCCATCAGGTCGTCAATGGTGGTCACCGGCTTTCCGGCGACCGAGACGATGACGTCGCCGAGTTGAATCCGACCCATCATGGTTTCACGCGCTCCTTTGAGTCCTGCGCGATCGGCGGCACCGCCGCGCGCCACCTTGCCGATGATGACGCCCTTGATGCCCCATCGCTTTGCCATCGCGTCCGGCACGAGCGAGACGCCCAATCCTGGTCGGATGAGCTTGCCATGCTTGATAAGTTCCGGGACGATGCGGTTCACCGTATCGACGGGAACGGCGAATCCGATTCCTGCGTACGCTCCGCTTGGACTCACGATTTGCGTGTTGACGCCGATCAATCGCCCAGCCCCGTCAAGAAGCGGGCCGCCGGAATTACCGGGATTGATCGCCGCATCGGTCTGGATCACACCTTCAATCGTCCGATTCGACATGGATTTGATGGTTCGTCCCAATGCACTCACGACTCCGGTCGTCAAAGTATGATCGAGCCCGAACGGATTTCCGATCGCCAATACCTTTTGCCCCACCCGCAAATCATGCGAGGAACCGATCGCCAACGGCTCCAAGTTGATGTCCGACACGTGAATTTGCAGCACTGCGAGATCGTGATCGGGGTCTGCGCCGACCAGTTTTGCCTCGTGTTCGCTCCGATCGGCGAGCGTGACCTTGATCGCATCGGCACCGTAGATGACATGAAAGTTGGTGACGATGTGGCCTTGTTTGCTCCATACGAAACCGGACCCTGAACCCTGTGGCACTTCCATGACGTTGAGCGACCAGACATCTTGTTGGATCGCCGTGTTGGCGATGAACACGACGGACTTGGCCGCACGCTCAAACACGGCGATCGTCGATCGTTCATCGGCACTCAGTTCCACCGGAGAAGGGGTCACGGGACGTGGCTTCCCTTCAGGGCCGTCATAGACGGCTCCCAGCGGCTTGCCCCACTCCGCCGCATCGATCGGTGAGCACAGCATCGACATAACCAGGAGCACGGTCAGGAATCTGACGTGGTTATTCACCCAGAACCTGCACGACGAGTTCACGCGTTCTGGCACGGGTATCGAAATCCACGACCACGAGTTGCTGCCATGTGCCGAGCAGAAGCGCACCATCAGCAAATGGAATGGTGACGGACGGCCCCTGGAGTTGCCCTCGAAGATGGCTGTGGCCGTTGTCTTCGCCGGGATTGACGGTGTTGTGCTGCCACCGAAGGTCAGGAGGAACGAGGCGATCCCAAAACGTTTTCGTGTCGGCCCGAATTCCCGGTTCATCTTCGATAATCATGACGGAAGCGGTGGTGTGTTTGACGAATACCGTCACGATTCCCGCTTTCAGATTGGAACCGGCCAAAGCGGCGGCAACGGATTTGGTGATATTGTCGATCTGCGTATCACCTGCCATACGAATCGTCAGCGAAACGGTGTGGACGCCCATCAGAGTCTCCGACCCGTGAGGCCTCGAAGGTAGCGGCGGTCGCTCGGGGTCAGCGGCTCGCCTCGCGCATCTTCCAAAATGGAATCGAACGCGCCTTCGGCCGTCAACAATCGGACTGTGCTCAAGACTTGACTGCTCAGAATGCCTTCTTGCCCCAGCTTGTCGAGATAGGCAAAAGCTTCCGACAAGCTCTCTCTGTTCCGAGCATAATAATCGCGTCCCCGCCGCTGATTACTGTAGGCCTCAAACTGCTCGCAGGCGACGAGAATTTCAGCCAATTGCCGAACCCAGGCCTTCGCCTGAGCCAACCGTTCCGGGTAATAGTAATACAGCATCACTTGCTGCATCCACGGTTGCCACTCGATGCCAAGGGCCTTCAGCGTCGGCTTCACCCCGCGCAATCGTCTGGCAAGGCGTCGAGCATAGCCCAGCCTCATTTCAATCTGCTCGACAGCCCATGCGTCCATGGGTACTCCGGAAGCGATCAGATCCCGGCGATACAACGACACGAACGCTTCTGTCTCCCGGCCATATGTCGTCTCCGGATGAATGGCGCGCCATTCACGAGGTCTCGTTGGAATGCCCCGTTGCTTGGCCCACGACCAAATAGTTCCAAAGAGTTGCCGGTCGAGGCCGGCACGGCCCAGGTCATGCAAAAGACAGGCGACATGATAGCGTCGTATCCGATCTCGCGGGTGTCCTAAGCGATCGGCGACAGTCACACACATCTTCGCCGTCCGCACGGCATGTGGTCGATCATAGCCGCGGATCGTTCGTCCCGGTCGACGGGGGTGCGGAAAATCGTAGAGTCGCATGAGGGCCGTCGCGAGCGAACGGGAGACTTCCAAGGTTTCCAGTCGGCGGAAATCGGATAGAGTCATGGTTTGTAGCCAGAGCTGAGCGATCGAGCAGACCGGAGCGAGAATATCGTCGGTCGAAATGATGTGTCAAGGCGACTCGTAGTGGATGTCAGCTCAATTTAGAAATGTCCTCTTCTTCCCACAATAGAAATGTCCGACTTTCTATTCCAGCCGCCGCGTGTTGTCCTCTGTCTGATAGCGCCCGCTTGCGCCACGGATGACCCTCCGTTGGCTTGGTCGGACACCGTGATCGAGCCACCACCTGAGCCTCTGTCGCGGGCATGGGCCGGGGCCGAGCCGGAAGATGAGCGACTGCCCTCTGGTGCTGGCCGCAGGGTGCCATCGAGCTGTTCTTCGATCTGCCGCGCGTGGCCCGGACCGTATCGTGAATCTGTGAATCTGATAGAGCCGCCCCTCATGCGCAAATGGTGAAGTCCTTCCGCAGATACCGAGCAAGTCTCAAAAGCCATGGCCACGTCTTGTTGTGTGCATTGCGTTGAGCGGGCGCGCACACTTTCTTCTCCGCCATTACATCCCAGCCACCGTCAGTTTTGATCTCAATTAATGAGCCTTGGCCCTAGGGAATATACCGGTTGGCGTGACATTAAAAACTCTGATATCCAGGCCCTCGCCTCAGGTGAAACCCCATGCGGAGGGATGGCGCAATCGGTTGAAGCGCTTGCGGGAAAACCCTCCTTCATCCTGTAAGAGACCCAGGACGAACGGAGCGATCAGGGGATATGCTGGTGTTTTCCGTTCATGCTGAGCCTGTCGACGCACACAAATCGAGTTTTTCCGCAACTCGCTAAAGCAATCGCGCAGGGGGTCCAAGGAACATCGAGAAGCTGAAAAATGCCAGGGTGAGCGTGGTTTTGGCAAAGGTTCACGCCTCAACCTGGACATGGGAGGATTGGCTTCACTAAACGTAGGCGAGGTGTGACCATGACCACAAAGCCCGGGCGCGCCATGATAAACCAATCCTCGATAAGCCAATCCTCTACGACAAGCCTGCACGGCCTAACGGCGTGGGGTGGCGCCGGCATGGCGACGATGATCGGCATCGGCCTTATCTGTCTCCTTGCCGCTTGCAGCGGCGGCTCGGCAATCCGGCAACCGGGGCCGGTCGGCGGCGCATCGGGTGCACCCTCCGCGCTAGCCGCAACGTGCGCCGGGGCGGATCTGTCAGGATTGAAGAGTGCCGTGTATGTGAAAGCCGACGGCGCCGATGGACCGTCCTGCGGCACAACCACCGGTAACGCCTGCGAGACCATCCAGCAAGGCATCAAGAACTGCGCCGGGGCTGGCTGCGGCGTGCTGGTACGACATGGCCTGTACCCGACCACCGCTACGATCACGCTCCGCGACTCGGTAAGCGTCTACGGCAGTTGTTTGTTTGATGGCGAAACCGATCACAAATACCGCACGACGATTCAGGCCAGCCCAGCGCCGGGCACGCCGGCCATCAGCGCCGGCACGATCAACACACCAACGACGGTCTCTGGCCTAGTCGTGATCGGCAAGGACGAGACGGCCAACGGCACCGCCAGCATCGCGATGACGGTCAGCAACAGCAAGGGACTGACCTTGAGCCATTCGGTGCTCGCCGCCGGCAAAGGAGGCGACGGCGCAAGCGGTGGCTCTTCCAATGGCACCAAGGGTGGCGATGGCTTTCCACCAACCTGCGCCACCTGCCGAGGCGCGGCGGGGAACGCCTGTCCGTCGAGCCCGCCGCCCGCCGGCATCGGTGGTGGAGGTGCGGGTGCCTCTTGGAATAACGTTCACAGCCACAACTGTTTCTTGGATTGTGGCTGTTACACGCAGAACTCAGACTTCAGCGGCCTGAAAGGGCAAGACAGCGGCAACGCCATAGGAGGCGACGGTGCTGGCAAAGGCTCATCCGGTTGCAACTGCGACGACAGGCCATCGACTTTCGGCACTGTGGATCCGAGCGACGGGCCGCCTGGCGGACCGGGCGGCACCGGTCAATGCAGCACACAAGGCGGAGCACCCAGCGACGCGATCTGGGGTGAAATAAATGCCCAAGGCACGATCTGGCTTCCGAGCGCGGGCGGCATCGGTGCGACGGGCAGTGTTGGTGCTGGCGGCGGGGGCGGCGGGTCGGGAGGATATGCGACCGACTACCAGAGCCCCGACCTCAACGGCTATCCGGGCGGCGGGGGCGGGGGCGGGGGCTGCGGCGGTCCGGGCGGCCCAGGCGGCCAGCAGGGCGGCGCGTCACTTGCGCTGGTAATGTTCAACTCGGCTGTCATCGGAGTTCCGGATCAGAGCAGCATCGTGCCTGGGCTGGGAGGGCGAGGCGGACCGGGCGGCCAAGGCGGTCTGGGCGGACCCGGTGGAAACGGAGGGCCGGGATACCAAGGTACGAAATATAACTATAAAATCATCGGGCGCTGCTATGCGTCCGCCGCGCCAGGCTGGGGTGGGTCTGGTGGCAATGGTGGCCAGGGCGGTGCCGGTGGCGGGGGCGCGGGTGGCAACGGCGGGCCATCGATCGGCATCGCGTTGCGCGGCAGTTCGTTCGCGCCCGTAAGCAATAACGGCATTTATCTCGGCAAGCCTGGTACCGGCGGCCCTGCTGGCAGCGGTGGCGCTAACCCCAACTGCACCGGTGCATCGGGCGCAGCCGGCGTAGGTGGCGGGTCCGGACCGCTCGTCAACCTCGACAAGCCGGCCCCGAGTGTCCTCTCTGAGGGGCAGGCCTTGACCCAAGGCCAGTCGCGAACCTCGGCCAGCGGGATCTATGAATTGATCTTGCAGATCGACGGAAACTTCTGTCTCTACAAGTCGGGCGGCTATCAGTGGTGTTCGTTACAAGCTGGTCTGGGCACGGCCGACAGGGTAACCATGCAGACCGATGGCAACCTGTGTCTGAGCACAAAGGGCTCCAACACCGCCTGCACCAACACGGCACCCCATCCTGGCGCGTACCTCACGGTTCGGGACGATGGTCACGTCGTGATCTACGACGGGTCGGCCCCGCTGTGGACGGTTCCGTAGTGACGGCGCCGGTTGTTGCGGCGGTCGGCAATCCCGCCAAACTCGCAACGAACCAGAACGGAAGGGAGCGACGATGTCTAGAGAACAGACAACCTGGGGACCGCTTATTCTTCTGATCGGAATCTCGTTGTTGATGGGCATGGTGTTTCTCACGAGCCGCGCCAGCACCGCAGCGACTGTCCCGCAACCACCGGCACCGTCATGCCCGGCAAGTCTCGTGCAGGGCGGCCACGATTACCATGGCCTCACGCTCACCATGTGCAACTTCACCGGTCAGGATCTGACCAACGCCAACTTCAACGGCGCGGCGCTCACCGCCGTGATCTTCATCAAGGCCAACCTCACCGGCGCGGATTTCAGCGGCGCCACCATCGCGGACAGCGGCAATCCCGCTTTCCCGACCGACTTCAGCTTCGCCAACTTGACCAACGCCAAATTCATCGGCGCCAAGTTCAACGGCACGACCTACCTCACGTATGCCACACTGACCTGCGCCGATTTTTCGCACACGGATATCAACACCGGCAACGCGATTTTCGGCGACTCCCCGCTGGCAATCGACACGGCCCAGAGTTGCAGAACGAAGTTCCAGAATACGACCATGAACTGCGAGTTCGTGGCGCAATGGAATCGGCTGGATTTGAACGGCGCGCAGATCGCCGCCTGCGCAAGCCAACTCCAAACGGCGGCCGGGCAGCCGGGACACGACTTCTCGGGCGGCCTCTATGCCAACGTCGTTTTCGATAATCTTGATCTGACGGCCAGCACATGGACCGGCGCCGTGCTGGAACACACGAGTTTCCAGGGCGCCACGCTCGACAACGCGACGGGATTGAACGGCACGACCGCCACGCCCTCGCAGCTATCGGCCGCGAAATTCAACAAGGGCAGCCTGCAGAACGTCGACTTGAGCAACGCCCAGCTGTATGGCGCACAGTTCACCAATGCCAACCTGACCGACTCGAGCCTTGCCGGGTCGTTTCTGTCTGCTAATACCGCCGCAACGCCCCCGATCGAAACGGCGGCAGTGTTCGATGGCGCCCACCTCAAGAATGTCAACTTGGCCAATGCCAAGTTACAGGGAGCATCGTTCCAGTTCGCGAGCTTCTATGGCTCGTTCGGCGGCGCCACGCCGACGTTTCCCTGCAAGACCAATTGCGCGACGGCCTCCGGCGCGGACTTGACCGGAGCCAACTTCTCCAACGCCTATCTGTTCGGCGTCGACTTTACCGGCGCCACCACGACGATCAACGGCACGCAGTTCGGGTCGGCGATCCTGACCGGCGCAAGTTTCGCCGGCGCGCAGTTCCAGGTGAAAGGTGGAGCGGCTCCCGACTTCACCAAGGCCCTTCTACAGGGCGCGATCTTCGACGGCAACGCCAACCTCGTTAATACAAGCCTCCTGAATGCGTTCGTCGATTTCGGCGCGGCGACCAATCCCAATCAGGGAAACATCCTTTACCTGCTGTTGAGTGCCGATTACACCGGGTTCAAAGGCTGGTCGGGCCAGAGCACTCCCTGTGTGCAGGCTGCCTATGGGGGTTTTTCCGCCGTGCCTCCCACCGTCTCTATGACCTGTCCTAACGGCAATTCCACAGTGTGCGGTGTCGGCAAGTCGGCGCCGAATACGAATGCCAATTGGAAGGGTGGAATCGCGATGGCCAACAACCAGCCGGTGCCGGGCTGGTATCTCGCCGATGCCACGTACGACCAGGCGCCGAGCGACCAACGTGTGATTTGCAAGAACAACGCGACGGTGGACCCCAACTGGTGATCCGGCACTGACCGAACAACACCTTGGAGGAAGGAGTCTCCTCATGGCGAAGAAAGGCAGGCGGAGTTATGAGCAGCTGGTGCAGCGCAGTGAGAGCCGCCAAAGAGGTCACGCGCCGCGCCGGCACGGCAGGCGAGCGACTGCCGGCGGCGGCGTGACGCGCCGACAGTTTCTCACCAAAGCTGCGGCGGCGGGAATGATGTTGACGGCGGGGCCGCTACTGGAGAGCTGCCGGAATATCCCCATAGGCCTTCCGACGCCGCCTCGATCCAAGGAGTCACGCACGTTGTTCTTCAACCTGTCGCACGAAAATCACGCCGGCAAGACTTATTTTCTGACCGGCGGCGGACAGCGTTACACACTCACCAAGGTGGCCGATCGGCCCGACGTCTTGCGCCAAGCGCGACAGTCCAATGCGTTTCTGCGGGCCGTGCCGGACAGCCAGATCACCCATCACGTCGAAAATGCGATGTTCGCCACCGACACGGTGACCTTGTGTTATGTAAGCGCCGATATCAATCCCCAAGCGGGCACCTGGTCGATGTCAGCCGTGCAGCTCTATATTCCGTCCAGCGGCGCGACGCAGGCCTATGCGCAGGCCCGCAAGTCCACACCCACCGGCCCGCTGCCGCTCTCCGCCAAACGCAAGTACTATGGGATCGCGCCGGCGCGTACCGAGCAGGACTTGCGGGAGGAACGCGATCTGCTCGATCCCGTGAGCCATGCCGCGACCATGGTGGGCTGCCACCCGGACCTGATGAGCCTCGAACCCAATTCGGCCCATATCGTCCACTCGAACCATGTCGACCGCAGTATCGACGTCGTTCTGTTGAGCGGAAAGCTTAGTCAACCGCAGTACGGGCCGGCGATGCCGCAGCAGACCCCGGGCCAGCCCAACGCAACCGGCTGGGGCACGCTCCAGCCCGTGCCGGGCGACGGCGGCGTGCCGCTCAAGAACCAGACGGGCAAGCATGCGGGCAGAATTCAATATCAGCCGAGCCTGCACCCGGATCTGCGCGCGCTTGCCAGATCGGCGATGAATGCCACCACGCCCGGTGTCAAGGACGACACCTCCCTGGGCGCCGACGCCACGGGCCTACAGCCCGCCGGCCAGAACGACCCACCGAACCCCGCGCTCACCGGCGCGATGTGGCTGCGTCACGACGGGTTGACCAAGGTCGATCAGAGCCTCGGACAGACGGCGGTCCGCGATGCCAATGCCACCATGGTCTTGAAGCAGCAGAATGGACAGGTCGGCTATCAGGTTCAGGCCAGTTCCACGCAGAACGGCGCGGCCGTCAAGGTGTCGCTCACCCTGCTCAACTTCTTTTTGGAGTTTCGCGGCGTATGGCTGCAGTTTCTCGATGCCAACGACCCGCCCAACGCACTGCCGCTCGCCAATATTCCGGAGTACGTCAACGGCACGATCATCCCAAACCGCGTTAAAGACCTGGATACCGCCACGGAGATGTTCGTCTCGGTCATCGGGCCTGTCTTCACGGTGATGGCGATCCCGACCGCGCCGGGCTTTATTCAGCCAAGCTTCACCGTTCCCGCTTCCGCGACCACGGTGCGCATCCTCTCCAGCACCCTTTCCTTTCAGGGTGGCAACACCTATCCCGAGACAGTGCTGCCCGGCGCCATCATGACCGGCGTCTTCAACTACGGCGTGACGGCGCTGCTGGCTGCCGCGGGCGGCGGGAGCTTCATCCCGGCGCTGTACAAGGCCGTGGTCATCCCGTTCCTGCAAATGCTCACGCTCGAACTCATCACGATCATCAGTACTGCGTTGAACCCAAGCAGCCCCGGCTCGCTCGTCGGGTTGCTCCTCACTCCCGGCTTCTGGGAAGGACAAGCCCTGGTGGTGGCGAAGGTGCTGGTCACGAAGGGGGTCGGCGATGGCATGAAAACACTGGTGGCATGGATCTGGGAGCAGATCGGGGAAGGCACCGCAGAGGATGCGATTCCGGTCGCCGGTGAGATCATGCAGGCACTCTCCATCGCCGTGGGCGTCATCAGTCTCGCCGAGACTTCGGCTGAGCTTGCCTTAACGCCGTGGACCTATGTCGACGACCTAGTCTTCACCCATGACTTGAGCGTCACTCTCCTCAAAGATTCGGGGGACCCGAATGCGAATCCGCCCGACCCCGGCGACGATACCTTTCCCAAGGCAGCGAACAGCTACACGGTTACCGCGATGTTCGACGACGGCACGCCGTACGTGCAGACCTTCCCGCTCGCTGCTCCGGTACCTTCCACCTTGCCACCGGTGATCTTCAGCAAGGTGCCGCTCGGTGGCAACGTCAACGTCTCGGTTGCCTTCGTGCAGAAAGCGATCGTGCCGGGCCAGCCGGACATCCTGCTGGGCAAGGGCACGACCGGCCTGATTCCCAATACCGCTACCACCGCTCCGACCTTCGCCATCGAGGAACTGAAGTTTCCGATCAGCTCGAACACTATCTATCAACACCGACAGAAGACCGCGCTCGACGCGAACGGCAACCATCTATGGGCGGCCGGGCCAGCACCGACCGCGAATCTCGGCAACACCAGTTGCGGCGGAGCCGGTACAGTGTGCGGCTATCGTGGCATCTCGGTGCGCCAGGGCACGGGCAGCGTGCAAGGCTACGTCGGGTACGCGTGGCAGGCCCAGAACAGCGACCCGAGCAGGGCGCCGAGCTGCGTGGGCGGCGGCGTCGGCCAGCTCGATCAGATGGCCAACCTCAACACCGATTCGGGCAACCAGGGCGCCAATGCACAGAAGGGCTACGTCAACGGCGCCTGCGGGATCGGTGTGCCCGGCGTCAAGGTCGCATATAATTTATTGACCCACGGCTCCGCCAACTTCTATCTGGATACGACCGATCCCAATGTGCCGATGGTGCGCCAAGTCATGCTGGAGCCCATGCCGGCGTTCGCGAGTCCATTGTCCGGTCAGGCGTGGGGCGTGCTCAATTTTCCGTCGGATTCGCTGCTGCTCCACCCGGCCGGCCATTTGGTGAGCATCAACAACGTGAATCACAAGATTGAGACGCATCGGATTCCCGCTGCAGCCAAGGCGGATGCCGATGCGAAGGTTCAACTCATCGCGCAGGTCAAATCCGGCAAGGGCTCGCGTCCTGGGTTGATCGACTCACCTGTCGCGTCCGCCATTTCTCCGGACGGCGTCATCTTGATACTGGAGGCCGGTAACAACCGCATTCAGGCGTTTGATCTGGGCGGAAATCCGGTGCGCCACTTCACCAAGCAATCGTCGCCGTATAGTCTCACGCTCGGCGCGACCGATCCTGTCCAAGGCTGGCAGTATCTCGACCTGGCGGTGGAATACACCGGCTACCTGTACGTGCTGTCCTATAACCAGAATACATTCGTGTACCGGCTGGATATCTACCATCCCGAACAGGCCGACACCAACCCGATTTCGACCACGCAAAACATCAACGCGGCACGATTGACGGTCGACTTCTGGCGCAGCGTCTACACGTTGAATTATGAAGTGCTGCAGTTGCCGGGCGGAGCCGCCGCCGGCCTCACCGAGCCTTCGGTCAGCCTGTGGACGCCCTGTGATGTGGGACAGACATGCTGAAGATCCGGATCGACGCAGTTCAGTTAGCCGCCCTCATTCATCCGTCGCATAGGATGACCGGATTATCTCCTTGCAGAGCCACCGGACCTATTTTACGCCATCTCGGATCCGCTTGAGGGACGCGGTGCTGTTGGCCGCGTCCCTCCGGAAGCGGTTGTTAGGCAACGCTTACGCATGGCGCGCCTGCACGTCGGCGTACGCGACAGGTCTTCCCGAGACACTCTGAGAGCGCGCTGAATTGCTGCGCTGAAGTCCGTGGCCGTGATGAATATAGACATGGTGTCTCCTTACTGGAATCGACCGGGAAACCCATTCGCGGGAACGGTCAGCCTTTGGCTCACTATTGAAATCATTAATCGTCACCGCGGAAAATTGACGATGTTCAGGTTCAGGGGGAACCGGTCACGCTGTGGAATCACCTTTTTAACCGCCCCTGCCCCCAATATCCCGTAAGCGTGGGCGACTCATCGAATGCCTTCACATCGATCTGTCCCGCCAGTGGTACAGACCATCGGTTCCGAGCACGGACGAGTGGCTCGTTCCTATCGGCGACACTGTGACCGGCGTGAATGCGTCGGCGGCCATCGGCCCCGTTGACTTGCCCGCTTTTATGTTGCTGTGGCAAGCGGCAAGTGTAAAAACTGCAGCAGCGACAAATCCTATGAAAGAAAAGGATCTGGATATGCATGTTCGTCCTCCGTGGCTGCTTACGTTACGGTCATCGTTACCTTCGTAGAGAACGGCTATCACGACGTCACCGCTAATGCCAGCTTGACCAACGGCATCGCCTCAGCAGTTCCAGTTATGTTCAATCCAGTGAAGCGGTGCCAGAGCTCGGGCCACTATTTGTCGGGGGCTCGACTTTATGGCAACATCGCCGTCGCCATCACCGGCCTTATCATGGGGTCAGCGCGAAGGTACTCACACCACACCACTCGTAAAGCGGTTGTTCTTCCCGTTCGGGCCGTCTATTATCGAGTAGACTATTGCCTGCACATCTCACCGGAGGTCACCCATGCGACACGTCATCGTCCTGGTCCTCGGTCTCTCGCTGGTAGGCTGCTCGGTCAACATGAGGGCCAAAGGCTCCGATGCCGAGCTCGACCGCGCGCTCAAGGAGCTCGTCGCCATGCCCGGCGGCCCGCCGGGGGTCATCGCCGTAGTTCAGCGCGGCAAGCAACGGAAGGTCCACACCTTCGGCATAGCCGACCAGAAGACTGAGCGGCCCATGGAGGTCGACGACCACATGCGCATCGCCAGCGTCGCCAAGGCCTTCAGCGGCGCCGCCGCGCTCTCCTTGGTGAGCAAGGGCGCACTCTCCTTGGACGACACCATCGAAGAGCGCCTGCCGAAGCTGCCCGCCGCCTGGTCGAAGGTCACCCTCGGGCAGCTGCTCAACCACACCAGCGGGCTGCCGGACTTCTCGCAGGATCCTGGCTTCCAGGACGCGGTTAGGGCGAGCCTCATACAAGCGCCCCCGCCGGAGAAGCTTCTTACGTACGTATATAATCATGACCCTCCCTTGCTCTTCAATCCCGGCTCCGAGTACAGGTATTCCAACTCCGACAACATAGCCGTGGCCCTGATGGTCGAGGCTGCCACGGGCAAGAGCTACGAAGGCGAGCTCCAAGAGCAAGTCTACGGACCGCTGGGCCTGAAGAGAACCTCCTTACCGGCCGGCCCCAAGCTCGAGAAGCCCTACATCCACGGCTACGACCTTTCGGAACGCCCACCCGAAGACGTCAGTGAGGCGATAGCCGCTGGCTGGGCCTGGGCCTCTGGAGGCATCGTCTCCACGCCCGCCGATCTCAACACCTTCGTCCGTGCTTATGTGAGAGGTGACCTCTTCGATCGTCGAACGCGCGTACAGCAACGCCACGTGCTTGAGGGCGGGGGCTCCGACCCGCCAGGCCCAGGCAAGAACTCGGCCGGACTAGGGGTATTCCGCTACGAGACGAGGTGCGGGACGGTGTGGGGCCACACGGGCAACACCCTAGGCTATACCCAGTTCATGGCGGCCAGCTCAGACGGGAGCCGCTCCGCTACGGTATCGGTAAACTCTCAGCTCACTCCACCGGACGTGGGTGATCCAGAGGCATTCAAAGCTCTCAGGCGCGCGGAGGAGCTCGCCGTGTGCGCCGCACTCGCAGGCCAAGTGATAAGCGAATAGTGGGCTCACCAAAAGGGGTGAGGGCGCAGTGCGCCGGGAAAAGCCACTCCGAACACACCGCCACCTTGATTGACCGGAAAGTCGCAGGGCTTACTTGCACTCTTGGCCCCTCCATATTGGCTCGCGTACCCATAGATGGTCGGTAGGTCGCTGCACATGGGAATGTCACCCGCTGGCGTGATAGGTACCGGCGTGCCTCCGAGGGGAGAAGTAGGGATCTTTCAGATCCCAACAGGCGCGTGCCCCAACCCGCAAATCACCCGGACGGGCTAGCTGCACTCCAAGGGAATCGGCTCGCCCAATCCTACGGACTTTTGCTCATGGACTTTGCTATGCTCACACATGCACGTGAGCACGTTGAGGTCATGAACCGGCTACAAATCTGTTGTCTCGTCGCCGCTTCGGTCATCGCCATGAATCCGTGGTGTAGCTTCGCCGGATCACTGGACCATTTGACCGATCTAACCGACCGAGTACAGGCCGTCGTGACATTGAAGGGTCGCGACAACTTCACCAGCGAATATCGCTACGACGTGAGCGTCAGGAACCTCTCAACGGACGCGATCATCGGTGACTCACTGATCATCGTGCTGGACAAGATTACCAACTTGGCCGGTGAGGACCGAGAGGGGCTCACGGGAGAATCTTTCCTGAAACGATTCGACGTGCTGGATCAAGACGGCCAAACAGACGAAGGGAAACCATATTTCCGCGTTCCTGCTGGAACCTCCCCTGACCTCGTACCGCAAACCAATAGTCTTCCCGCCGTGGTCCGAATCAGGAATCGAGACTATCTGGCGGTCTTCACTCCCTCATTCAAAGTGCTGGGACAGAAGCGGCCACCGTCGGAAGCGAAACGCGCGGAGTCTCCGATATCTTCCACACCTTCCGCTCCCGGACAATCGGCAGCAGCCAATCGCAATGCGGTCGAGAAGCTGATTCAACTGCTGATCAAAAAAGGCGTCTTGACTGAAGAAGAGTGGCGTAAGGCGAATCAGCCATGACGGACGCATGCATGGCGTGCCAAGGAACTTGGCCGAAAGAGGACCATTTCATCGCAGACCTCGGCCTGTCGAAGGTCTATCTCCACGATGACCAATTTTTTCCCGGTTGGACCGTTCTGGTCTTCCAACGCCATGCCACCGAGTTATTCCAACTCGCGCCAACCGAACGATTCCAGTTGATTGAAGAGATCAACCGGGTGGCCAAGACTTTAGCCGAGATCTACCAGGCTCAGAAGATCAACTACGAACTCCTCGGAAACCAACTTCCTCATATCCATTGGCACATCATTCCTCGTTCGGCGAACGATCCGGCCCCGCTGGAACCGGTCTGGCGGGTACCGCACAGTCCTCTTCGTTTGACGGGAGCAGCGCTTCATGAAGCCATCGACCGCCTGGCACACCTCCTTCGCATGGCCCGATGAACCGGGTCGTTCCATATTATTGCACATGGTATAGATAGTATAATTGTTGACTATCGTGCCTTTCCGTCGAGCGTGAAAGTTTGCCGATGCGTCCCGGATCGATACTGTTGGCCTTCACCGTCGTCGCGACTGTTTACGCTTCGTCTCTCGCCCGTTCTCATTCACTGAACGAATACAATCTCTCCGACGACGGTAATTCGCCACAGGCGTCCGAGGCGACGCCCGGACTTGGGTTCAACGAACCGACTGATGCGGTGACGGAGGTCGCATCGCTGCGCCGAACAGTCCGTCTCTTACCAAACGACGCAGACTACCGGTTAAAACTAGCCGGAGCCCTTTCTCGTGTCGGCGATGTGGATGCCGCGGTTGAGGAATGCCGTGCGGCGATTACATTGCAACCTGATGATGGGAATGCCCATCTCCAGCTGGGCCTCATGCTCATGGCGAAACAAGAATGGCGGGCCGCCGCTTCCGCTCTGGGAGAAGCCATCCGGTTGGAACCAAATCTGACCCACGCGCACTACAGCCTGGGAAGCGTCTACTACTCCCTCGGCAATGTGACCGCCGCCGTTCAATCCTATCGGCGGACGCTCGAATTGCATCCGCATTTCCCCGACGCACATTATCGACTCGCGCTGTTGTTGAGAATTGCAGGACGCACGCGAGAAGCCGTGCAGCATCTGGAAACGGCGGCGACCGGTGGGGTGCCTCAGGCCCGATTGTTCCTCGGCAATGCCTACCAGAGCGGGCAGGGCGTCGAGAAAAATCTCGGTTTGGCGATCTTTTGGTGGATGCAAGCCGCTGACCTCGGTCAGCAAACCGCAGCCGATTCGTTGTCCAAGGTAAGACGCCAAGCGCTATCCTCGGAATCGACGAAGCAGCGACGCGTGGAATTGCAGAGCGCGTTGCAGAACTACCGCAACACCCTCTGGAACGACTTTCCCGATATCAGCCGCCCGACTCAACAACAATCGTTAGGGAAGGTCCTTCTGGAGCAAAACCGTGCAGAAGATGCGGTTCCGGTACTGTTGAAGGAATGCTTCGCGTTGAGCGAAGAGGCCCACGCAGAACTCGCCACACTCTATGAGACCGGATGGGAACAGTCTCTGAAACCGTACAACAAGAACATTCTGGCCTGTTTTGAATCGACATCGGCTGACGGCTTCGATTCGGCGAAGAAAATCCTGGCTCGTATCTATGCCAAGGGGCTCGGTCTGGATGCCGACATTCCGAAAGCGAAGGCGCTCCTCAAAAGCCTTCCCAAACAAGAAGCACAATCCTTGATCGAGGAATTAAGGCTCAACTAGTCGTATGCCGCAATCAATCGCGACCTGCGGACAGGCGTATCGGAGGGATGGTTTCGCGAGGACTTGTACTTCAGGCTGACCGGGATGGTCTTCCACCTCCCGCCGCTGCGCGAGCGCGCCGGAGACATTCCACTTCTCGCCGACATCTTCCTGAACCAGCTTGCTGAGTCGATAGGGAAGCCGGTCCCTCGACTGACGAATGAGGCGCTTCGTGCATTGACCGACCACGACTGGAAAGGAAATGTGCGGGAGCTCCGCCACTGTTTATAAACTGATACGCTGCACATAGCACCCTTCACCGCCTCAGCGCCTTTCGCCAAACAACCTGTGAGCAAGATATAGCATCGTCATTATCCCGACTCTGCTAGAGAGACGTGCAAGTAGTCACTCTGACACGGAGCACCGCTTCTTGCTGAAAGCGCGTTTTGTAGGACGCGATAATTTCCTGAACGGCTTGGCTCGGCGCAGCATCATCCGGATGAACAAGGCTCAATACATACGAGGGCTCGCGAATCACTTTGCCGGAAGCCGATCGCCACTGGCCGGACGCCTGCCAGGTCGAAAGTCCTTCAGGAAAACGGGGGGTGACCGTTTCGCTGAGAAATTGCGCCCAGGCTTCCGGCGTGACATAACCTGACGGCGTTTGGGTTCCGAAATACAGCAATTCTTGCACCGTCATCCGCCCATCGCCGCTGCAGGGCATAGGGTTCATCGCTCCGCAACCTGCGAGAGAAACAAGACACAGCAGGATACCCTGCAGATTTCGAGACACGCTACCACCGGCCTCTCTGTTCCGCCAAATGGCTGAGCCTCATTGGGCCAACCCGCACTCGTATCGGACCCCGGTGTCTATTCGCATAACGCTCACCGGATGGTGATAGAACATTCACATCTCAGTTGCGATCTCTTTATTTATTTCAATGCGAGACGCCGGTCTCTCGTTCCGTCAGTGTTGCCGCCAATTCTGCCCTCCTCTACTGATTCCGATAGCCGCCGCGCTCGACCATCCGTAAAAATTTTCCGTAGTGCTTCACGATGACTTTGCCAATGATTCTGAGCAACAGATTCCATCCGCCGGTCGACGCGGTCGGACCACCACCACACCAGTCCACCGAAACAGGCATAGATGCCTCCGATGACGAAGTTAGGAACCGGCCACCATTGAGCAATGGCGTCCGCAACCTGCGGAAACGGCGGCAAAGCATACCACCAGGCGACGGCCGGTATTGAGGCCGCAACGAAAGTGTAATAGGACATCTTTCCGCTTTTGACTGTCCCACTCATGCCGTCGAGCAAGGACCCATTCCTCGCCGCATCAGAAACCTGCCCTTCAACGTGCGCCACCTGCCGCTCGATCTTCCAAAGCGCTTGGTCTGACGGCCATGATTGCCCGTCATTCGTCTGAACCACCAAGCATTGGTGAGGCAAATTGACGGGTGCATAACACCCGGTGCCGTTCGCAATACGCTCAAAGACGCTGACGTGGACCTTCGGGTACGTCATATGGTGGGCGCGACAGAGCTTGATGATGTCACGCGGCTCCCATCGGTAGTACACGCCCAGTCCGGCGCGTGCATCATAGAGTTCGTCGTGCACGTCCTGGTGTGTGCGCACATACTCGCGATCCGCTTTGATAAAACGCAACCCGCAGCGCTCCGCTTCCGCCATCATCCAGTCCAACGCCACCAGAGACATGCCATGCTTCACATAGCCGCCGCCCACGTTGGAATGCACACCGGCGAACCACACCTGATCCACGTGAGTGGCAGAAATTCCTTTCTCGTTCCACAATTCCGGCAGGAACGTTCGACGGTCGTCATCGATAGACAGAGCTTGGCAAGCACGCTTAATACGGCTGCTGGGCGTCAATTCAGAAAATCGCATGGGATAGATCCAGTTGAAGAGATCACGCAATTCTTCAAACGGCATCCCGACTGCCCCGACCGTATCCCATACCCCGACAAATTCAATGGAAGCTTCGTAGGCCTCGTACGGCCTTCGACAGAGCGCGGTGGAATCGTCTGTTGACTGGTTGTGGCGCCGCTCGCTGTCCCACACACGCTGAAACGCTTTTTTGCGAAAATCCTTCCAACATTGTTTGATACGTTTTTTGAGCGATGCTTCGCTGATGGTCTTAATATTCACAATGCCGCAGCATTGGATCAAACCCGACAAGGCCCTGACCGTATAGGCTCCCCGGCTGAATCCAAAAAGGTAGATGGAATCACCCGGCTCATAGACATGAACCAACTCAGTGTAGAGATCCCTGACGTTCTTGGCAAACCCATAGCCGAACGCCCCGCCGATCAACTTGACCGGAGCCAGGCGCGAAGTGCCGACCCCATCGTCATAGAACGCGACTTGCGGCGTCAGGGTCTGATCGTACTTATGTCCTTGAATGTCCACCGCTTCGTAGAGTTTGAAGACATTGGTCCCTCTCGCTTTAATGGCCGTATTCCCGGTTCCATCCGAACACAACACGATGTTTTTGCCTGGCATACGACACCCCCTCATTCGGCATTTCCGGATCCGCCCCGCTTTTCAGCCATTTCACTCAGCAAGCGTTGGGTTACTTGCAGCAAAGGCAAACCTCATACCTGTTAGGATGGTCAACTGACCTCCTTGCTGTACAGAGGCTTATGCGGCGTAGGCGAATAAGAGAAAGTGCGAGTCGGCAGACCTGTATCATTATGGATAAAGAACTGAATCCAAATTGATTCACAAAAGTGCGTTTGACTCTGAGAGTATTATTGCTGTCAAGCGATGGTAAGAGGGGCACTGAAGTCGTTTCAAATCAGGATGCAATTCAGCGGATACAGAGCCGTATCTTCAACCTCACCCAACCTCAGGTCTGGTTCCTTTCGCACCTTCGGCTGCGAGCACCCGCTCGGCTCGTGCAATCGCATCCTGCAAGGCCTTTAGCCTCTTTCCTGTTCTCCTGGTTTTCGGCACATAAGCCACATAGCGGGATGCCGCTCTCGTCAACTCCCGCAACGTCTTTTTCAAATCATTCTCTTCCGTGAATTTCCTCGCTGCTGAGGCTCGAGCCAATGCCAGCCGCCTACGCGGGCCCACATACGGTTGGGGAGCGATCGGATTATCTTTTTCGAGCTCAGGCCGTCTGAATATCATGGTATTTCTCTCCATGGAAGGAGACACCGTACCATAACCCGCACGCGGTTTATAGAGTACTCCGCCGGCTATTCCACCTCATGAGTCTGACTCCATCCCCGGACTCGGCTTTCTTACGTTCAACCATTGGAGTCTCGTACCCGTTTTCTCCATGCGGGAAGGAAGGCCGGTGTTACCGCTGCATAGCGATCATAGGTCTCACGGAATTGCCTCCGGGCCTCCGCCTCCTCTTGGTGCGCAAGAAGGATATACATCCCCACCAGCACCGGGAACATGAGCAGGGTCGGAACAGTCGGCCACTGGAGAAGAAAACCCAGCATCATGATGATGAAAGCGGCATACTGAGGATGTCTGATCAAGGCATAGGGGCCGCTCGTAGCCAAGACCTGGGCCCGTTGCGCCCGGTACAAGATGCGCCATGAGACCGCCAGCAGAATCAGCCCTACGAAGACCAGCACCTCGCTGAAAACATGCAACGGGTCAGAATGTGCAGGGCCTTGCCCGCCCAGCAAGACGTGCCAGAAATGGCCGGTGTCGTGCGCAAACGGATCCACCTCGGGATAATGGCTCACGAGCCATCCGGAGAGCAGATAGATGCTCAAGGGAAATCCGTACATCTCCGCGAACAAGGCCACGATAAACGCGGAGAAGGCACCGAGCGAACGCCAATCACGCCCCGTTCGCGGGCGCGTGAAGCTCAGTGCGAAAACAATGAAGAAGAGAGAATTGACGAGGACAAGCCACCACACCCCATAGGCTGCGTCGTGATCCATCGGCAAGTCCCCTCACTTACACAAATCCTGTAGAACCAATATTGGTCATCGCCATCAATGATCACACCAACAGCCGCCGGACAGAGAGGTCCAACGGCACCCTGCCCCCATTCATTCTCTTCACGTGTGGGCGAGAAGTTCTGAGGACGCACCGAACAAGGAAGGGTAAAAATTCGGATGGTCTTGAGCAGGCACCATCTCACCGTCTGCCTGTCTTCAACTTTGCGTAATGAGAGCAGCCTTTTGGCTCTCTGAGATCGCATGCTTTCCCGTAATACTTGAGTGCCTCAGCATCATCCGGCTTGATTCCCCTCCCGACTTGATAGACCATGCCGAGATGGATACAACCCTTCGCGTCCCCTGCATCACAGGCCTTCCTATAAAGGGTGGCGGCTCGAAGGTCGTCCTGCTTGACGCCGGTTCCCTGAGCATACATCACGCCGAGATTGGCGCAGCCCTTCGCACTCCCCCCGTCACAGGCTCTTCTGTAGAAGTCGGCGGCTTGAAAGTTGTCCGGTTGGCCCCCCATTCCTTCGGCATGCATCACGCCAAGGTTGTAGCAGCCTCTCGCATTCCCCCCGTCACAGGCCTTCCTGTAGAAAGTGACGGCTTGAACATCATCCTGTTGAACTCCAGTCCCCTCGGCATACATCACGCCAAGGTTGTAGCAGCCCTTCATATTCCCCCCGTCACAGGCTTTCCTAGAGAAGGCAGCGGCTAGAGCATCATCCTGTTGAACCACCGCCCCCTCGGCATGCATCACCCCCAGATTGTAACAGCCCTTCGCATTCCCCCCATCGCAGGCTTGCCTGTAGAAGTCGGCGGCTTGAACGTCGTCCTGTTGAACCCCAATCCCCTCGGCATACATCACGCCGAGATTGGCGCAGCCCTTCATGCTTCCCCCGTCACAGGCTTTCCTAGAGAAGACAGCGGCTTGAATATCATCCTGTGGGACACCGGTTCCTTCGGCATAGACTACGCCAAGATTGGAGCAGCCGTTCGCATCCCCGCCGTCACAGGCTTTCCTGAAAAGGGCTGCAGCTCGAGTGTCATCTTGCTTCACCCCCTCGCCTTTTATATACAACAATCCTAGGGAAGTGCATGCCGTCGCAGTGCCTTTCTCACAGGCTGCTTTCACGTGTTGCAGCTGGTCGGCTGCCTCCGAGGGGCTCATCCCTGCTGAAATTAATGCTCCGAGGATAATGAATGCGTGAAGAAGCGAGCGAACCGTCATTGAGAACCTCCGAAGAAGCGGAAAATGTCGAGCGGGCGAAGTCTAGCGAGACAGACGATCAGATTCAAGGCGGGTGCGGGTCCCCCTAATCCGAACATCAATTTTGCCGGGATATCGGTCTCTGCCTTACAGATTCCTTTATGAATGAACGGCCAAATTCGCGAGAAAGCATGCGTGCGTCGTTGTGTGGAGCTCCGGCGATACAATTCGTATTCAAAATTGTCACTTTCACGAGAGGTTCCATATTCCTCACTGCCGCCGGAGCGGCATTCGGTTCTTCACACCCGTTGCAAAGTGAATCGCGAAGGCGATACGATCGTCTTCCTCTTTCTCTTTCCATTCATGAAGAGGGAACAGCTCCGACATCGGTGTAGGCCTTCACTTCAGGTGCTTCCGCTGAGCCTCCTGAGCGGTTTCATGTGCACATGAGTGTGTTGAAATCCAGTGGCGGGGATCCATGTGTGGTCGCCGCACCTTATCGACTTGTGGGTGAAACATGATCGTCAAGTTGTCCGCCTTTGCCCTTGTATTCATCGCCATGTTGATCGGAAACGTGTCGATTTCTATCGCCGTCGAAGGTTCAGACGACCAGTCAACGCAAGACGAATTGGGCGTGATGAGAAACAATCTCCAGCAGGCCAAGCAAAAAATCACCGAGCTTGAGCGACAACTGGCGGGTGGCAATCTGGAGAGTGCAAAGCAACGGATCGGTGAGCTCGTTATCCAGCTCCGTGCCAAGGATAATGAGATCACAGCCCTGCGATCCAGCGCCCTCGAGAATTCCAAGCAGCTTCGAGAGGATCTTGCGTCACAAACCGAGGAGCTCAACCAGGCCAAGCGTCGTATTGCCGAACTTGAACAACAGCTGGCAACGACGGGAAAAGGACAGGAATTGGCCCAGGCTAAACGCCGCGCCGCCGAAGCCGAACAACAGACGGCGAGGAAGGAACAAGAACTCGCGCAGGCCAAGCGCCGTATTGCCGAACTTGAACAACAGCTGGCCACGATGGGAAAAGGGCAGGAATTGGCTCCGGCCAAACGCCGAGCCACCGAAGCTGAACAACAAGTCGCGGCGGCGAAAGAGCAAGAGCTGGCACAGGTCAAGCGTCGCCTCACCGACGCAGAACAACAGATGGCGGAGAAAGAGCATGAATTGGCCCAGGCTAAGCGCCGTGTCACCGAAGCCGATCTGCAGATGGCGGGGAAAGAGCAGGAATTGGCGCAGACCAAACGCCGTGCCGCTGAAGTCGACCAGCAGATGGCAGGGAAAGAGCAGGAACTGGCGCAGGCCAAACGCCGTATCACCGACGCGGAGCAGCAGACGACGGGGAAAGAACACGAATTGACGCAGGCTAAGCGCCGTATCACCGACGCAGAACAACGGATGGCGGAGAAAGAGCATGAATTGGCCCAGGCTAAGCGCCGTATCACCGAAGCCGAACAGCAGACGGCAGGGAAAGAGCTAGAGCTGGCGCAAGCCAAGCGTCGTGTCACCGAAGCCGAGCAACAAACGGCGAAGAAAGAGCAAGAGCTGGCGCAGGTCAAGGAGGATCTCAAACAAGTCACGCAAAAGCTGGCGGACCTCAATCCCCAACTCGCAGCCAAAGACGCGGAGCTTGTGCACACAAAGCAATTGTTGGCGGACCTTGAGCTCAATTCATCCAAACAAGCCGGACCGACTCCCGCTCAGGAGGAGAACCCTCCCTCGCTTGCTCTGCAGCCTATCGATCATAGTCTCTCCTTGACCAACCTTGCCGGCCCAGACTCTGAGGTCACCGATGATGGAGAAACATTCGCCTCAAGTAGTGACCTCGGCAAGATAAGCGAGAGCCTTACGAATCTATTACAGCCCGAACTCAAAAAGGGCAGTGCGGCCTTGAAGCAGCGAGGAAATAAATTGACCCTCGCATTGGCAACGGGTGAGTTATTTTCCACAGGTGACGCGACGGTCACCTTAGGAGGGACCTCGTTGCTCGAGCGGGTCGGAGTCGTCTTGCACGGATTCCGTTACCAGAGCATTGAGGTCGCCGGGCATACCGACAACGCGCCCCTCCGGAACGACCCTCGGAAAGGCTTTCGGGATAATGCCGAACTCTCCCGGGCACGGGCCGAACATGCCGTTCAGGTACTGATCAATGGAGGGCTTGAGGCCGACCGAGTCAAAGCCGTGGGGTACGCGGACAGCAAGCCTATCGCGACCAATGATACCGAAAAGGGCCGGAGCAAGAACCGACGAATTGAAATCGTGATCACACAGGGGGCAGAATCGGGTAGCACTGAGGGCGATGGAAAAGCGCAAGTCGGCAAGAAACCTCAAGATGCTCCGCTCAAACGGTGACGATGGTCGACAATTACAGTCTCATCCTTCTTGCTGAGACCAATACCCCGAAGTCGGAATGGATGCGTGAAGAAGCGGGCGAACCGTTATTGAGTAACCCTCCTGAACAATCGGCGGCAGCGGAGCGACGAAGTCTCGTGAGACAGCGATGGGCACTCAAGGCGAGAACCAGAGCGCCTCTCTTCCACTCATTTTGCCGGCATTTGATCGCTGTATATAGTGGGCACATTGGCAAACAAGTCGGCGAATCGCGGCTGGGCCGTGAAGTTACGGTTCCAGCCACTTGTACATGACCAACGCATCAACGTAACCTTTGGATGGGTGACGGAACGCTTTTGGTAAGCGACCCACGGTCGTGAAGCCAAGTTTGTTCCAAAGCCTGACCGCCCCTTCATTGCTGGACACGACGAAATTGAACTGCATGGCCTTGTACCCAAGTTCCCGTGCGATTGCTTGAGAGTGCTCGCACATCGCCGTCGCGACCCCCCGTCCTCTGGCAGCCGATGAAACCATATAGCCGCAATTGCAGACATGGTCGCCAGGACCGAGCTGATTCGTCCTTATGTAGTATGTTCCCAGGATTTTTCCATTCTCTTCGAACACATACGTTTTTCTTGGAGTATCTATCCAGAGCTCGATTGCTTGTTCTTGAGTGATGTCTCGCGGATATCCATAGGTTTCACCGGCGGCTGCGATCTCGTGGAAAATCGGCCCAATCTGCGCAAAATCGTCTCGTGTCGCCTCTCGAATAGTCATGCCGCTTAATTTGCTTGCTGCGAAAAGCCCGTGTGTCAATGAACCTCGTATGGTCCGGTCGGGCTCTATCTCTCCTGTGCATAGTGCGAAGTCGAATGCCGTCACATCACACTGTTGGCCGGCCTCTGATCGATCTCTCTGATACCCTCCCCGGATCGCTCGTCGCTGCGTTTTATGCTGCCTTCCTCATAGTCGACTTCGCAGGCGCTCATAGCCTTCTTCAATTCGTCGCACGATCATACGGACCGCGTTCACTGAGATCAAGCTTAGGCAATGTCCTCCTTTCGAACGGCCGCATTGACAGGGGCGCTTATGAAAGTGCACCATACGTATCTCATTGATCTATTGGAACGCGCGTATCAAACAGCTTGACTGCCGTGTTCGTTGCGCCTAGGGTGATAGAGTCATGAGCACACTTCCACGATGAGATCCCTTGGAAACTCAGGGTGGAAGACAAGAAGGAATTCCTCATCAGAGGGCGTTGCGGAGAATGTGCAGCGCCGTGTTAAATCTTAGAAAATAAAGGAGGCCAGGATCATGGCACTGCTGATTACCGACGAATGTATCAATTGTGGCGCCTGCCTGCCGGAATGCCCGAACGAGGCCATCTTCGAAACTCGCAGCGACGCGGAGGCGAAGGGAAATCATGTGGGCGACGGCCAAGGAGTGGGTGACAATATTTATGTGATCACCCATGATCGGTGTACCGAGTGTGTCGGTCATTTTGACGAACCTCAATGTGCGGCAGTCTGTCCGGTCGATAACTGTTGTATTTCTGATCCAGCTTATCCGGAGGGGACCGACGTCCTGCTGGAAAAGGCGAAGACACTCAATCCTGACAAGCCTATCGATCCGGCAAAAGTTTGGAGCGGCGTGCGGAACTGATCGTTTCCTTCGAGGTTCCGTACCACTTGAGGATGCTGACATTGCGCGGGACAGTCAGGTGTGCCTTGGCATAACCGAAACGAATAGTCATAGTCATGGCTGATAAGGGTCCAAGATTTCTGACAAATGCCACGGTCATCAAGGTTTTAGCCAAAGTCTTTGCTTTCCAAGCCATCGAGATCAACCTCTTGCGTTCCCAGGCTGGAATATCCGATACGAATTGGAAAACCCTTAAGCGGGAAGCCTTTAAGAAAACCTACGCCAAGCAACGCGCTTTTTATGAGGATCGCTTGACGGGCGCGTTCGCTTTGGAACACATTTCCCAATCTGAACGTGAGACAAGGCTTCTCGAGCTCTGGCTCAAACAGAGTGAGGAGTCTCCCAAAGACGAACCATAATCTCCGCCGAGGCACGTATCGCCTCAAGGCCTGCCGGAAAAGGTATCTGATTGCTTAACTTTTCTCGGTAAGGTGTGAGACATCAAAAGGGACTGTTTGAGTAATCTAAGGTCTCTTGGAGAACAGCCATGAGCACAAATCGCTTCCTACGGATGCAGGCCGGGCGGGTGCTTCTTGTTGGGGCTGTCTTTTGCACGGTACTGGTGGGAACAAGCGAATCTGTACTGGCTCATGGTGGTGAAGACATATCCGAGGCGAGTCCAGTACACTCAAGCCCATCCAGCTCATCGAATCTATCCAGCCCTGAAGCAGCCGGGCTCCAAGCAGCCTGCTGGGCTCTCACTATTCCCTACGGTGCCGCGAAAATGGCCTATGCGATCGGCGGGGGCATTATAGGCGGCTTCGCTTGGGCGATGACAGGAGGGGGCATGGAGGTGGCAAAGTCCATCTGGATTCCCTCGATGACAGGCGACTACATCGTCCAGCCGCAGCATCTCACCGGAGAGAAGCCCCTTCACTTCGTGGGCGTGTCGTCAGAGGGACCTCTGTCATAACACCTTCTTTCAGGTCTAGTACGGCCTGCCTCGTCCTGCAACTCGCCGCGGAGAAAAGGGCATGGGATACAGAAAAAGTATCCGACCCTTAACGTACTCCCGTCGACAAACCTTATTATGCCCTAACAGATGCGAATGACTCCTTCTCCATCGAGGACCTCCGCCTCAAGGCCTGGCATCCTATCCGGTACGCAAGAGCAGAGCTCACGGTGACGGTCAATAAGACGGTCTCACTGATAAGGTAACAGCCCATGATCAGGTGCAGCCCGGTGAGGCTCCGCTTTGGCATGAAAGGGGGGTACACAATTCTGATCTCGGGCCAGGTTGGTAGGTTTCGAGCATTTCCCGTCACCGACATGAGCCGCTCCTCTACCGAACGTGGGACCTTCACCAGGATGCCGCGTGCTCTATCAGCGACCCTGGCATGCGGCAAGGCGAAGAAGTTGGTAGCGACGGCGTGCATGCGAAACCTATTCATCATTTTCAACGCGATGCTGAACAGCGGGACGCCATAGCGTGTTGTCGCCGCCCAACGTGCCTTGATATTCAAGACAGTTGCTACCCCCTTGGTGAATTACCACGCTATGCGATTTTCATCATAGCAATCGGCATCTGTACGATCTGACCAAAGGCTCCCTGTCCCGTCATCATCCCTTGAAGAGTCCAATTGGCATTAATCTGAGCACGGAGTTCACAGGGAATATCGAATTCGCCTCTACATACTCCAAGAACATGCATAATATTGTTCATTGGGTCGAATAGTCCCTCGGCCAAAAAGGTGGGCACACCACCTATTCCAGCAACTACGTTGAGATATGGCCCGAACTGTCTGATGTACGTTTGATCATTCAAATTCTGTGGATGCCCCCAAATACCCGTTAGATCGATACCGAGGAACCCCTGAGTGCGAGATGGCACCCAAGAATTTCCATGCTGTGCCGCTACATTCTGGAGTCTAGACAACCACTGATTCCCTCCAGCATATCCGTCTGGCATCTGTGCCTGAAACGGCTGCATATGTTGCGAGACTACACCCGATGGTGCTGTTTGCGGAGCGGCCCCTGCTTGAGGTAAGAGTCCTTTGACAGCCTGAATCGCGTCCACAACATCTTTTGTTGTTTGTGCTGCAGTGCCTATATCGGACACTATAGACATGATCTTTGCCCAAGGCACCTCTGCTTCGGCAGTGCGTGGCCATACAAAATCAAACCCCATACCAGCAACTCCCAGACTTATGCACTGCATGAAGCTTCGCCGGGTTATCGTGTTCATAAGTACCTCCTCGTTTCACCTATATGGAAACGAATTCCTACATGTTTCTTGGGATCTGAAACTGACGTACTCCAATCATCTAAGCCATCCGCAGAAGACTGGGCTCTATTGATCAGGGCAACAGCAAGCTTCATACCGGTCAAGATGATGAAAAGGTTTCCTTGGATGATCGAGCTTCTACGAAACAGACGTGTTGTAGCCGGAATGACCAAGTCCTATGACCTGTATCTTTATGGATTAAGAGGGTGAATCGAAATCGATCCACAACCGTTGTGAGGGAAACAGGTGCTTCCTCCAGCCATTGGCGCGAGAAGTGTCCTGCAATCTATGGGCAAGCCTCCTTCATGCGGGAGGATGAGACGGGATCGTTGCCCGTGGATGTCTTGGGGAGCTGCCGAGAGGGCGGTTGAGCAGTGTCGAAGAAGGATGGAGATGGGGTGAGAGTAACCGGGCTTGTACAGGTGCTGAAGAAGGAAGCTCCGCGGGACGTCAGAGTTCAGGCCACACAGATTCACATCCTCGAATCAAAACTGATTCGGTGACCTGCAAGACGGCCCAATAAAAACAACAGAGCGCCACCCAAATCATTGCTCACTGAGATGCACAGAACAAGACTCGACCCCAATTCCACAATCGCAAATGCCGAGGCAAGCCACTTCATGAAAACGTGTCCTGCAGTGCCAATTCCATCGCCGTAAACTGCCACTTGTGGCGTTAACCGTGGGTCGTAGGTATGGCTTTGAATATCAACCGCTTCGTAAAGCTTAAATACATTGGTCCCTCGTCCTTTAATGGCAATATTGCCCGTCCCATCTGAGCAGAGGACGATGTTCTTCCCATCCATAGGACTCTCTCCCTCTTCGTTCGTTGTTAGTTCCTCCAAGCCATTCTCCGGCCGATGTTAGTGAAAATCATAAACGGATAGACAGGTATTTTTAATGATCAAACTTCTACCTATTAGAATCGTAAAATAACTTTTGGGTAAGTTCTGTAGTTCCCGCTTATGCCCAAACAGCGGGTTTTCATTATCCCAATCTCCTTGGCTTGCTGCTGGTGCGCCTTTGCCAGTTAGGCGAACGGCGCATTGTCGCATTTACACTCGCCCACTTATCTGTCTTCGGCTTGGAGTGAGTCCGATCGCGGCTACTTACTGTGGAAGGTACTGCTGCTTCCAAACGCAGCCAATAAACTCAGGCGTACAATCATCAACCAGGACTAAAGGCGCAAGATTATAATTATGAGGAGTCGTAACGGCCTTTACTGCCAATTTAGGATTAGTTCTGCTGACTAACAGCCCATCTGAACGCAGGTCCCATTGGCAATCAGTATTATTTGAGGGACAATTGTTAACTAAGGTTATCTTGGCCCCAACAAAGGCTCCCCCATAAGCATTCCATGCTAAGGCAGGTGAACGATTACTCGTTATCATACCGTCCTTGCGCCAGTTCCAAATCATGTTATTAACAAGAGGGTTATTCTTCTGCACAACGAGTTCAGCCTTATGCTGGACCTCACCATGAGGGGTGGCAGCAAAATCCCCTTCTCCCAAAATATGGGTGAAAATAAAAAGAGGCCCATCTCCAGGATACGGCCAGCTAGAAGAATAATTCTGCCACCCACACCTAGGCGCACAATGCGTCCAGTTGACTAGCTTCAGGGGTGAACGATGATGAAATCCTTCAGCTGGATAGACGGCAAGACTCAGGTCGGTATTGCTAACTATCACTCCATCGGTTCGAACTGTCCAGGTACAGTCTGTGATACTTGGCTGACAGTTGTTAACCAAGACTACTTCTGCGCCAGGGCGGGCACCTCCAAACGCGTTCCACGCCAGCGTAGGGTCCGAGTCACTGACGATCATACCGTTCGGCAGCAGGGTCCAGGTGCAGTCAGTGTTCTTCGGAGGACAACCAGAGACTATTTTAAGCCTCGTACCATGTGCAGAGCCACCATAGGCATTTATTTGAAACTCCTCGAATGCAGGCGCGTCGCCTCGCGTATAAATTGGGTCTCCTGCCCATACAGTTGAGCCTATGAAGATAGCCAGCACAGATATTGAAACCCATAATCCTACGGTGGTTACTGTTCCAATGACATGCGACCATGTCTTTTCGTTGATCTTGGCCATGACTATTTCCCTCCTTTGCTTCCAGTTTGCGAGGTTGCTAACAGATATGTAGTGGCGCACGTAGCCATCTGTTCGGATCTCCATCTGCCACTACTGGGCTGAGGCAAACTGCGCCCAAAAACAGCAAGCAAGATGCCAGGCAGTAAATAGGAAGCGATCATCCTATAAAGGCAAGAATTTCAGTAGATTCAACTTTGTGTGCAGTGTTGGAGCTCCAGGTAGGGTCATTGGAGCATGTATCGAAAGTGATCTAGGATGTGGATCAAAATGGATTCACATGTCGTTACAGGTGATTTTCTACTGATTACACGAAAGTCTTGTTCTGGTCGGCAGAACCCTTACTCTCGTCTTCACATACAAAGAACTCCCGCTGATCAGGATGGGGGGCATCCCCGCATGGCGTGATGGACCGCTCATTCCTTCATCTTTCTCTGGCCTAGCCCAATTATTTAATCCCTGAACTTTCCTCATAACTTTCTCAACCTCCCCACTTTCCTGCATCGGCACTCCGGTTGCTCAAGCAATCCTCCGTCGGCGCACAGCAAGACAAGCGAAAGGAGGTGGTTTTACTCAAGGCAAGTTTTGAGTTTTGAATGATGCGTGTTGACCGATCAACAGGGTTCAGCGAGCTACAACAAGCACCTGGGCATGAAGCGGGCTGAAACAGTCAAGGTTGAGCTGATCAATGTCGGAATCGCCGAACACCGGATCAAAGCGGTGAGTTTGGGCGAAGAAGGTGTGTTGTGTGTCGATGCGAGCGACATCTGCCGCCACATGAACCGCCGGGTGCATCTTGAGATCCGCAAGATTGGTCAGGAACACATGGTGTTTCCTCCTGCCCCGACCACAACTTTCGAGATCTCAAACTCATCCATCGATTCGCCATCCTCGATGGGGGATGGGGGCTCAACAATCCAAAGTATTCTTCCTCCTCCATCTGATCCAACTGCCACATTGGAATCGGTCAGCGGCAGTTAAGATTCAGAGGCCTCGGATGGATATTCTCCATCCCAAGGCTCAACTGCCATCCGTTCATGCGAGTCGGCCATTCGGCTCTGGCTGTGAAAAATTGGTCCCGGGATCTTTTTCACTATTCGATGGAGCCATCTTTTTTCGTTTAAGCTCTTGACAGATACGAAACATCGCTCCTGATGCCGGCAGCGATCATCCCCAGAACGGTGTTGAACCTGTGGATAGTATGTCGAACAGTGACAATAGAGGGGGTACAAGCAAGGGCGAATGGGTCATGTCAAGAACTCTTTCCCAGGAATATGTAAAAAAGTAAGGAATGTATGCTGAAACTACTATTACTTGTGGGTCTGACAATATGAGGCGGATGCCTAAAAAATAGGCGATTCGATGAATAATCACGCTATTCGCACCGTCTTTACCGAATAACATGACTTGTTCACATGGTTATCCACAGAAGATGGGGATGTGAATTTTCGGCATTAATATACAAGACTCATCACGATGGAGAAATGGGGATAACTACTGATGCTAGGAGTCTCCCTAGATGATCAATCGGCTATTTCTTACTCTTGGCTTTCTTGTGAGTCTTCGGAAGAGATGACTTCGGAACTGATGCCACAATAGCGAGGGCTTCCTTGAATCGGTCGAAGGGCGTTTTGGAATTGTTCGTTTCCATTGATCTAGTGATTAAACATGTGATCAAAAATGTTTTCAGGTATTTTTAAACGCCGTAAAATTGTTCTGACTAATTCTAGCTCGTCTTGGCTGAACATCGCATTCGATAGCCTATGAGTGACAGGGGTAAATCCTGTTACGCCTCCGGGGGCAGTTCTTCTAAGCATGAGTAAGTCCCCAATAGCACAGTCATCATCATCTAAAGTAACATCCCAGGTTGCTCGCAATTCCGTTATGAAATTGCCATAAGTTAGGCGAGACACAGGTTTTCATCTCGATGCTTATAGAAAGGCTGCGCATGCGTAGATTCATTACGGGGGTGCCTGAAATCTATATCTAATATTATACCCTTCTGATTTTGTATCCTCGACCAGCTAGGCAATGGAGCAGGGGAGTACAAAGGCAAATTGTTTTCAAAAGCAAATAGCATATGCTTTTTAATCATCTTGATCAGCTCGTTAATAGCTGCATCCTCATCACGTCCTGATGACATGATGTCTAATTCTAGGCAGTGAGCCAAAACGAGTGTTTCCTTCGGCTCAATCGATAAGTGAAAAGTATACCTATCGTTAATGGTAGAGTAATCCATACTTACTTCCTCCCTGTTCCCTTTTCGCCGTTTTGGGTTTAACAACCCCATTGTGGCTTTGGGGGCTAAGGATAATATATCAGGTAGTGCGCAAAAGGCTACTGGGAGTTGCAATGGCGCAAATCCTATGCTAGGCAAAGCGCCCGTCTCATTTATAAGAACATTAAATCAACTACTTGCGTTGCCCCCTTCTCTGTCTTCTATAGCCATTCACCCTAGTCCCACGTTTGACCGATCAGGGTCTTATATTCAACGCGCTTCCCTGAAATCTGTGAAAGCGCAGTCATAAACCGGCCCTGATCGTTGTCCTTCCGAGTATTGAACCGGAAGGATTGTTCATCCAAATACCGGAACAAATGGAACGGCTCAACACTGACATAGGTTCCCTTGATGCCCCGCTTGAGCAAGCTCCAATAGTTCTCAATGCTGTTAGTGTGAACATTGCCTTTCACATAGGCTTCCGCATGATTAATTACTTGATGGGCATATTCTTTCCCGACTTTGACATAGGCATGCGCTTCATCGCTATAGAGGTTGCTTCCAGGTACCACGTTTTCTTTGATAGCCTTCTCGATGAGCTTGGCCGATGCACGATTGAGAACAGCGGTTCTGACTTCTCCTTTTCGTTCTAACATACCAATCACCACGGCTTTTCGAAAGAACCCTTCAGCTCGTTTCATCTTGATTTGCTTATCCACGTGCATGTTCCGGGCTTGGCCCCCAATATAAGTCTCGTCTGCCTCAACATCCCCCATAAGCTTTCGGTCAATCGAACCCTTCTGTAAGGCAAGCCGGAGCCGATGCATCATGAACCAAGCAGTTTTTTGAGTGACCTTCAAGGCTCGATGGATTTCATAGGAACTCACGCCATTCTTAGCACTAGTAATCATCCAGAGCGCACAGAACCACTTATCCAGCGATAACGCGCTATCCTCAAAAATAGTCCCGAGCTTCGCAGTGTATTGCTTGCGGCAATCCTTACACTGATACACATTGCGCGATTTCAGATAGCCATGACGAGGTGAACGACACTTCGGACACTCAGGGCCATGGGGCCAGCGCATCGCCGAGAGTAAGTCCTGACAGCGTTGCGGATCAGCGAAGTACTTGATAGCTTCTTGAAGGGTGGTTGGGAGCTTGGGCTGACTCATGGGTTCCTCCGTAATGGATGGCCCATAGTGACATATCGGCTAGTGATGAGTCAAGTATATTAATGCCGAATTTTCATGCCAATCTGTCTCTGAAGCTACCATCTTGAGTCTTTAAGTTTATGAGCGACATGCCTCAGACACGCACGGTGGAGAGAGTTGAGATCCAGCGATGTTATTACACAAGCACAGCATGACCGGGACTTCTCTGTACGTGAGGTGCACCGGTGAATTTTGAAATAGGTCTTAGTTGTGACGAGCAGATTTCGTGGATATCCAGGCGATCTCCCTCGTGAACCATGAGGACTCGTGCAGCGAAGTCCGCCCATGCGACTGCTCGCCCGACGTCCCCTGTAGCTAGCCCATCATCTGTCCGCTTTTTGTAGCACATGAAGTGTCCGGTTTACGGTGCGCCCTCAAGGAGGGCCACCATGATGCGGGCGACAGTGCTACAGGAGGTGAGACGGATGCGATTTGAAGAGTTGTATGCGCGGCGACACCGAGGGGAACTGACCATGGCGGAGGCGGCGGAGCTGTTAGGCGTCACGGAACGGACGTTTCGCCGCTGGAGCGTCCGCTACGAAACCGAGGGTGTGGAGGGATTAGAAGATCGGCGGCTGGGCCGGGCCTCGGCTCGGGCGGTGCCGGTAGATGAAGCGCTTCGGATGGTGACGTTGTATGAGACACAGTACCGGGGCTGGACCGTGAAGCATTTTCATGAGCGCTGGCACCAAGAGCATGGGGGGACGCGCTCCTACACGTGGACGAAGAACCGGCTGCAACGGGCAGGACACGTGACTCGGGCCTCCCGGCGCGGAGCGCATCGCAAGAAGCGGCCCCGCAAACCCTTGCCGGGGATGATGCTGCACCAAGACGGATCCCGGCATGAATGGGTACCGGGATGCCAATGGGATCTGATTGTGACTCTGGATGATGCGACCAGCGAGATGTACTCGGCCTTCTTCGTCGAAGAAGAAGGGACGATGAGCAGTTTCCGGGGTCTGCGGGAGGTCATTGAAAAACAGGGCCTGTTCAGTTCCCTCTATACCGATCGCGGCTCGCACTACTGGTATACGGAGAAGACGGGAGGCAAGGTCGATAAGACGCGGCTCACGCAGGTGCATCGGGCGCTCCGGCAATTGGGGATCACGCTCATTGCCGCCTATTCGCCGGAAGCGCGGGGCCGTTCCGAACGGGTCTTCCGCACCCTGCAAGATCGATTGCCCAAAGAGCTGGCCCTGGCCAGGATCACCACCATCGCAGCGGCCAACCGATATCTCACCGAGCAATTTCTTCCGGCCTACAATCGGCGGTTTGCCGTGCCGGCCGTCGAAGCGGGGACGGCCTTCGTCCCCTGGATTGGTTCGAACCTGGCCGAGATTCTCTGTGTGCAGGATGAGCGGGTGGTGGCCAATGACAACACGGTGCGCTATCAGGGCCAGCATCTGCAGATTCCGCCCGATCAACACCGGTTCCATTATGTGAAGACCACCGTGCGGGTCCATGCGTATCCCGATAGTACCTTGGCCGTGTTCCATGGCCCGCGATGCTTGGCGCGGTATCAGCCGGATGGGCGGGTGATCGAATCCAAAGACGCCCCTTCAAGCCGTCGCGGCCCGACCCGCCGATCGGGCGGCCGACCGATCGTTGATCCTAGGCCAATTGTGCGCGAAAACATTTCGGCGCACGGCTGAAATTATTCGAGCGAAATACCGGACAGATCATGTGCTACATAAACCGGACAACTTAACTTGCTATCTACAGCTCGCCCGACGTCCCCTTGACCTCACTACCCGTGAAGCGTAGAGTGAAATCTTAATACCGCCTCATCCTTTAGGAGGTGGTGCCCATGCTCCTCGCGGGAATACCACACCGACAGACCGGACATGGGAAGTGCGGACTCCGCCTTTCTTTATCTCTTATCAATTATCCCGCTGAGTTGTCTTGTGAAGATGTCATCGGGCTCGTGAGCCCGACAAACCTTTTTCGAGGTGCCACGTCGCCCACGTGCGATTACCCGATGTGGCAAGGAGGTAGCTATGTCGTACCGCTATAACACCACCGATATCATCGTCGGCGTAGGCATGTGCGCCATTCTTTTTGGAGGGCTCCTGTTGTTTCTCGCTGCCAACGGGACCTATCAGGCAGTCCCACCACAAGCGTCGGAACAACAAGTAGGCATTGAGAACGGCATGCGTCTACTTCAGCCGGCCCTCGGTCAAGCCATCGTCGATCAAGCGCTCTTTGAACGCCGTGCCAATCAAGCCGTCGCTGAATCGGTCTCTGAATGGAATCGCGCGGCCATGGCACATCATGAGCTGCAATCAGGCTCGCGTGGCTTGCTTGGATTCACCCTTACTCGCGCTGCCACTGTTCCGACCGATAATCTGGCTCGTGTGCAGGGTGTCATGGGACGAGCGATCGTCAACTTCACGACTCGCGGCGTTCGCCATGGTCTCTTGTCGGCCGATCAGTATGGCACGATGTACAACATGAAGATGATCGGCGCGATCCAAGCCCAAGGGCAACGCCTGCATGACCAATTCGCCTCGACCTGGCAAGCCATGCTCGGACGCCGCATCGTCGAAGCTGCCCGACACGACTGGTTCCAGGCAGGAGCAATTCAGGAGCGGCTCGGCTCGGGTCTGGTTCGGGTGGTTCGGGCACAAATGAGCGCCGAAGAAGGACAGGCTATGCAACAAGAGCGGCTGGCAAGCTTGATATTTGCCGCCGTTCGCAACGAGGTCATAACACATCGTCCGACGCAGACGACTGTTGCGGCAGCTCCGGCGATGCCTTCAGAAAATATCGCCATGGCTTCTACTGAATCGGCGTCATGGCCGGAGATCCCAATGACCTATTTGATTGCAGCCTGTCTTCTGTTGGCCACCGTCTTTTTGGGAGGCCTTTCTATGGCGGCGCAGAGCAGAGAGGCGAAAGCTCTCGCTCAGCTGAAACGGGAGGCCGACCGCTGGGCCTTTCGCATGGCAGCCTAATACGGACGTGAACAGTTAACCGGTGCTCGACAGAATGCGGAAATTCGTCGTCGGGCACCGGTGAGTCGGACTCGTATGAAGAGAGAGACCTCTACGTCCAATCGCAGTCGGAAAAATACAGCCCATCGCATTGATCCTGAAACAAGATCCCGATCCATGAGACTGCTCATTGTCGAAGCCCAACGCCTGTTCAGACAAAGTCTGCGGGTGCTTTTGGAACGGGAACGAGATATCGCAGCCGTGGTGGAAGCAACCGACGGCCGCGAGGCGTATCGATTAGCGATGGAACACAAGCCGAATATCGTTCTCCTGGACGTCGATATGCCGGATCTCGATGTGGAATCGGCAACCTCACTGATTCACCAGCATCTACCCACGACGCGCGTGTTGCTGTTGGCCCGGTACGATGAGGACAGCAGAATCATCGCAGCCATGCAGGCCGGCGCCTTCGGTTACATCCTGAAGGACACCGATTGTACAGACTTCCTGCGCATCCTCAGAGCCACAGTGAGAGGAGAACACATCTTGTCGCCGGTCACACCTGAACGTTTTGTCCGCACTGTTCCTGGTGCGGTACGACACACTCATGAGAACAACAATATTCTGCTTTCCAGTCTGACCGACCGTGAACGAGAGATATTGACTTGCGCGGCCGCCGGCCGGAGCAACAAGGAAATTGCAGACCAGTTGTGCGTTTCCATCGATACCGTGAAGACCCATCTGCATCATATCTATCAAAAACTTTTAGTCAATGGGCGTGTCGAAGCCATTCTCACCTATCTCAAGGCTCAGTGATTTCTTTTTAGTCGACGCTCACTCAATCGGTGTAGGTCGTAATTCAGTCTTCTAGGTGATAGCGCTGAGGCGGTCCTCTTTCCTACCATGCAGACAAATACTGAGGTCGGTCCGGATGGCCGAGGCCAAAAGTTTTTAAGCAAGGAGGTGAACGGCTATGCGTCAGCTACACATCATGGACGAGTTGAAATCTGAGCCTGCATGGGCGTTCCTGTATGCAGCGTTCTTTATTGGGATCGTGGTGTTTGCACTTCTGTCCGGCGGTTTCATGGGATGAGCATTCATAGCGGGTTGCCGTAGTATGAGTGCAGAGGAAGTGTGTGTATTTGCTGCCGCAACGGGAAGGCTACCGGAGCCGTCTCAAACGGCTTCCGGCAGTCTTCCCTATTCATCAGATTGCTCAGATAAAATAGCTTTCCTTCGTTAGCAATTCATTCCTCTATATGGTACAGTAACGCCATGTGGAGCTCTGATCCTCGCGCTCTTCCCTCCCGTTCCGTTCCTGCGCGATTGAGTTGATCAATACCTTGCGGTGAATTTGTCCGGCAAAGCCCTTTTGCCACTGATCGGTAGAATTCATTGAACCGACACCTATGCCCGGTGGTTTTAAGCAAGCCCGGCAGGCCGCAGAAGGAGAAAAATAGCGATGGGTGGTCACGGAGGAGTAAATATTCATGAATGCCACAAAGAATAATCGACCGACACCTGCGAGCCATTGGGTCCGCATCCCAGACGGCACGAAAGTACGTCATCGCTCTGAAGCCTATGAAGGGGTGATCGACGGGTTGACCGAGATCGTGTCTGGTTCGGATCGCAACCCGGACGGAAAAACACAATATCGTGTAAACGTGGGCGACAGTACGCGGTTGCTCGTCTCGGAGGATCACCTCAATATTCTCCTCGACAACAAAAACTTGGTTCTGCTCGCTCGCGAATCCGAGCTGTATCGTCGGAACGTCACCGATCGACTACGGGCGGTATTCGCGGAAGATCGATTCGTGATGATTGGTAGCAAGGGGCCGACATCGCTGGCAGGTAGAGGTCGTTTGAAGGCAGATTCTGCCGCGCATGGATGAATGAAAACCTTTGAATGGGAGAAGCGATGAATACATCATGGGGGACCAAAGCTTCGCATCGAAGAAAACGAGCCATTCGTAGAACGAAGGTCCGCTGGGACCTGCTCGGACTACAAGACCCTGAACGGACGATGTCGGCAATGTCGATCGATGATATTCGCCGCCAGATCATCTCAGCGGCAAGCCAGGGATTGAGCCCTGATACACTCTCCCGTTCTGATGAAAAGGCCGGACGCCTTAAACCGCACCCCAAGGCATCTGTGGCTACCCGCAAGCGCGGTGCCGCTTCACAGTAGGACGTCCCCTAGACACCTCGCACCTGAAAGGAGGGCATCATCGCAGGAACAGGCAAGACCACAAGCGCTAAACGGGACCGGGAGAAAGCGCGTCAGCAGAAACAACGCGATAAAGAAGCGCGCCGTGAACAGCGGAAGGCTGCCAAGCTCAACCGGCCGACACAGGAAGGGGAAGACCCTGACCTCGCCGGTTTACATTGGGGTCCGCAACCGCCGCTTTATTGATCAGAGCCACCGGCCGTATCTATAACCGGTGATTCACCGTCTCCGCTCTATACCGCCGCCATCTCCTTAAACTGGTGATCATGGTAGGCTGCCAGTGTGGGCGCAAGGGTAAGTTTCAACTCTAGGCGTTTGGGTTTGCCGGTCGAAGTGTAGGGTACTTCTTCTCCAAATCGAATAATCTTTGGGCATTTGGAGAACGGAAGCCGTTGGCGGCAGTGCGCCAGTAATTCGGCTTCAGTGAGCGGAGAGAGGCCGTTCCTCGGCACCACGTAAGCGGCAATCTCTTCGCCATAGTAGCGATGCTCGAACGGAACCGCCATGGCGAATCGGACGAGAGGATGGCTCCTCAACACCTCGTCGATTTCCAACGGAGCAATATTGACACCGCCTCGGATAATCAATTCTTTGAGGCGACCCGAAATGAAGAAAAACGGCTTCCCCCCCTTATCTCGTACGTAAAAGCCCTCGTCCCCGGAACGGAACCAACCCCATTGAAACGCCGCATCATTGGCATCGTCCCGCTTGAAGTAGCCGGCACATACAGTCCCCCCACGGATGCATATTTCTCCTTTTTCCATTTCCGGCAGCAATTGCCCGTTTCCTCCCACGATCGCCATTTCGTTATGTCGTAGCGGAACTCCGATAGAGGGAAACTCATAATCCCTGATCCAGTGGCGATGCGCATCGTGCGGGAGTTCATTGGGCAGAAAACAGGAATAACAGGTCGTTTCGGACAAGCCGTAACCATGGCGAATCGGAAATCCGAATCGATCTTCGAACCGCGTGGCGGTATCTCTGAGCAAGGGTCCCGCGCCACAGATGAGTCCGCCGAAACCATCCAGCTTGTATGCAGCGAGATTTTCGTCCGCATCGAGAAGAAATTCCAGGAGGGTCGGCACGACGCTCGCGCACGTCACTCGCTCTTCATGTAATCTCCGCCAGAACGCCGCGCTCTTGAACTTGCGATTCAGGACGATGCCGCCTTTACAGTAAAACGGCGTGATCAGTGTGACGACGATGCCGTTCACGTGATGAATCGGGAGCACGCACATCAGACGGGCGTCCTCGCCAAACCGATGCCGCTCGGCGATCGCATCGGCATCGAGAAGCACATTGCTCACGGTGAGAACCACACCTTTGGGTGGACCGGTGGTTCCGGATGTATAGACGATGAGCGCTTCGTCGTCCAAACTGGGCGTAAAAGAAGGCGTGCCCGCGGAAGAGTGAGACGCCCCCATATCAGCGTTCATCCTGTGCTTCGGACCCTCTACAAAGCCTTCATGATTCACCGCGATCACATGACGTAAGGCTGGAAGTTCTGATTGAAGGTCTTTCACTCCATCAAGAGAAGTGTGCCAGCAACAGACGGCCGACGCCTCGGAATGTTCCAAGATGTAGCGCTTCTTATCAGGGGGCTCTTCAATGTTGATTGGAACAATCGTGACACCCAGGATCCACGCCGCAAAGTACAGCACCACCGTGACATCATGATTGAAGAGAATCGTCGCCAGACGGTCCCCCGGACGTAAGCCGACCCGGTCATGCAGGAAAGTAGCGACCGATTGGACGACAGTCCCAAATTCTCCATAACTGTAGGTATAACGGACGGCCCGATCATCGTCACAATAGGTCAAAAATGGCCGGTTGACCAGAATGCGATCATAGATGCGGGATTTGAAGAAGTCCGCAAACGAGCTCCACGGCAGCGGAGGGCAGAGCCCTTCGACTTTCCGGACCTGCGCGATGTATTCAGGGACGGTGATCAATGGAGACATATTCTCTCCTCGTCGGTCCCGTGTAGAGGGCGCGTGGCCTCATCAACCGATTGTGGTCCTGCTGTTCGATGACATGGGCGCACCATCCCGTGATGCGGGAGCAGACGAACAACGGAGTGTACAGCTCACGAGGAATCCCCATCAGGAGATAGGCCACCGCCGTATAGAAATCCAAGTTGGGGTGGAGACCTTTTTCCTGCTCCATGACATGATCGACGGTCGTCGCAATCTCGTACCATCGATGATCGCCGCAGATCCGGCTCAACGATTCGGCGTGTCGTTGAATAATGAGTGATCGAGCGTCGCCTTTCTTGAGCACGCGATGACCAAAACCCATGATCCGGTGTTTCTTCAGGAGAGCCTCTCGTACCCATGTTTCCGCCCGTTCACGACTGCCGATATCGAGAAACATTTCAGCCACAGCCTCATTGGCACCCCCATGAAGCGGTCCCTTGAGCGTCCCGATTGCCGAGACAATGGCCGAGTACAGATCCGTCATGGTCGAAGCAGTAACGCGTGCAGCAAACGTGGAAGCATTAAATTCGTGTTCGGCATACAGCGTGAGAGAGACATCCAGGACACGGGCCATGGCTTTCGCTTGATCATCCTCTTTTCGGTCGGTGAGGAGGTACAAGAGATTCTCAGCGAAGGTGAGATCCTCGTGTGGCCGGCGGCGGGGTTTGCCGGTTACGAGTCGATAGGAGGTTGCAATCATCAGCGGGATTTGTGCCAGCAGCCGGATCGCTCTGTACACGTTGGCCTCATGCGAGTTGTCGTCCGTATCCGAATCAACCGCGCCCAACAGCGAAACACCCGATCGGACAATATCCATTGGATGTGCATCCGAAGGCACCGCGCCAAGGAACACTTCGAGGAGGCGAGGAAGGACGGCCTGATTGATGAGTTGTGCCGAGAAGTTTGCCAGCTCTTGCCGATTCGGCAGATGAGCAAATAACAGCAGATAGGCCACCTCCTCAAACGTGCTGTGCTCCGCCAAATCACGGATGGGGTAGCCTCGATAGAAGAGACCGGCTTCTCCTTCATCGACGAGGCAGAGCGCCGATTCTCCGGCGATCACTCCTTCGAGACCGGGGCTATAAGCAGAACGTTTCATCGCCGTCGTGGGAGACTCGTTCATGACTGCGCTCATAAGGTCCTCCCTTCTCAGCGCTCATGAGTATCGGTATATCGAAGCAGACTGTACAGTTCTCGTCGCGTCATCATGTGGTGGAGCCGGTCTTTCTGCGACCCGAACAGCTTCAGTTCAGTCAGCAACCTCTCGATGGCTTGCAAGGCCGTCCGTAACGCCGTCACAGGAAAGAGCACCCCGCGATACCCCAGACTCTCGAATTCCGCGATGCTCAACAGTGGCGTTTTACCAAACTCCGTCATGTTGGCGATCAGCGGAACGGTGATTCCCCTCTTCTGGATCTCGCGGGCGAAGACTTGAAACTCTTCGGCTGACTCCAGAGCCTCGGGAAAGAGCGCATCCGCGCCCGCCGCCGCATAGGTCACGGCTCGGTGGATGGAGGCCTCCAGCCCCTCAACCGCCCGGGCATCGGTGCGCACCACGATCATGAAATTCCGATCGGTCTTGGCACGAACAGCCGCCTCGATTTTGGCGCTCATTTCAGCCATGGACACCAGTTGTTTCCCTGCAAGATGGCCGCACTTCTTGGCCGTTTCTTGATCTTCGATTTGCATGCCGGCTAAATCAGCCTTCTCGAACACCCTCACGGCTTCGGCGACCTGAGCCGGACCGCCATATCCTGTATCTGCATCGACGATGGTCGGAATCGATACCGAATGGGCAATTCTCCCCGCCTCCGCCGCCATATCACTGAGCGTCAGAAGGCCGATATCCGGCACACCCCGGCAAGCCGATACCGCAGCACCTGAGACATAGGCGATTTCGTAGCCGGCTCGTTCGATCTGCATCGCGACCAGCGCGTTGAACGCGCCAGGAATGGCAAGAGTGCGGGTACTCAGCAATTCACGCAAGCGCGAGGTCTTCGTCTGAGTCGCTGAATCCTTGTTCGTGTTCGTCATCTGCCTTCCTGTCCTCAACTCAAATCCTCAAGAGCGGCATGAGCGTGCCAACGTCGCTAACCCGATCAAGGTTCCACACGAATTCGATAAGTCGGTCGATGCGCGGGCGACTCAGCCGTCCGGCGGCCAACCGGCGAACCTTTGTTTCCAGATCCTGATCCGACATCGGATTTCCGGGATGTCCCACCGGCACATCGACCTGTTTCATGTAGGTTTGACCCGCTTCCGTCTTGACCGTGATCCTGGTCGGCATGGTCTTGGGGTAGCGCCCCTCGAATTCCGGCTGCTGCACAACACGGATCTTCTTCATCAGATTCCTCACGGCAGGATCGTGCAATCGTTTCCATCCGAATGACTGCAACGTCACAGGACCATGGAGCAAGGCCACTGCGACACAATAGGGGAAGCTATGATCAGCCGTCTCCCGCGTGGCCGGCTGCCATTTTTCAGGATCGCGCCCGATGATTTCGATGGCCACATCATAGCTTCCGATCTCGACATCCATGACATGATCGACAGCACGGACTCCCTCTGCTTCCATCAGTTCATTGCGAAGTGCGACGGCAGCCTCGACCGCAGTCTGCGCATGATACTCGACCGGGTAATGTTTGATAGAGGTGTCCAGGATCTTGAACTGGCCGATTGCGGACGCCTGTCCCGCTTCTCCTCCCAACGTCGCAAGATCCAATGGTCCCGAAATCAGTTTCATGAAGCCCTTTTCGCCTTCGAAAATAGGTGACGGTCCGGTCATGCCAAGCTGCGCCAGCATGGCGGCGAACACGCCGTTGCGTGCGGCGTTCGAAAAGGCGCAGGCTTTCCACATGGACAAATCTCCCACCCGCGTCTGCCGAAGGGCCATATTCGCAATGCCGGCCAGATTGATTGCCTGCACCGTCTGTTCCTTGGAAAGCTTCATGAGTTTGGCGGCAGCGAGGGCGGAAGAAAACGGGCCGTACGTCACGTGGTCCCACCCGCGAGGGCGTAGCGCCGCAGCGTCACAGAACCGACACTGGATTTCATAGGCGAGCGCGATGGCTTCCATGACGCGTTTGCCTGACGCATGGACGGCCTCGCCGACCGAAAGAATGGCCGGAATATTATCGGAAGGGTGCGCCGGTTCTTTCGACAGATAGGTATCGTTGAAATCAAGATACCGGACCAGCCCGCCGTTGGCGAAGGCGGCAAGATCGGGCAAGGTTTTATGACCGGTGCCCCACAGCGTGGCGCCCTGCGGCACCTTGACGGTCTGTGCAATCCTGCGGGCAATCCGGCATGGCGGGGCATTCCACGCCCCGAGTGCGCAACCAAAGCCGTCGAGCAGGCGCCGTTTGGCCTCGTGCACAACGGCATCCGGTAAATCACCGTAGCGCAACGCTTGGCAATATCGAGCGAGGCGATCTGCGAGCATCGGCAACCTCAAACATGATCGTCACTCATCATAATAAAAGCGCCCATTGGTCATTCGTCCCTAGTTCCTGGTCATGAGTCATTGGTCATTGGGCTCTGCTGTGGTCTTTTCTTTCACACCGATGACTCATGACTATTGACTCATGACCAGTGATGCATTTATGCGTCGGCGACTTTCGACAGTCGTTTTTCGAGAAAGGCCTGCACGGCTTCTCGTTTGTCGGGGGTGACGCACAATCGACCGAATAATTCCGCTTCTCTGGCCAGACCTTCCGACAGTGGGATGTCGATTCCCCCTCTAATCGCATGGAGCGCAGCTTCAACGGCAGTCTTCCCGTGCTCGGTAATGGAGGCTGCAATGGCTTCCACCTGGGTGATCAACTCCTGCGGCGGCACCACCCGACTCAGCAGGCCGATTCGCAGCGCTTCCTCTGCGGGCACACTCTTGCCCGTCAAGATCATTTCCGCCGCCTTGGAAGGCCCAACGATTCTCGGCAACCGCTGGGTTCCGCCGAAGCCCGGGATGAGACCGAGTTTGATTTCCGGAAGCCCCACCATTGCGCCTGCGACCGCCACTCGAATGTGGCAGGCCAGAGCGAGTTCGAGACCACCGCCGACACAAGTTCCGTTGATCGAGGCAAGAACCGGCTTGTCTGACCGCTCAATACGGTTGAGAAGCGCCTGTCCGCGAGAAGCAAACTCAGCTCCCCCGTGCTCTGTATGGAGGTGAGCCAGTTCATTGATGTCGGCGCCGGCGCAGAAAAAACGTCCGGTGCCGGTCACAATCACCACTCGGACATACTCGTCTTCCTCCAATTCGCTCAAGACGAGATCGAGCTCCTTGATCACGGATAGATTCAGCACATTGGCCGGCGGATTATGGAGCGTGATCCGTGCGACATGGTGCGAAATCGTCAACAATTGATGCGGCATAAGCCCTCCAAACCTCACTTCGTGTGGTCCGCCGGCTCATGGGCGCAGCCCTTCTTCATTGTCGCCGGCGGATAATCGCTTCTGCCTTTCTCTTTGTTTATCCTCCAATCTCCTTTTGAACCGGACTAGCGATCTCGAGCTTCACCGACCTGACCGACAGCGCGGGACTGTTGGTACGCCGTCATCGCGGCAGCGAGCTCAGGAATCCCTTCGCCTGTCGTCGCGACCGTACGCAACACATTCGGACACCATTCCCGCAGATCTCGTAACGTGTTATCCGCGCCAGGAAGGTCTCCCTTGTTGACGACGACGATGTGTGCGACTTCCAACAGCCCGGCCTTCATCGCTTGAACTTCGTCGCCCAAGCCAGGGGCCACCACCGCCACAACGATATGCGCGAGATCGACGATGTCGACTTCGTTCTGGCCGACCCCGATAGTCTCAATCAGGATTACATCATAGCCGGCTGCTTCCAACACTACCGCTGCACCGCCGGTCGCTTGGGCAAGCCCTCCATGATGACCACGAGCGGCCATGCTTCTGATATATACCCCATGATCCAACGCATGTTCCTGCATTCTGATCCGATCGCCCAATAGGGCGCCGCCGGTGACAGAGCTACTGCTATCGACCGCCAGCACTCCCACCTTCAAACCTTGCTGTCGATAGAAGCTCACTAAGCGGGTAACCACTGTGCTCTTCCCAGCACCGGGATACCCCGTTAGCCCGATTACCCTCGTCCCCCGCGACGTGCTGTTGAGGAAGCGCAACGCTTCTCCGCCGCCCGGATGGTTTTCCAACAAGGAGATCAGACGTGATACGGCACGGACGTTTCCGGTTCGGACCTGCTCGGCTAAGAGCATCAAGCCATGGATATCGCAGAGGAACGGGTGCGGTCCGAGGAGACTCATGCCACACCTTCATACGCAGTTTGCTCTGTCTGTACCAGCGAGAGTCGCGACGATGGTCTGCGGTTCAGAACCTTACCGATCTCGCTTGCCGCCGCAATGACCTTCCGCTCATCTACACTAAGCGAAGCGCCGGATGCCTTTAGCGCATAGACCACATCTTCCGTCGCAACGTTCCCCGATGCCCCCGGCGCATAAGGACACCCTCCAAGTCCCCCCGCAGCTGTGTCAAACGCCTCGATGCTGTACTCCGTCCATGCGGTCAGGACATTGGCTACGGCCATGCCGCAAGTGTCGTGAAAGTGGAGCGAGAGACGACACCGATCGATGCGCGGCACTATTTCATCTAGTAGCTTTCGGATATCCCGAGGAGCAGCCTTTCCAACGGTGTCCCCGAGCGAGATTTCATCGACGCCGAGATCAAGTAACTGGCGCACCACGTCCAGCACCCGCGAGGGGAGGACGGCACCCTCGAACGGACAATGGGTCACGGTAGAAACATATCCTCGCACGGTCATGCCGCCGCGTTTCGCGTCGAACACGACCGGCTTGAACCGTTCGATCGATTCATCGATTGTGCAGTTGATATTCCGCCGTGTGAACGAATCGGAGGCCGCAGTAAAGACGGCAATCTTGTTCACCGCCGCCGCCCTTGCCCGTTCCAACCCTCGTTCGTTCGGCACCAGCGCTGAATAAATAACGCCGGGCAATCGATCGATCCTCCGAAACACCTCGTCGGAATCCGCCAGTTGCGGAATGGCGCGAGGCGACACGAACGATCCTGCTTCGATCTCCGCCACACCGCTCCTGGACAAGGCATTCACGAATGACACCTTGACTGACGTGGGAACGACGTCCGATTCATTCTGCAGCCCGTCTCGGGGACCGACCTCGACAATCCGGATCACAGGCGCATGTGATGTTGGTCCGTTACTGTCTCGCATCATGCGATGATCCACGGCAGCCCTCTAGTTTCCGGTTGTCGGCGTAACCCAATTCGGTGTTCGGCGTTCGAGAAAGGCACGAATCCCTTCCTGCGCCTCGGATGAGAGGCGAGCCCGAACGTTGCCTTCGACACACACCTTCCAGCGCTCTTCATGGGACAAATGGTGAAGTCGGCGAAACAGCGCTTTCGTGTCCCGTACGGCCTGTGGAGCGAGATGAGTCATCTGCTCAGCCAATGATGCGACATGGGCGCCAAGCGCAGCCGGTTCGACTACATCATGGATAAGACCGTTGTCGTGAGCGGTCGATGCGGAAAACGGTTCGCCGGTGAGACAGAATCGCCGCACAAAGGAGTTCCCGACCTTTGCAAGCACAAAGGGCGCGATCACAGCCGGGACCAACCCCAAGCGGACCTCGCTGAAAGCGAATGTTGCACTCGAAGCGGCTACAGCGATGTCGCACACCGCAATTAAGCCGACTCCTCCGCCATAGACAGCTCCCTGGATGCATCCGATCACGGGACAGAGGCACTCATCGATGGCCCGGAACATCGCGAGTAATCGCTCGGCGTCCTGCCGCGCGTCCGCTGCGGACGCGATTCGGTCCGTCCCCATCCAGCGGAGGTCCGCCCCGGCGCAAAATGTGGGGCCGCTACCGGTCAAGACGATGGCGCGCACCGACTGATCCTGGCCCAATGCTGTAAAGGTCTCGTACAGTTCCTCAACCATACGAGCATCGAATGCGTTCCGTCGATCGGGTCGATTCAGGACCACACGTGCATACCCTTTACCCGATTCAGTGAGGATCGAGGTAAAAGTCTGCATTGGAACCTCACATGCGAAAAATAGGGAAGTGCGACGAGCGGATCGGCGTCGTCATGGCGACGTCAAGACACAGGCCGAGAATTTTCCGTGTATCCACCGGATCGATGATCCCGTCATCCCAGAGCCGAGCTGTGCTGAAATACGGGCTGCCCTCCCGCTCATACTGGGCTCGTATGGAGTCGATGACCCTTCGCCGCTCGTCTTCCGACAGCGATGCCTGGTCGCGGGCTCTCTGTTGCTGTTTCACCGTCAAGAGAACCTGGGCCGCTTGTTGCGCTCCCATCACGGACGTCCGCGCGTTGGGCCAGAGAAAGAGAAAGCGCGGAGCATACGCGCGCCCGCACATGGCATAATTGCCGGCACCGTGAGAGGCGCCTATAATAATGGTGAATTTCGGGACATCGGCAGTCGCCACCGCTTGCACCATCTTGGCTCCATCCTTGATGATCCCTCGCGTCTCGTAGTCCTTACCGACCATGAATCCTGTGATGTTTTGGAGAAACACCAGTGGGAGCCGCCGCTGGGCGCAGAGTTGGACGAAGTGAGCGCCTTTCAAGGCGGCTTCGGAAAAGAGCACGCCGTTGTTCGCGACGATGCCGACTTGATGCCCCATCCATCGGGCGAATCCGCATATCAGTGTCCGGCCATATCGTGCCTTAAATTCGTGAAAGCGGCTGCCGTCCACCAAGCGGGCGATAATTTCACTTGCATCGAACGTCTGCCGTGGATTGTTCGGAATGAGCCCATACAGTTCGCCGGCTGGATAACGCGGCTCTTCAACCGTCGCCGGTCGGCGAAGGACCGGCCGTTGGGGCAGTGTCTCGACGATCGATCGGCAAATCTCAAGCGCCTCATGGTCGTTGTCTGCGAGATAATCACTGACGCCGGAGAGCCTTGTGTGGAGATCGGCGCCCCCGAGTTCCTCGGACGTGACTTCTTCGCCGGTTGCCGCTTTGACCAACGGAGGCCCCGCCAGATAAATGGTGCCGGTTCCTTTGACAATCACATTCTCATCGCACATGGCAGGCACATAGGCGCCACCCGCGGTACATATCCCCATGACGACGGCGATTTGCGGAACCCCGAGGGCGGACATGCGCGCCTGATTGAAGAAAATCCGTCCGAAGTGCTCTTTGTCGGCGAACACATCGGCTTGCATGGGCAGAAACACGCCGCCTGAATCCACGAGATAGATCGCGGGCAGTCGATTTTCCAGAGCGATCTCTTGAGCCCGGAGATGCTTCTTGATCGTCATGGGAAAGTAGGTCCCGCCCTTGACCGTCGCATCGTTGGCGGCGATGACACAGGGACGCCCTCCCACATAACCGATACCTGTAACCAACCCGGCAGCAGAGATCCGGTCGTCGTACATCCCGGATGCCGCCAAGGGACTGAGTTCGAGCCAAGGCGCATCCGGATCGAGCAACTTCGCGATCCGCTCTCGGGCCGTCAGTTTGCCACGTTGTCGATGAAGGGCGGTTGCCTCCGCCGACCCTCCGGCTCGAGCGAGGGCAAGATGTTTCTGGAGGTCCGCGACCACACTCTCATAGTGCGCATGGTTCGACGCGAACTCGTCGGAGGCGGCAACCACTGAAGTCGTCAACGTACGCATGGTCCCTCAGCCATGTGGTTTGAGCCCTTTCACGAACGTCACGATCTCCTGGATAGGCCTGCCTGGCCCGAACAGAACCTTGACGCCGTCCGCTGTGAGCGCCGTGGCATCTTCATCGGGAATGATTCCTCCGCCGAACAAGACAATGTCTTCGGCTTCCCGTTCTTTGAGAAGTTCGAGGACGCGTCGAAAGAGCGTATTGTGCGCCCCTGAAAGGATGCTTAAACCGATTGCATCCACATCCTCTTGGATCGCCGTATTGACGACCTGTTCGGGCGTCTGATGCAGCCCGGTATAGATGATTTCCATTCCGGCGTCTCGTAGTGCGCGCGCAATGAGTTTTACGCCTCGGTCATGGCCGTCGAGTCCGACTTTGCCGATCAGAACCCGAAGGGGCCTGCTCGCTATTGCCATGCTGTCACCTCACGCAGAAAATATTTGCCGTCCCGATCCCTCCGAATATATCCCGCCTGCACGACGGGATCATGCTCGAAGAGCAGCAGCCATCGCTCTTCAAGCGCCCGGTCCAACACCCATCGTTTCGTCTCCAGGGTCTGAAGGGGAAAGAGATCGTAGCCCATGATATAGGGAATCGGCAGATGCGATACGGTCGGAATTAGGTCTCCAAGGAAAAACGCCGTCTGCCCTTCGGATTCGATCTTGACGCTCTGATGGTGGCGTGTATGGCCGGCAGTGACGACCGCCGTCACGCCCGGGACGAGTTCCGTATCGCCATACAGGAATTCCCACTGATTGATGTAATCGATCGGTGTAAAATTGTCCGGGCGGTAGCTGGCTCTCGTCCGTTCATTGGCGCAGGCGGCATCTTCAAATTCACCCCGTTGAACGGCGTAACGCGCCTTGGGAAAGACCGGCCTGATACGCCCACCTTCCCCATGCATGGTATTTCCACCGGCATGGTCAAAATGCAGATGCGTATTGATCACCAGATGAATGTCCTCCGGTCCCAGGTCCAACCGCTTGAGAGATTCCAGTATCGTCGGCGTTCGCTCGACGGCGAACATGTATTGAAACTTCGCGTCTTCCTTTGGTCCCAGTCCAGTGTCCACCAAAATATTTTTGTCGTTCGCCTTGATCAGCAGAGCCGTCAGGCTAAGCGAGATTCGGTTGAACTCATCGGCGGGACAACATTTCTCCCACAACACTTTCGGCACGACGCCGAACATGGCTCCACCGTCCAGCCGAAACCGGCCGTCGCTCACGGGATAAATATCAAATGCCCCGAGTTTCATAAACCCAATCAATGGTCATGGGTCATTAGTCATTCGTCAATGCGTCCTCAGAAGATCCTCTCGGTTGACTATTAGCCAATGACCAGTGACTCCTTCCATTACAGAACGACTGGTTCCCGATACGTGCCCAACACTTCCTGCAAGGCCGTACAGATTTCGCCCAGTGTCGCCTTGGCCTTCACCGCGTCGATGAGATACGGCATCACGTTCTCGCCGCACGAGGTTGCTTCCTGCAACGCCTCGACGGCCCCGGCCATCTTGAAGGAATCGCGACATTTGCGTAAGTCCGAGAGACGCGCCACCTGTTCGCCCTCGACTTCATGTCCTATTTTGAGGATCGGGATCGGACGTTCGGCCGATTCCACATACTCGTTGACACCTACGATGATCCGCTCTTTTCGTTCCAATTCGCGCTGGTACCGTTGCGAAGCGTCAAGGATTTCACGCTGCGGGAATCCTCGCTCGATCGCTTGGACCATGCCGCCCATGTCGTCCAATCGACGAAAATAATCCAGTGCCGCCTCTTCGAGGCGATTCGTGAGAGTTTCGACATAATAAGAGCCGCCGAGCGGATCGACGCTATTGGTGACTTCGCTCTCATGCGCAATGATCTGTTGCGTGCGCAATGCCAGTTTCACCGCATCCTCGGTCGGCAGCGCGAGCGTTTCATCCATCGAATTGGTATGGAGCGATTGCGCGCCGCCTAAGACGGCGGCCAAAGCCTGGAGTGTCGTGCGGACGACATTGTTCATGGGCTGTTGTGCCGTGAGAGAGCAGCCGGCGGTCTGTGCGTGGCAACGGAGCTGCGCCGAGCGAGGATCGCAGGGCCGATACCGCCGCGTCATTTCGCGGGCCCATAGCCGACGAGCCGCGCGAAACTTGGCGATCTCCTCAAAAAAGTCATTGTGCGCGTTGAAAAAGAACGAGAGCTGCGGAGCGAATCGGTCCACAGGAAGACCGGCTTTGACCGCCGCTTCCACATAGGTCAGGCCGTCGTACAAGGTAAAGGCCAATTCCTGGACCGCGGTCGAGCCGGCTTCCCGGATGTGATATCCGCTGATGCTGATCGGATGCCATTTGGGAACATGCTCGGAACAGTATGCGATGGTATCGGTAATCAAACGGAGCGAGGGTTCCGGGGGATAGAGCCACTCTTTTTGCGCGATGTATTCTTTCAGGATGTCGTTCTGCAATGTGCCGTCCAATCGCTCAAGGCGGATACCGCGCCTCTCCGCGACCGCGAGGTACATCGCGAAGATCACGGCGGCCGGACCGTTGATCGTCATCGACGTGGTGACCTGATCAAGCGGAATGTCCTCGAACAGCCGCTCCATATCGTCGATCGACGAGATCGAAACGCCGCAGTGACCGATCTCTCCATGAGCGAGTGGGGCATCCGCGTCGATTCCCATCAAGGTCGGCATGTCAAACGCGACGCTCAGGCCGTTTTGCCCATGTTGAAGGAGATATTTGAACCGACGGTTGGTGTCCTCCGACGATCCGAAACCGGCGAACTGTCGCATGGTCCAGAGCCGGCCACGATACATAGTCGGATAGACTCCTCGCGTGTACGGAAATTGACCCGGCGCGCCCAGCTCCTCGTCCGGCGACCAGTCCTTCAAATCGTTGTGGGTATACACCCGGTTGGTGTCGAATCCTGAGAGGGAGGTGAATCTCGGTTTACGTTCTTGCATCGATCTGCTCCAGACCGTGCTGAGGAAGCAGGGACCAAGATCAGGACTTACGGCTTATCGCTTCCTGCCGTTCGTTCTTCCCTTCGTAGACATAGAATCCTTGGCCGCACTTTCGTCCCAACCACCCCGCTTCGACATACCGACGGAGTAAGGGGCACGCCCGAAATTTGGGATCGCCTATGTCTTGATGCAAGACCTCGCAGATGGCCAGCACGGTATCCAACCCGATGCGGTCGGCAAGGGCCAGCGGCCCCACGGGATGGTTGGCGCCGGCAGTCATCGCCAGATCGATATCTTCAGCAGAGGCTACGCCTTCCTCCAATGCGAAAATCGCTTCATTGATCATGGGAATCAGCACACGGTTCACGATGAATCCCGGTACATCCTTCGCCACGACCGGCGTTTTCCCCAAGCGCTTTGCCAGGTCGAAGGCGAGCTGCGTCGTTCGTTCGGATGTTTCCAGCCCGCGAACCACTTCCACAAGACGCATCACGGGTGCAGGATTCATGAAATGCAAGCCCACGACGCGGTCCGGCCTGCCGGAGGCGGCTCCCAACTTCGTGATTGAAATAGATGAAGTGTTGCTCGCGAGCACCGCCTGAGGCATGCAGATTCGATTCAATTGGGCGAAGAGTTCCTGCTTCACCGCGACGTCTTCCGGAACCGCTTCGATAACCATCTGCACGTCCCGCAAACGGTCGAGCCGCCCCAACGGACGGACGAGCGCCAAGACCTCTCCGGCTTGCTGATCGGTAAGACTCCCTCGTTCAACCGCCCGTTGCAGTCCGACACGGATCTTGGAAACGGCTTCCGTCAATGGCGGCTCGGCGACATCTATCAGGAGAACCTCATAGCCGACGGTAGCGCACACCTGGCTGATGCCGCGACCCATCTGGCCGGCACCGACAATCCCGATTGTTTTGATATCCTCGAGCGTCATGTCATCGCCGGCGCGAAAAGCGAGACGCGCGCGAAAGGCGTGAAATGGATCAGCTTGGCCTCCTCCGCATCACGCTTATCTCGCATGTCTCGCCATTCGCGCTATTCCCGTTCTACGATCATCGCCAACGCTTCTCCTCCTCCGATGCAGAGGCCGGCCAATCCCCGCCTGGCTCCACGCGCCGCCATAGCGTGAACCAAAGTGGTGAGCAAGCGCGCGCCGGTTGCCCCGATGGGATGCCCGAGCGCAACCGCTCCGCCATTCACATTGACCTTTTTCTCGTCGAGTCCCAATTCACGGTTGATCGCCAGGGAGACGGCTGAAAACGCCTCGTTGATTTCGAACAAATCGATATCACCGATCGTGAAGCCCGTTTTTGTGAGCACCCGCTTGATCGCCTCGATCGGCGCGATCGTAAACCATTCCGGCGCCAGCGCTGCTCCGGCGTAGCCGACGATGCGCGCCATCGGGATAAGCCCGAGGCGTGCCGCTTCCGTCTCCGCCATGACAACCAACGCAGCCGCCCCATCATTGCAGGAAGGGGAATTGCCCACCGTCAGAACGCCGTCGTCCTGGAAGACAGGCTTGAGCTCACGCATTCTGTTCAGATCGACTCGATTCGGCTCCTCGTCTTCCATGATCGTCACAGCCGGACCTTTGCGTTGCGGCACCTCGACCGGCGCAATCTCCCGTTTAAAAATTCCCGTCGCAATCGCCTCACGAGCGCGCCGATAGCTCTCAAACGCGAAATCATCCAGTTCTTTTCTCGTCAACCGATACTTGGCCGCACACAGTTCACCGCCGTTTCCCATGTGAAACTTATTGTAGACGTCCCACAGTCCGTCTTTGACGAGGCTATCGACCAATTCCGCATGTCCCAGTCGATAGCCCTGTCGAGCTTTTTCCAACAAATATGGCGCGCGGGTCATGTTTTCCATCCCACCTGCCACGACGATGTTCGCTTCTCCGAGTCCAATAGCTTGGGTCGCCATGATCACCGTTTGGATGCTCGATCCACAGACCTTGTTCACCGTGGTGGCCCCGATTGAGTGAGGAATTCCTGCTTCGATGGATGCCTGCCTGGCCGGGGCCTGCCCTAGACCGGCGCTGAGGACACAGCCCATGTAGACTTGGTCCACACGATCCGGGGGCAGGTGAATCCGCTTCAACGCTTCGGCGATGGCGAGACTACCCAATTTTGTCGCCGGCACCTGGCTGAACACGCCGTTGAAACTGCCCATCGGGGTCCGTACGGCGCTGACGATGACTGCACATGCTGTCCGGTTCACAAGATCTGCTCCCACTGACTTTGTTCGAGATAGTGTTTCACCTTTGCCATGAACTGATCCGCCGTCGCCCCATCGATAACCCGGTGGTCGAACGACAAGCTGAGGTAGCCCATCGGACGAATCGCAATCGCATCGTTCATAACGATGGCTCGTTTCTGAATCGCGCCGACGCCCAGAATGGCGATTTGCGGCTGATGAATGATCGGGGTGCTGAATAAGCTGCCGAATCCCCCATGATTCGTGATCGTGAACGTTCCTCCTTGAACCTCTTCGGGGTTCAACTTCTTGGACCTGGCTCGTTCCGCACGATCCGCAATTTCTTTTGCCAACTGTGTCAGTCCTTTTCGATCGGCATATCGCACCACCGGCACCAAGAGTCCGTCTTCGAGTGCCGTGGCGATTCCGATGTGGATATCTTTCTTGACCGCTATTCCCTGTTCTCCCCATGACGAGTTCACGATCGGCATATCGCGAAGAGCTCGCGCCGTAGCGCGAATCACAAAGGGGAGATAGGTCAGGTTTCGACCCTCTCGGAACGTGGCGATGCCCGAAAAATCGGCTTCAAAAAAGGTGGAGACATGGGCCGACGTTTGTTTGCTTTTGACCATCCGGTCCGCGATGGTCTTACGCATCTGCGTGAAGGGAAGAAAGTCTTCGCCCATGGAAGACTCGCTGACTGTGGCGGCAACCTTGGGCCGAGCATCACTCTGAGCGATAAAATCGAGAACATCCTTTTTGGTCACCCGACCGCCCACCCCTGTCCCCTTCACCTGCGAGAGATCGATTCCATGCTCCTTTGCCATCTGCCGGACGGCCGGAGAATGATGTTGTTCACCTGTCGAAGACGGTTCCATAGGCCGAAGGACCACCCCGCCGACCCGGTTAATGACTTCCGAAGATGGAACACTCTCGATGTGCGCCAGCAAGGTGCCGACAGGAACCGTCTCACCCTCATGAACGATGACCTCCTTCAACAAGCCGGTGGTAGGCGAGGGAATTTCCAATGTCACCTTTTCGGTTTCCACTTCCAAGAGGGACTCGTCCTTTTGAATCGTCCCTCCGACCGGGACAAGCCATTTGACGACCGTCCCCTCTGCGATGCTTTCTCCAAGCTGCGGCATGATGATGTCGGTAGACATCGTTCAAACCAGGTTAAGGCTGAGGCTGAGGTTAAGTGCAGTCAAAATTTTCACGCTCATCCTTAACCCTCGACCTCAACCTTTCTAATAGGCTGCCAGTTTCCTTGCAGCGGCGATAATATCGCTCGGCTTCGGAAGAAAGAATTCTTCCAACGGCGTGCTGAACGGCACGGGCGTATCCGGCGGTGCGATACGTACGATCGGCCCGTCCAAGCAATCGAAACAGTCTTCAGCCAACAGCGCCGCGACCTCGGCTCCGATACCGCCGGTCTTATTGTCTTCATGCAGAAGAATGGCTTTGCTGGTTTTTCGCACCGACGCAAAGATAGTCTCCTTGTCGAGCGGCATCAATGTGCGTAAGTCGACGACTTCGAGATCGATCCCTTCCTGGGCCAACGTCTGAGCCGCTTCGAGTGCGAGATGTACCATCGCGCCGTACGTGATGACCGAAATATTGTTCCCCGCCCGCTTTATATCGGCCTTTCCGATCGGCACAACGAAGTCTTCTGTAGGCAATGCAGACTTGATACGTCGGTAGAGAAATTTATGCTCAAAGTAAATCACCGGGTTGGGGTCGCGAATCGCCGCTTTGAGGAGCCCCTTGGCGTCGTACGGCGTGGACGGGGCGACCAACTTGAGTCCCGGAGAATGGAAAAACCAGCCTTCGGGACATTCAGAATGGAACGGCCCGCCGTGCACCCCCCCGCCGAACGGCGCGCGGATGACCATGGGCACCGCGGCTCCCCATCGGTAGTGATTTTTGGCCGCCACCTCGGTAATCTGGTCGAAGGCGCAGGAAATAAAATCTGCGAATTGCATCTCTACGACCGGACGCAGCCCCATCATGGCTGCACCGATCGCCGCCCCGACAATTCCGGATTCCGAAAGCGGCGTATCGAGTACCCGCCATTCGCCGTACTTTTGGAGAAACCCTTCGGTAATCTTGAAGGCGCCCCCGTACGTGCCGACATCCTCGCCCATTACAAACACCCGTTCATCACGGGCCATTTCTTCGTCCAAAGCCTGTGAGATCGCCTCGAGGTAACTGACATCCTCCGTCGCTTGAGCCATGGTCGTCATAAGCAGGGCTCCTTCCTGGACCAACACCGATCGCTAATGACTGTCGGCCTTGTCTGCAAACACGCCTTCCAACACCTCCGGTCCTTCAGGCAGCGGGCTCTGTTCCGCGAATTCCACACCGGCCTCGACTTCGCTCTTCGCGCGTGCGGTGACTTCTTGGAAAGAGGCGTTATCGCCATAGCCGAGTTCCTTGAGCAACCGCTCGGCTTTTACGATCGGATCTTTCTTCTTCCATTCTTCCAACACCTCGCGCGGGACGTATGTAGCCGGATCATGTTCGGAATGGCCGTGCATCCGCATCGTTTTAAACTCGAGGAAAGTCGGCCCTACCCCTGCGCGAGCGCCGGCAATCGCCCGTTTTGCCGCCAGATGGACCGCCGCCACATCGTTGCCGTCCACAATTTCACCCGGCATGGCGTACGCCTTCGCTCGATCGACGACATTCGGAATCGCCATTTGAAGACGAAGCGGCGTCGAGTAAGCATATTGGTTATTGTTGCAGAAGAAGACGACTGGGAGCTTCCGCACCGCGGCAAAATTCATGGCTTCGTGGAAATCGCCTCTGCTCGTCCCACCGTCGCCGGTTCCCGCAAAGACTACGCGAGGCTCCTCTCTGATCTTGAAGGCGAGCGCCGCTCCGGCAGCCACCGGCATGTTATCCGCCAGATGGCTGACGAATCCGAAGACACCGCGCTTGAGATCTCCCATGTGGACATTGCCGTCTTTTCCTTTGGTCGGGCCGGTCCTCTTGCCGAGATATTGCGCGAGAATCTCGCCGGTCGTGAAGCCTCGAATGAGGAAGGCCCCCATGTCTCGATGGAACGGCGCGATGATATCGTCGCGCTCAAGCGCCGAAGCATACCCGACGGCGATCGCTTCCATTCCATGACTGGTATAGACTCCACCGACGATACGTCCCTGCCGGTAGAGCGCCGTGATCCTGTCTTCCAGCGCCCGAGTGAGCTTCAGGTAATAGTACATGTGGAGTAGATCGTCCCGCTTGATCTCCTTGGCAATGACGGAAACATCCATGACAACCTCCGGGTCGCCGACTTACAGAGCCGGCATGTCCTTCCAGAGCAGCAAGGGTTTGCCTGCTCGGCACAGCGGACAGTGCGCCGGCTCCCATTGCGGCATGTCGAGATCCGTCGTGTAGTAGAACGGATATTGGGCGAGTAATTGGTTCACCAACGGAAACTGACCGCTGTCGCGACGGGCAAAGACCATCATTCCCGCCGGCATCCCTCCATGGTCGGTGATGACTTTGCCGAGTTTGCTGACACAATTGCCACGCGTGGTGACATCGTTGAGCGCCACGAACCGTTCACCGGCTTTGATGGCTCCGACCGCGATGTCCGTTCCGATCCGTCCTGTCTCGCAACTGTACGGCGTCAAGACCGTCTCCCATCGCATGGAGACTCGAAGCTCACTCGAAATCTCTTCCGCGAGTTGCTTCGCGACAGAACTGGTCGCCACGAGACCCATGATCGGATTGCGTTCAAACGTCCGTCTGATCCAGCCGGCCATATCTCTCGCAATCTGCCGGATCAGGTCCGGAAAATGGGCGATAGATTCGAAGCGCAAATATGTCGCCGTATGATGACCCGACACGACTTCCACGTGGGTATCGAAGAAGACGGATCGGGACGTACGGAGAATCCGCAGAACGTCCTTCTCCGTCAGATCGGTGTGCGAGCCGGCACGGACAATGCTTCTCAGCATTGCGTCGATCTCCGACCCTTCATAGAGCGCTTGATGCCGCGCCACTGTGTCCACGAGAACCCGCTCACCCGTGCCGACCGACATCCTCACCCCCCTGCGTTGCGCTCACCACTTGAGTCCTCAGCACGCCGATGGGCTGGATTTCCAACTCCACCACGTCGCCGGGCTTCAAGTAACGGTCCATCTCCAAACCGCATCCTCTTCCCACCGTTCCCGAACCGAAGACATCTCCGGGATAGATTGCTTCTCCCCGCGACACATGGGCGATCATTTGGGGGAATGACCAATGGATCGTCCCAAATCGCCCTCGCGACCATTCCTCTCCGTTGACCCTGGCGATCATCATCAAAGCACCGAGGTCCGCAATCTCATCCGAGGTTATGAGACAAGGGCCCATCGCCGTCGCGAAATCCTTGCCTTTCGCCGGGCCCAGCCGACAGGCCATTTCTTGAAATTGAATATCCCTCGCGCTGAAATCGTTCATGATCGTGTAACCGGCGATGTAATCCTCCGCGTGTCGTTCAGGGATGTCACGACCCTGTCGCCCGATCACGCACGCAAGTTCCAGCTCATAATCTAACTTGGCCGTATCTAACGGCCAGGGAAGAGGCTCGTCCGGCCCGATGATCGTGCGATGATTCCCTTTGTAGTACACGGGAACCTTGTACCACTCCGGCGGGATCGGCTGGCCTCGCTTCTTGGATGTCGCGGCGATATGATCTTCAAACGCGATAAAATCCCGGAGCGATGGTGGATTGGGGAGAGGAGCAGCGAGTTGCACCTCGGCGGACGAATAGATGAGCGTCTCACCGGACGGACCGTTGACTGCTGCGGGAAGTGAGGTCACATAATCTTTCGCTCGACGGGCCGCAGCCAGCGTGGAAGATCCTCCTTCGAGGAACTCCAGCATGGTCGGTGGAACTTGCGCGTCGGCTAGTCGGCGTGGTTGTGCTTCCTGTTGATCCGCCAACCAACGGGCGTAGGCCATATTCACATCCACTATTCGTTGGTCGTGTATCGCTCCAACCCTTGTGAATGTACCGAGGGAAGTGTTGACTCGAAAACTGACGAGCTTCATCGACGGCTCCAGCTCAATGCGTAGTCTTTGATCTCCACCGGCTCCATCTCCGGTTGGACCGTGAAGGGAGTCTTGGATTCGATCATCACCGCCACTTCGGTGGTGTACATCTTCGTCTTGCCGGCTTGGACCGCCTGCGGGTGCGGTCCATGGTGGATACCCTGCGGGTGTAGCGTGAGCATCCCCGCTTGAATCCCGGCGCGGCTGAAGAATTCCCCATCATGATAGAACAGCACTTCATCATAGTCCGTATTTCGATGATAAAAGGGCACGCGCAAGGCCTCCGGATCACTTTCCAACGGCCTCGGAGCAAAAGTGGAAATGAGGCACCCTCCGGCTTGGAATGTCTGATGGACGCTCGGCGGCAGATGATAGCGGGGACTGACGACCGGCCGGAAGTCCCTCACGTTCAGCTTCGCAACCCAGAGATCTCCTTTCCACCCGACGACGTCCATGGGATAGAAGGGATAGGTCACTCCCGTCCATTCACCTTGACGCTTGATGTGGACCTCCCATGTTTGGAATCCGGTTTCTGCCGGTTCTACCGGCTCCAACTCAGGAGCAAGCAACACGCCTTTATCGAACAACGCATGTTGTCCGAGGGGACCTCGATCCGGCATGACCATAGGAATCGGGGTCTCCATAATCAGCGAAAAAGAAGGGTCCGTATCGACATGAATTCGATAGGTCGTACCTTTAGGAATCACCACGTAATCGCCCGGCTCGTAGGAAAGAACGCCATAATCCGTCTCAAACCTGCCTCTCCCCAGATGCACGAAATGGACTTCATCTCCGTCCGCATTGCGCACGAAACAGGGCATGGTCTCTCGTCGCCAGGACATGTGGAGATGTACATCCTGGCTTTGCATCATCAATACTGATTGCGTGGTATCGGAGAATGCGGTCTTGGGGATCTGCGTACAGGCAAAGGCCCTCGGCCTCAGCTTCCCGTCGATAGCGATCCAGGCTGTCGGTGGATGTGTTCGGTAGAGATGAGAAACCGAGCCCACGAAACCGTTTCGGCCATGTTCTTCTTCATACAGCCCTTCGGGAATTCCGACATGGGCCTGGTTGGGAACTTTTCCTCTCCGCTTGAGATACATGACCGGCTCCCGCAGGAGTGGATCGCTCGGTTAGGACGCCTTTTTCAGCGGTTCCTTTTGCCCTGACGGCGACGATGAGTCGTAATCAATGATCGTCCTCTCGATCCCGGACGTTTGATCTCGTTCGATATCCTTGTACAGTGACTCCACCGTGCTTCTGACGAACGTCCTCGCCGCCACGTCACCATGCTGCCGCTGGGTCAATTCGAAGAACAACCCACTGTGCGGAAAGAGAGGATAGGTGAAGCGTTGCTTAAGCGGTCCAAACCCATCCCGCCCCTCTTTGACCGGTCCGCTGAACTTGACGCCATGCGCCTCCCACTCTCGGCACACCGCTTCGATATCATCGACTTCGAGAGCCACATGCTGCACGCCCGGTCCATACCGTTCTATGAATTCGTTGATTTGAGACTTTCCCGTTTTGTCGCGGCCCTGCATGAGGGCGATCTTGGCGGTTCCACGCTGTACGACGATAGTATCCATCGATGAGGTGTTGCTTCCGACATCTCTGGCAGACCAGATCACTTCAAAACCCAAGATCTTGGCGAACAGGAATTCCGCAGCTTCAAGATTGTCGACACAGAGAGTCACATGATCAAAACCGGTGGCCTGTTCCATGGCGCCTCCCCATCGTCTTGGCACGAGGGACCCTTGCGTAAATTACATTTTCGTATTACATGATGCGATAATACTATTGTTCAAAACTTATTACAAGATGTTCCGCTGCCAAATGTTTTAAAATAGCTCGGCATGATATTGATTGGACGTAATATTAACGCTCATTAGTCTATTGCCACTGTGATATAACATATATATCATTAACTACACTCATCACCAGAACATTCGGAGGTACCCATGACGTTTCATCAGAAAATGAGACGACTGGTGCTCGAGCATGGTGCCATCAACAACTCCTACTTGGATCGCTTCAGAGTAGGAGATCTTACCGATTTGGACCTCAAGGAGTTCGCACTCGAGTTCTACAACTTTTCCCGGTTTTTCCCCCGCATCCTGATATCCCAGTTGGTAAATACCGAAGATGAACGGGTAGCCGATGAACTGACCAAGGTCCTGTACTCCGAGTTGGGCGACGGACAAGCCGATCATCGGCATGAACTCCTCTATCGAAGATTTTTGCGATCCGTGGGTATCGACATACACGAAGCCATGACCCGACCGATGCTGCCTTCAACCCGCGCCTACATAGAGGGAATGGAACGGCTCTATAGTGACGGCAATCACGCCAAGGCCTTGGGAGCGTCCTTTGGACTTGAGAACATGGCCATCACGATGTGGGATTACCTGATCCCCGGTCTCGTCCATCTCAGAGCTATTCGCCACCCGCACATGGACCTGACGTATTTCACGTTTCACCGGGAACTGGAGCAGAGTCATGAGGAGGCGATGAAACACGCCGTTCAAGTCATGGACGACGGCGTTGGCTCGACAACACTGTCGTTTCACCAGCAAGAAGACTTTCGGCTTGGCGTGACGTCCGTCCTAGACTATCTGGAGGGATTTTGGATGGGACTTGAGAGCCACCGTCCTACCGACGTTGGCCGGTCCGCACGACATGAAATGAATGCAGCGGCCTCCCAATAACCACTGGCGAGCGATAGCGCTCCATTCCTGCCGCAAGCGGGCGAGAGGGTCATATGCAACAGCCCTGGATCAGTCGGTATGATGCCGGTGTTCCCGCTCACGTCGATTATCCTGAATGGACTGTACCGGACCTCCTGCGCCATTCAGCCGCACGCGCTCCAGATTCTCCCGCACTGCTCTTCTACGGCGCCCGCCTTTCCTATCGCGATCTCGATGACTTGACGACTCGCCTGGCAGTCGCTCTTCACAGACTGGGAGTCAAGCGCGGTGATCGGGTCGCACTCATGCTCCCGAACATTCCACAATCGGTCATCGCGTACTACGGCATCATGAAGGCCGGAGCCATCGTCGTTCCCACCAATCCGCTCTACGTAGAACGAGAAATCCAAACGCAATTGGTGGATTCCGGAAGCAGCACCATTGTCGCCCTTGACCTGTTCTACCCACGCATCCGGACCGTCCAGACGGCAACCACCTTCCCCAAGCAGATCATCATGACGAGTATTCGTGACTTTCTCCCGCCGTTGAAAAAGTTCCTGTATCCCCTCAAGGCTCGACTGGCCAAGCGATGGATTTCCACTCCAACCGGACCATCGATCTATGACTTCGTCGATCTGATTAACTCGACTCCCAATGCAAATGGGGACCAGATCTCCGACTTACCGATGGTCGCTCCGGACGACCTAGCGCAACTCCAATACACAGGCGGGACAACCGGCATACCGAAGGGCGTGATGTTGACCCATCGGAACGTGGTCGTGAACACACTCCAAGGACGCGCCTGGGATCCGCATTTTCGAGACGGCGGGGAATTATTTCTGGGGGCGATTCCCTTCTTCCACTGTTACGGCCAAAGCACCTGTCAAAACTTGGCCGTCGCGACCGGATGCCCGATCGTGCTCCTTCCGCGTTTTCACCCCGACGAGGTGGTAAAAGCGATCCACAATCATCGCGTCACCGTCTTCTCGGGCGTCCCGATGATGTTCGCGAAGATCAACGAAGTGTCCCACATCGAACGCTACAATTTACGTTCTCTGCGGGTCTGCCTGAGCGGTGCCAGCCCGCTGCCGGCGGATGTGCAAAAGGAGTTTGAGCGGACGACCGGAGTGAGGATCGCGGAAGGATATGGGCTGACCGAAGCAGGACCGACCACTCACTGCAATCCCCTACACATGGAGCATCCACACGGAGCTATGGGGCTTCCCTTCCCCGACACGGAGGCACGTGTGGTCGACGCGGACAATGGGCTGCATGATGTTCCCATTGGTGAAACAGGTGAATTGATCGTGCGGGGTCCCCAGATCATGCAGGGCTACTGGAATAAGGAAGAGGAGACGCAGGCTGTTTTGCGGGACAGCTGGCTCTTTACCGGCGACCTCGTGCGCAGGAACGACGACGGCTACTTCTTTTTCGTCGATCGCAAGAAGGACATCATCAAATCCCATGGTGAAACGGTCTATCCGCGAGAAGTTGAAGAGGTGTTACTCCAACACCCGGACGTTTCCGAGGCAGCCGTCGTGGGGGTCGCAGATCATATCTACGGTGAACTCATTGAAGCGTACATCGTGACGAAACCCGGGTCACTCGTCACGAAACAGGAATTGATTCAGCACTGCACCGGACAACTCGCACGGTACAAGATCCCGTCGGCCGTTGAATTTCGGGAGGAATTGCCTCGGACAATCATCGGTAAAGTTCTGCGTCGGACGATGCGCGAAGAAGCGGTTCGCTCGCGCAGTGCCGAAACAGTTGAACATCAAGCGGTGTGAGGGGGAGCCCATGAAAGATCTCGTGATCGTAACCGGCGTCCGGACTCCGATCGGGAATTACGGCGGAGTGCTAAAAGATTTGCCGGCACAGAAGCTCGGAGAACTGGCGGTACGCGAGGTCATTGCGAAAACCGGCATCGATCCGACGGTGATCGAAGAAGTGATCATCGGTTGTGTGGGGCAACCGAGTGATGCGTATAACATCGCCCGCGTCATCGCCCTCCAGGCCGGACTCCCCATCAAAACTCCAGCCTATACGGTTCAACGCAATTGCTCATCGGGTCTTCAGCCGTTTGTGAACGCCTACCAGAATCTCCAAAGTCAGGATGCCGATGTGCAAATCGTGGGCGGCGTCGAGAATATGAGCCGCGCCCCCTATCTCTCTCGGGACATGCGCTGGGGCAAGCGGCTGCGCCACGCCGAATTCATCGACAGTATCTGGGAGGGATTGACGGACCCAGTCTGCGGCCAGCTCATGGGCCGGACCGCGGAAACGTTGGCGGAGGAGTTTGGAATCGGTCGTGCGGAACAGGACCGGTTTACAGTAGAAAGTCATCGCCGCGCGTTTAAAGCCATGAGGGAAGGCCGGCTAAAAGAGGAGCTCGTGCCCGTCACCATCTCGAAATCAGTGGCCGGACGCGAAGTTCCTCCGCTCGTGGTGACACAAGATGAAGGTCCAAACATCGGTCTGACCGAACCTCAGCTGGCCCTCTATCCACCCCTCTTCAAAGAGGGCGGCACCGTCACCGCAGGGAACAGCTGCCCGCTCAACGACGGGGCTGCCGCTGCCATCGTCATGTCGGCCGAACGAGCGAAGGATCTTGGGATGCATCCGCTCGGCCGTGTGAAAAGTTATGCCTTCGTGGGAGTGGACCCGGCACGCATGGGGGTCGGTCCGGTAGAAGCGCTCCCAGCAGCACTCAAACGGACAGGCCTGAGTTTGACCGATCTCGAGCTGATCGAAGTGAACGAGGCGTTTGCCGCTCAGTATCTTGCCGTCGAACGACTGCTGGGACTCAAACGAGAACTCGTCAACGTCAACGGCGGTGCCATCGCCCTGGGCCATCCTGTCGGAATGACGGGCACACGTCTTGTCATTACAGTTTTGCATGAAATGCGACGACGCGGCGCTGCGCTGGGGGCGGTCGCTCTGTGCATCGGCGGCGGACAGGGAGCGGCAATGGTACTGGAACAGATATGAACGGCACGCTCGTTAAAGGAGCGCCACATGTACATCTATAAAGTCGGAGTCGTCGGTGCGGGGATGATGGGAGCCCAAATCGCGGAAGTGATGAGTTATGCCGGACTACCGGTCGTATTGGCCGATATCAATGAAGCCTTGGTGAAACGAGGTCTCGAATCGGTCCGAGCGATTTACCAGTCACGAGTCGACAAAGGGAAAATGACCGCGGAGCAACTCGTGGAGAAGATGTTGCTCGTGACCGGCTCGGCCGGTCTGGACGACCTCAAGGAGGTCGATCTTGTGATCGAGGCGGTATCGGAGGATGCCAAGCTCAAGGCACAGGTCTTTCATGAGTTGGATCAGATTTGCCCACGAAGCACAATCTTGGCCAGTAACACGTCGGCTCTCTCCATCTCGGCTCTTGGTGCCTCCACGACAAGGCCGGATAAGGTGCTCGGCCTCCACTTTTTCAACCCAGCCTATGTGATGCGGCTCGTAGAGGTGGTGCCGGGACTCGCGACTGCCACTCAGACGCTCGACGATGCGGTGGGTTTTACGGAAAGCATCGGGAAACTGCCAATCGTGGTGAAGGAGTGCGCCGGTTTCTTAGTCAACCGTGTACTGATGGCCTATGTGAACGAAGCGGTTCGTGCTCTACAGGAAGGAGCCGCCACGCTGCAGGAAATCGATCAGGAGATGGTGTCATTCGGCATGCCGGTCGGACCACTGGCTCTTCTGGATGCGGTGGGTCTCGATATCTCGTACGAGGTCGCCCGCATTCTGTACCGCAGTTACGGGCCCCGCATGACACCGGCTCCCTTGCTTGAAGCTATGCTCAAGGCCGGTCGTATAGGTGTCAAATGCGGCCATGGCTTCTATGACTATGTCGGTGAAGAAGGAGGTCGCGATCAGGAAATGGAACACCTTCTCCAGGCGGTGAGGCCGAACACCGACCAAGGAGTGACGCGATGGAGTCGCTCGCGGCTCCTCTCGGCGATGACAAACGAAGCTGTCACGGCACTTCAGGAAGGCGTGGCTTCAGCCGGCGACATCGATCTGGCGATGGTGGCAGGGATCGGCTATCCCAAAGACAAAGAGGGGCCGCTGCATTTCGCGGATCAGCTGGGGATCGATCAGGTCCTGCACGAGCTTGAGGACTTCGCTCAAACGCTCGGACCGCGCTTTTGGCCGGCACCGATGCTGCGCAGGATGGTGGATGCCGGCTTCACCGGGCGAATTGCCGGACGGGGGTTCTTCACCTATTGACAATTTTAGTCCTGTCCGAAGGAGGAGCAGATGACTACTGAGACGGGTGCCATGCATGGTTGCCAGATTGAAGAAGGTGTCGCCCTCGTGACGCTCAATCATCCACCCGTCAATGTCCTCACCCCCGAACTGCTTACAGAGTTGGACGGCGCGTTCGACTCGCTCGCGAAGGATGACGCCGTCAAGGCGGTGGTGCTCACGGGAGCCGGCCGATACTTCGTTGCGGGAGCCGATATTCGAGTGCTGGCCTCCATTCCCTCTTCAACAGAGGGCGAAGCACTCGCACGTCACGGACAAATGATTTTGAACAAGATTGAGGCTTTTGAAAAACCGGTCATCGCCGCGATCAATGGCGCCTGCTTGGGAGGAGGTTTGGAATTGGCTCTGTGCTGTCATATCCGCTTCGCGGCGGAAGGCGCCAGACTCGGCCTGCCGGAAATCAACCTCGGCATCATGCCGGGATTCGGCGGCACTCAACGCCTTCCCCGACTCATCGGCCAACCCAAGGCCATGGAATTGATTCTGACGGGTGAGCCGGTCTCAGCCCAGGAAGCCATGAGTCTGGGTTTGGTGTCCCGCGTAGTATCCGCGGATGATCTTCTGCGCCAGGCACAGGGGTTGGCGCATAAAATGGCCGTAAAAAGCCGGGTGGCGCTCCGTGCGTCGCTTCGAGCCATCCGTGAAGGCATGACGCTTGACCTTTCCGACGGCTTGGTTCTGGAGGCCCGTCTGTTCGGTGAATTGTGCGATACCGACGATCGAAAAGAAGGAGTGTCGGCTTTCTTGGAGAAACGACAGCCTCGGTTCAAGAACCATTAGCGGTTGTTAAGGAGACAACGGGAAGGGATTATGCCGGCTCAACGTTCGACAAAATTGGCCTTGGCCCTAGCGGGAGGCGGCTTCACGGGCTATCTCTTCGAAGTCGGCGCCTTGACAGGTCTGGACGATTTCCTCGGTGAGTCGTTCACCAGCAACGATTTTGACATGTATGTCGGCGTGAGCGCCGGCTCAGCTGTGGCCGCCCTGCTCGCGCAAGGGGTCCGGCCGGAAGAAATTCTCGAAACCAATTTGTCCGGAAAACGTCCCTACTACTTTGACCACCGGGATATTTTCAGTCCGGCCATCGGGGAAGGCGTAAAGACAATCTGGCGTGCCACGAAGCAACTGATCCCTCTGGTGCGGCTCTATACGCGCAATTATCAGGAAATGACGCTCATTGATTTACTGGACAAAGCTCAGGACTCACTTCCCAGCGGCATTTACCGATTGGAGCCTTTTGCGAAATACCTGGAGAAAACATTTACAGCCAAAGGGCTGGGGCTCCGCTTTGCCGACCTGCGCAAAGATCTTTATATCCCGGCCATTGATTTGGAATCCGGGGAAAGCGTGATCTTCGGCGAAGAAGTCTGGCGGGATATCTCCATCGCGCAGGCCGTGACCGCCTCCTCCGCCGCGCCGATCTATTTCTGTCCGGTGCGTATTGAGGGGCGCGATTATGTGGACGCGGGCATCGGGCGACCCGCATTTTTCGATCTGGCCATCGCCAAACAGGTGGATTTCATGGTGATGATCAATCCGATGGCTCGCATTCAACCCCCCGTTTCGTCATGGCTTGACTCAGCAAGAACCAAACGTCCGTCTCGCCTTCGCGACAAGGGTTTCTTGACCGTCGGCGAGCAGGCCGGCCGCATTAATCTCGACGCTCGTATTTCACAGGCGCTGACCCTGTTCCAGCAAAACCATCCGGACAAAGAGCTGCTGGTGATCACACCGGGTATCAACGATGCACTCTTGTTTGAACGGAGTTTTCTGAGCTATCAAGACCGCGTGCACCTCCTGCGAGCCGGATACCTGTCGGTTGTGACGCTGGCGCGCGACCGGTACCATGACCTGCGGGGGCAGTTTTCGCGCCACGGAATCGCGATTGTCCAGGCTGAATTTGAGGAGCGCGTCACATCACGTCTGGTGCAACTCGATCAGATCATTGCTACTTCCGCTCTCTCAAAGCCTCCGATCAAGAAGGGCGCTCCTATGGGAATTGGACAGGCTGGCGCGGCTTGGTACCAGGCGAAATGGTGGGGCTCACGATGACGATGGGGCGGAAGAAACCCTTCCTCCAGGGATCCCTGGCGGTAGCGGAAGCCTCGCGGGATTGGACTCCCTATTCGGGTTTTCTGGCAGGCCTGTTCGAGGGGGTCGTGCGCCGCGATCTCTTCCGATCACAGACGATCCCCCAGGCCAGCGAAGCAGCAAAGGACTTTCTTGAACATTTGCGCCTCCTACTGATCGAGAAAGTGAACCCGGAAATCATCGACCGAGAGGGAGATCTCGGCGAGGATGTGTTGACGGCACTCAAAGACATCGGCGCCTTCGGCCTGAAGATTCCCACGATCTATGGAGGGCTCGGTTTTACCCAGTCAGAGTACCACCGTGTGGCGACGCTGCTCGGAAGCCATGATGCTGCGACCACGGTCCTGATTTCGGCGCATAATTCGATCGGCGTGGCGGAACCGGTCAAGCTCATCGGAAATCTTGAGCAACAGCAACGATTGTTGCCGCGCCTGGCGCGTGGCGATATTTCCGGCTTTGCACTCACGGAAAAGGGTGCCGGCTGCGATATTTGGGATCTCCGAACCTATGCCATCCCGGTGCGCGAACACGGCGTCCTCGTGGGCTATCGGCTCACCGGCGAAAAATTGTATACGACGAATGCACCCCGCCGGGACAACGAGTTCTTGGCGTCGCTTCTGGTGGTGATTGCGCAAATCGTACAGGAGCCGGGGGAGATCGCCCACCCTAAGCCGGAGCGGCGGTTCGGCGCCTTTGTCGTCGATACCCAGACACCGGGATGTCGCTGCACGCGCCTCCACTATATGGGTGTCCGCGGGATCTACAACGGCGCCGTACAACTTAACGAGGTCTTCGTGCCGGTGGCCGACCGGTTGGGAGAAGAGGGAGAGGGATTACGACGCGCTCTGGAAAGCTTGACCGTAGGCCGGCTGACCCTGCCCGCCGCCTGCTTGGGCAATTTGAAGCAGTGTCTATGGCTGGCTCGACAACGAGCGCACGAGCGCATCCAATATGATCGCCCGATCGGTGAGCACACGGATATCGGGACCAAGGTCGTCCGTATAGCCTCGCGTGTCCTGGCGTTGGAGGCCTTGGTTACCATCACCGGGACCTGGGCCGACTCCAAGGTCGATGTGCGGCTTGAGTCGGCAGCCGCCAAAATTCTCGCCACCGAATGGCTGCTCGAATCGGTGCTCGATCTCTTCCGCATTTATGGCGGACGGGGGTTCGAAACGCCGGAATCGCTTCGGCTCCATGGGGACGTGCCGGCGCCGATCGAACGCATGGTCCGAGATGCCTTGATCAATGTCATTTGGGAGGGAACGAACGGGATCTTGACCCTTTGGATCGGACGCGAGGGATTGGCGGAGTACGTCTCTCATGGAAAGGCCTTCTTGGAATTTCAGGTCAACGAGATGGTACGGGCCCTGCCATTCTTCGCCAAAGTCGCGGGCCGCTCTCTCAACCGCTTGCCCATGATCAAAGGATGGCCGGCGGCTGCAACGTCGGAATCGGTGTGGGAGTGGTTTGTCACGAAAAAGGCGCGGGAACTTGCCCAAAAGTCGCTCTGGGTCACAGCCCGCCACCGTACAGGACTCGCGCGCAAGCAACTGTTGACGACTCGCCTGGTCAAGGCCGGCATACAACTCTTTGCGACGGAAACGTTGTTATGGTACGCATCGCAGCAAGCCGTCCGCGATCAAGTGTTGGCTGATGAGCTTCTCCAACACTTCTGTTCACAGGTCAAAGAAGGATTCCATCCGACGCCCTTGCTTTCGCTGAGACAACCGTTGTGGCAAGACGACTCTCGAGTGTTCCATTTGGCACAGAATATTCTTGCGGGAAAGGCCGAGTGGTTGGAAGAAGGAATTCTTGCTTGGTGTCCGGTCGGACACAGTCGAGAGGACCAGCTCATATCCACGATGAGGGAACAGTTGACAGGATTTCCCACAAAGCATTAAGCGACGAAGAAGGAATATGTTGCCTCACCAGACTCCGCTCTGGATATGAGGATCACGCCATGATGAGGTCGGCATGACGGAAATCTCGGAATACTTCGAATTAGTCAAGGACCGGTATGGATTGAGCAGCGATTATGCCTTGGCAGATAAACTTGGGATCGCACAGCCTGAAGCGAATCTCATGCGCCGTGGACTTAAAATTCCGAAGCCGGAATTGTGCATCAAGATCGCGAAACTTTTGAACAAGAACCCGGTCGAACTCCTCCTGATCGCTCAAAAAGACAAGGCCCCGAAACAGGCCAAAGAGTACTGGACCTTGGCGTTGACCGCCGTCGACGTCATGCTTCATGTCCCCAAGAGCCCGAAATACATCCCTCGTAAGGTGGCCGCCATCGGGCAAGAGCTCCGCCAGCTTGAAACGCAGACGTTGCTCTATGAAGGAGCCGAAGCGAATGTGGAAGCCATTCGACTCGTCCAGACAGCCGAGGAGTCCATCGACGCGATCATGGAGCGATGGAACATCTGGAAGAAGGGAGAAGCGCTCTATCCAAGCTACCTCTTGGCGAACCAGGAGGCCGTAAAGCGAGGCGTAATCATTCGACGTCTCTTAGTCCTGACACGAGAACAAATGGGGAAGGAGCCAGTCGTGGCCGATGCCGTAGAGGTCATGGAAGATCAACATCGGGCCGGCATCAAGATCTTCTATGCATTCCGTGAAGATCTCCAACGAGCGGCCGCCTTTCAACGTTTCGAGGAAGACTACAGGCAGCAAGGGGCTGCGCGGGATCTCAACACCGCAATCTTCGACCGGGAAATCCTTATTTTTTCCCGATCCTACGGCCAAGTGCAGCTCGGAATAGTGGGTCCCATCACACCCATTACCATGATCAATCAACTGGAAATCACCTGGAAGCCGGAGTTGCTGCGGGAACTTGACCCGGCTCCGCTCTTCGACATGACCCGATACGTCTTCGACTATTCCGGCCCAGGGGCTTTCAAGATGGAATTGGAGCGATTCACGAAAGCGATCACATGAAATTCCCGTCGGAGCCGTTCAAGATCAAGGTGGTGGAGCCCATACGCCGAACAACGCGCGAGGAGCGAGAGCGATTGCTTCAAGAGGCAGGATACAATCTCTTTCAGGTCCCAGCCCAGAGCGTCTATGTTGATCTGCTGACCGATAGCGGCACCTCGGCCATGAGCGACCGACAATGGGCGGGGCTGATGATGGGGGATGAGTCCTATGCCGGCAGCAGAAACTACTACCATCTGGAAGAAACGGTTCGGTCGATCTTCGGCTACAAGCACGTCATTCCGACACACCAGGGGCGTATGGCCGAGAATCTTCTCTTCTCAACGGTCGTCAAACCGGGAATGTGCGTCCCCAACAACATCCACTTCGACACGACACGCGCCAACGTCGAGCATCAGGGGGCGGAGGCGCTCGACGTCGTCATCAGGGAGGCCTACGATCCCCGCTGCGACCTGCCGTTCAAGGGAAACATCGATCTGCCCCGTTTGGAGGAGACGATTCATCGAATCGGACCGGACAAGATTCCGCTGGTGATGATGACCATCACGAACAACAGCGGCGGCGGACAACCGGTCTCGATGGAGAATATCCGACAAACCAGGGCGTTGCTCAATCGCTGCGGGATCCCACTGTTCTTCGACGCCTGCCGATTTGCCGAAAACTGCTACTTCATCAAAGAGCGCGAGCCTGACTATGCCCACACATCGATCCTCGACATCGCACGGGAACTCTTCAGTTATGGCGACGGCTGCACGATGTCCGCGAAGAAAGACGGCCTCGTGAACATCGGAGGATTTCTCAGCCTGAACGACGGGCAGTGGGCGCAGGACATTACCAACATGCTCATCCTGGTCGAGGGTTTTCCAACGTACGGCGGGTTGGCGGGCCGTGACCTGGAAGCGATGGCCCGAGGGCTTGAAGAGGTTCTCGACGAAGAATATTTGCGTTTCCGTATCGGCCAGGTGCGCTACCTGGGCGAATTGTTGGAAGGAAGTGGAGTGCCGATTCTCAAACCCGTCGGCGGCCATGCGGTCTACCTCAATGCCAAAGAATTCCTCCCCCACATTCCGCAATCCGAGTTTCCAGGACAAGCGCTGGCTGTCGCGCTGTACCGGGACTTCGGCATCCGAGGAGTCGAAATCGGCACCCTCATGTTCGGCAAAAAAGATCCCGTGACCGGCGGAACAATTCACCCTGAGCTGGAGATGGTCAGACTCGCCGTTCCTCGGCGCGTCTATACGAATATGCAGGTCACGTATGTCGCAGAATCGATCATCGAACTCTATCGAAGGCGCGATGGGATCCACGGCCTCGCGTTGATCTATGAAGCGCCGATGCTGCGCCACTTTACAGCGCGATTTGAAGAACTCCAAGGGTCACCGTCCCTGAAACCGATGACCGTCTGAGGAAACATCATGGCCACCCTGTTCAAAGGATTCGAGCGGATCGAAGAAGCCCGAGAGCGGTTAGCAGGCCGGAGTTTTATGGCGGGGCTCTTTGCGGGAAGGCCCGACTTTTCACTTCTCCTCATGCCGGAAGAGTCATCCGAAGAGAGGGCAGTATGGGAAGAATTCCGTCCACGCCTGGAAACCTTTCTGACGACGCAGGTCGATCCCGATGAAATCGAACGGACCGCAAAGATTCCCGACTCCGTCTTGAAAGGGCTCTTTGCGCTCGGCGCGTTCGGCATGAAGATTCCGGAACAGTATGGGGGCCTCGGATTTTCGTACACGAACTATGGTCGTGCCCTCATGCTCATGGCGAGCTGGAGCAACGCGCTGGCTCTTACCGTCGCCGTGCCGCAATCGATCGGCATCGCGATGCCGATACTCATGTTCGGCAACGAGGAGCAGCGACGCAGGTACCTTCCCCTTGTGGCACGAGAAGCCGTGTCGGCCTTCGCCCTCACGGAACCGATGACCGGGTCCGACGCCGCGAACATTGCGACGGAGGCTGTCTTAGATTCCACAGAGACGACGTTTGTCGTGAACGGCGAAAAACTGTGGTGCACGAACGGTCCCATCGCCCGTTACGTCACGTTGATCGCGCGAGTACCGGCAAAGCGGACACTGCAGAACGGGCAGACAACGTGGCAGCCGGTTCTCAACGGCAAAGAGGCAGACGAGCACGTTCATACCGCCTTCATCCTTGATATGCGGGCGCCCGGGGTCCATGTTCGACAACACTGCCGATTTGAGGGTTGTCGGGGCATCGAAAACGCTCACATGACTTTCACCGATGTTCACATCCCGACGGAGAATGTCATCGGTGAAGTCGGCCGGGGGCTCAAGTACGCCTTGACCATCCTCAATGTGGGTCGGGCGGTCAGCATCCCGGCGATTTGTCTGGGCATGGCCAAACAGGCATGGCAACCCACACTCGATCGGGCCAATCAGCGATTGACTTTTCAGAAACCTCTCGGCACCAGGCAAACACAGCGCATGAGAGTCGGCCGCATGGCCTCGAATCTCTTCGCCATGGAGGCGCTCGCGTTCACTGCGTGGCGTATGGCCGATCAACACACCTACGATGTCCGAATCGAGGCCGCCTTGGCCAAACTCTTCTGCTCCGAGAAGACTATTCAGTTCTTAAAAGAGGCCCAAATCATCTTCGGGGGGATGGGATATGAAACGGCCCATTCCAAGCGGCTTCGTGGAGAGCCCGCGTTCGGCATCGAACAGCTGGTCCGCGATGCGGAGATGTACCGCATCGGCGAAGGGGCGACGGATGTCTTAAGACCGTTCGTCGCCCGCGAGGGGCTCAACCTGCATCTTGAGCGGGCCGGGCATGTCCTCGATGAACAGACGACGGACGTTCGCCGACTCACCGAATTGCGGCAACTCGTGAAATTCTACATTCCTTGGTACAGAAGCCAATGGACGGGCAGCCCATTGCCCCCTCGCGCGGAGTTCGAGTATTCGAGGGTCCGCTCCAAACTGCGCTTCGTCGAACAAGCAAGCCGTCGGCTTGCACGGACGATTTTTTACGTGATGCTGCTCCATCGACAGGCGCTTCGGGATGATCAAGGCCGGCAAAACCGGATCGAGATGATCGGCGAAGACCTATTGATGGTCGCAGCGACGTCGCTCTATGCAGAAGCCCTGGAGCGGACCGGCGGGCATCCGGAGGTGTGGGATCTCGCGGAAGAGAACTTCCGAGATGCCAGACAGCGTATCGAACGAAACATTCAACAACTGCTCCGCAATCAGGATGCAGTCGTCGCACGCGTCGGCGAAAAAGCCCTCAGCGGTCGGTATCCTTCACTGACCGATGGAATCATCCAGCGCAATCTTCAAGATTATTCACGACAGGAAAGGGCTCCCACTACCGCGGAAAAGAGGAAACAACAAGTCATCTGAGCTGCTTCCCCGCCTCGCCTCAGGCACCGGTGCTGGTCGCCCTTCCTTGCGGGACGATCAACTCATCAACCCTGCGGCAACTTCTCAATGAAGCGCTGGATGTGGTCCAAATACACGGGAATCCGGCGGACCGCGACAGACAATGCTTCATACACTCGCTCAGGGTCGATGTCGTCGTATTCGTGCACAATCCGGTTGCGGAGTCCGGCAGCAACGGCCATCTCCTTAGCAAGATCGGCCGTCATCACGCCGAGCGTGCCGAGGCGCATAAATGATTCGTGATAGTCCTTGGGCGGCGCGTGGCCGGGCTCGGTGATCAGATGAAAATTGATGTCGATCATGCGACCGATGGCCCGTTCGAGATACCGCTCGGCCAGGACTTCATTGATGGAGTTCTCCAGGTACTGTGCGCGTGACAATTGGGACAGCCTGGTCATCGCGGCCACGTCATCGAGAATGCGGCTCATCTTTCTGGTGATAAGCTGGCGGTCGATCATGGGCGGGAAGGCTCCGCTACCAGCTCTGACAATCGCCGGGCGACATGCCGGCGTTCCAATTCCAAGTAAGGCCGAAAGTCTTGGTACGCTTTGAAGGCGTGGAGGCGCAGATGGGCGAGGTCTTGTGGCATCCCGAACAGGATGCGGCAAGACTCAACGATTTTCTTAAGGAAGAGAGGGTCCGCCCGGTTGAGGATCGCCAAATCTACTTTGCGCCCTGGGAACCGCCTCTGCAATGCCTCTTGCAGCTCCAGAACATTTTGAAACGACGCGTCAGGTGTCTCAAATTGAATCGCCAGGTCTAGATCGCTACGATCATGAGTCATTCCCGTGACCGTTGATCCAAACTGGAGGATCAAGCGAACCCTGAAACGCTGGGCGAGTTCTCTCAACCCCGACACTGCTTCTGTGGTACCCTCTTCGCTCATTCCCCCTCCGAGAGTTCATCCGAGAACCGCTTCAATCGTCTGGGGCTGGTTATTGTGAGTGTTGTAATATCATACGGACGCATGGGTAGTCACTCTGATCGCCATGGGAGCCGCGTCAAGGAGGAGGTGGTCTATGCGCGCCTGGTTGATGGACTCTTATGATGGAATCGAACGATTGCGGCTTGGCGAGGTGCCGAAGCCTCAGCCAGGCCCGACAGAGGTATTGTTGAAAGTGCGCTATGCCGCGCTTAATCCCGCCGACGCATTTCTGGCACAAGGGCTCTACCCGGCTAAGCCCACCCTGCCGCACATCCTTGGGCGCGATGGTGTGGGAAATGTCGAAGCCGTGGGATCGCATGTAGAACACATCCGTGTTGGTGAAACCGTTGGGATTCTGCGCTGCGAGACAGGAGTAGAAACACCAGGAACGCTGGCCGAGAAAGTCGTCGTGCCTGCAGAAAGTCTGGTCCGTATTCCTGCCGGTTGGTCTCTTGAAGAAATGGCCGGCGCTCCCCTCGTCTTCTTAACCGCCTGGCAGGCCCTCACACAGTGGAGCGATCCACCAGCACCTCCATCAAAAGGGTCCACTCTCCTCGTGACCGGCGCGTCAGGCGGAGTCGGCATTGCGTCCGTGTTGCTTGGGAAGTCGATGAACCTGGTCGTGGTGGCTTTATCACGCGATGAAGAGAAAAGAACCAAGCTGAAGACACTTGGAGCTGATTTCCTGTTTGACCCGGAAGACAAGAACCTCAGGCGGTCCGTATCTGCTGCGATCAGTCCGAAGAAAGTGGACTTGGTCATCGACTGCGTAGGTGGCAAGCTGTTGCCTCAAGTGATCGCTCTCCTCGGTTATGGCGGGCGGATCAGCATCGTGGGCAGGAGTGGAGGAACAGTGCCGGAGTTTAATACAGCTACCTTATTGTTCCACCGCATTCGCATGGGCGGTGTGGCAGTTGGGGACTACAGCGCTCAAGCGGCTCAGACTGCATGGAAGGAGATCGTCGATCGGCTGGAGACCATTGGGCGTCGTCCACAAGTGGACAGTATCGTTCCGTTTGAAGAAGTCCAAACGGGCTTCGCCCGATTGGCACAAGGCCCCATGGGAAAAGTCCTGGTGCGCGTGAGCGAAGTCTAAAGGGGTCACTTCTACTGTGCGGAGAGGACTGGAATTGGTCGCTGCCGGCGGAGCCTATGGTCGGCTACGCCGGTTTCGAGGCAAAGTAAAGTTCGGGATCAAGCTTTCGGAGCTTCGACTGGACTGATGTTGTGCCTCGATACGAGTTCCCTTATCGCCTATCTGCAGGGCGAAGAAGGGGCCGATGTAGATGCAGTCGACCAGGCGCTTGTTGACCAGGTCGGAGTTCTTTCACCAGTCACGGTAACGGAGCTGCTCAGCGATCCCCGCCTCTCATCAACATTGAGACGGACAATTCTAGAACTTCCCACCCTCCACATTACCGACGGCTTCTGCGAGCGTGCCGGACTACTCCGAGCAAAAGTCATCAAGACCGGTCGCCGAGCCAAGCCGGCCGATACCCTCATCGCTCAAAGCTGTTTGGATCACCACGCGACGCTCGTCACACGAGATCGCGACTTCAAGAGTCTCATATCCCTTGCAGGACTCCGTGTGGCTTTTCCTTTTGCATAGCTTTATCCAATTCGTTCAACGGAGAGAAGGCCTATCGCGCCATACGAGATCGGTCATGTTCAGGTGTGATTACTCAGACGAGGGGCAACGCTATAAGGCCAGTGGTCTGTGGGTGCAGGGCACAAAAAAACCTATGGAACCGTCTGAGTTCCATCTCGACGGCTCCATAGGCTTGTCAACAGTCTTGGGTAGGGGACTTACGGCTGTTGACCCTTTTTATAGACGAAGGCAGCCGCGACCACTAATCCAAGGATCGCCGCTCCGAATGTGAGCCAGTTTGCGTCCATAGAGTTCCTCCTTATAGTTCCTCCCTCGTAAATCGCATGATTGAATCGTACATCAGGGAGATGAAGGCCAAGTGAAACAGATATGAAGAACTATTCATACGGTGCCGGGGATGAATGTCCGGAAGCGATGTGCCGTTGATGATTCAGGCCTTCATGAGGGCGCTGCATGGTGGCCGGCGCCGGCAGCATCGGACGATTGCACGCTGACAATGGACTTAGGGCGACGGCTCTCGATGAAGATTTGCACCAAACCGGCGGATCTCGCCGGTATCATCCTCGCTAATGATCGGACCGAGGCGGTTGACTGACGGGTATGGCATTCTTCCTCTGCCATACTTCGAGCGCCGCGTGAAGGATGAGCACCGTGTTGTAAATTAAATCGCGTTCGTTGTCCGCAAGCGGCTTGCCGGCAAGGAGATGCCGTTCGATCGGCGCGCAGCTCGAAACAAAACGAACCACTGAGCGTGCGAATGCTACGTGATGAGTGTAGTCGGCCATAATGCCCTCGTGGGTGGGGTGGCGATGTACCACCGGTTTGGCCGTCGATGTTCTGGCGGCTGAAAATGTTGTGGGGAGGTTGTCACGAGTCGGCACGCCGAGGAAGTGGGTTTGGCGAGTTCATCGAAGAATCCCCACGTAGAGGAGTTGCCGCGCGTCGATCGTGAGCCTATTTCCGTCCGGCTGCAGTAAAACTATGACGGATTCTTCTCTTCGACTGTTATGTCTCCATACTTCGAAATCTGAATTCGCTTGCCGGGATGTTCATGAACCTTCTTGATGACCTTCTGTTCTACGAATCGCCGCAACTCCTCGGTGGAGATGCGAGCAGCTAAAAACTCCGAGTTCATGACGAGGTGCCAGGACAGCTTGCTTGCGCCATTGTTAAAGCTAAATGTCGGTCTTATATTCTGACTGAACTTCACATCGACGAAGTGTTTTTCCAGACATTCCCGTATGGTCTGAATTTTTATCGGATCAATTTCACATGTACCACTGTCCATGTATTTCTCCATCACTTTGTTGCTTCGGCCCCTCACACGGAGCTGCTCCTACTGCTTGAGGTGAGCTCCAATTACTTCCCCTCGCCGGCCGGCCATTCTTTTCCAATTCAGTCCGGTCATCTCCTAACGCGGGCGCCGATCTTGGCTCTCACGATTGCATCACGGGGCACATCTCGGAAGTTCCATACTCCCCTTCGTCTCTCTCGCTATCCTTCTTCGGCACATTGCAATCGTTCAACGTTGTCGACCTTGGTTAGCCAGGCACTGTAGCAAACGGCCTTACCCCCATTCAATGGCGCTATCGACAGGGCGACATGCCGTGCAGGATGCATTTCAACTTCGTCGGACCGCACGCCCTTTAACAAGAAAGGATCGGCATGGGACCGGAGGCGCCTTAACGAGAAAGGATCGGCATCAGTGACCCGCCAGAACTCTTCCTTCCTGAACGGGAAATTGCCGAACCGACCCACATCACGGCCCCAATATCAAGCGACTGAAGAATTGGGAACCGCCAACCTGGCATTACCGCGTTGGTGCGTGGCGATCCTTTTACGAAATCAATGAGAGGGAGAAACTCTCTACATGATTACGGCCGATCACCGAAGAGAAGCGTATCGATAGCCGTATTCCCTCACCCTACAGTAACCTGTCTACCGCTTGCGGACTCCTTTGTTATCCCACTCATTGCCGGCAGATGCTCCCGACTTGGGCGCGAACGCGTCCGGCTACAGACGTGCAGCCTAGCGTGAACGACTCGTTGTACTGTAAATTCACGGTACGTGTCCCAAAGAATGACTCCCGACCTCCCCGACCCCTTTGTTTCCTTTCGCATTTTACGGCAATTATGATTCCTACGCCGATGTGTGTGAAGGTTTTTCATGGTGAACCGAAAAATACCCAGTTCGACTCTTGATAGCACAGACAGTTGCTGACCCCAATTCTCCGCTTGCAGACCGAACACGATCAGTTTGTCTGGCTACGAACCAGGACACGCCGAGCTCTGTTCGACGGAGAGTAATGACAGAGATCGGTGGAGCAGACTAGCGCTCTGGACGAGCCATGGCGCATCATCTCTGCCACCAGTCTGCACAGAACACGACGTGACCCCATATTTGACGATACAGGGAATCAAGTCGACACTTGGCTTTCGGATTATCGGTAGGCGAACACGTCCATCTGAATAGATTTGATCGGCTTAGCCTCCCCGTGCACCATGCGACGAACTCGTTCCGTGGTGTCTCGACTGAACACCGGTTCGCCGCAGTGAGTACAGACGGTTGCGGGAATCTGCTCAACCCGTACGAGCCTGCCATCAATATCAAAAACCTCGCTCACAAGTTCTTGACGGCTCTCAGTCTTCCCGCACACATGGCAGTGAAACATGGCTATCTCCGTCGGGAATAATCATACCATTCTGCGGGGTCAGGCTCATAGATCGTCACGATCTTGAGCAGATCCGAATCGACGCGAGAGATCTGAATATGCAACGGTCGGCCCGCCGCGGTGAACCCCAGTAATAGACTGCTGGGCGCATACTTGTACTCGGGATAATCTTCGATGATTCTGGCTTGTGCTCCTGCCTCCTGGATGTTGACGGTGCTGATGTTGCGTTCGACTGCACGTTTGAAGGCATGGTGGCTGAACTCGAACTCACCAGTGGATAGTTGTCGACGAAGATCATCCAGCGTTTTCATGGAAGGGAATGGCAAGACTATAGTAAAAGCCTTCATTCAGCGCAAGTCGAAGCGAGGAAGCAAGAAGGAAGTGGAGTGTCCCATTGCGAGCGATGAAACGGCCGAAAACCTGGCATCTGCCGGTATCGGACGGCAAAGCTGAATCGGTATTCCTGCGCCATGCACGATTCAAGATGCGACCCCAAATCACGAGGTGCGGACAGGACCCAGAGGCCAAGCACGTTACGACATCGCATTGAAATGTATGATTGCAAGACGCGACTCCAATAGCGAATCCCCGATGCACAACTTATGCTTACTTCAGATTCAGGACACTAGTCCGCGGCACCGAAAATCTTGTCGATCGCGTCGTTCATCTCTTTCATGCTGCCGATGTTGAGCCAGCCCGATCTGTCGATACTGATTTCGCGCTCGCGCATTTCGTAGATCGCGCCACGTCCCTGCACCGGCGTGAAGCCTCGCGAGGTCTCAATCACATTTCCCACCTTGCTGCCACTTGTGAGATTCCTATAGTGTTGCATGTGTTCCGAAGACGTATCTGTATAAGCCCGTGCCGCCCTCTTGATCCACAGAGCCAGTAAGGTACCGTCGTGCCCTAGGACAGCCTCCTTGATCTTGGCCACATAAATCCGATCGGCCGCACCCCCCGCAGGATCAATGAGTCGCCGTTTAGCTTCCGTCATATGGCCTACTTTCTCTGCGTCCTTCTTCGTACCGCTCGCCACTAATTCGGTGAAAGCCTCGTCCGTTCGCAGGGCCGCTGGATCGACCTTGTTGAACAGCAGTTGAGCATCCACAGAGCTTGTGCGCAGGATTTCATTTCGCAAGGTGTCCATTTCGCTTGCATCCAGATCGGCCTGTGCGACCGTCTTAACATATTCGTCGCGCCTGGATTTCGGAAAAAATCGCTGGATGTTTTTCTCCTGTGCTTGGCCGAGCAAATCCTGGTAGCGCACCATAGTGGTCGCCAGTGCGTCGTTGAGGACCATTAACTTCACCAGCCCCACCTGCGCCTGCGTCAACCGATAGCCGCCCCCCCCGCTAAGGGGAATAGGTCTCGAGTTGCTGGCCAGACCGTCCAGCAGCACGCCCGCGGTCGAAAAGCTCGTCGCGCCCGCGATGTCGGCCTGCTGCAGCTTCCGGCTTTCTGTGCCAGAAATGCGCGCGACATCCTCCCCCTCCGCCACCTTCGTCCCGATGAGGAATTTGGAAACGTTGAGTTTATTGATGCGACGGATGGTCTCCTCATTCGAATATTGCGCTGTGATCTGTGCCTTGCCCTTCTTCGGGCCTACCCTATAGATGAAGGCTGCCTTATCGTCGCTGATGCCGGAGGTATCATTTTTGATGCCGTCGGTAACCGCGACTTGACCCTCATATCCACTCTTTAGCGCACCAACCGCGGCCGCCAATTCATCGCGCGCTTTGAACATGAACCCAATATCCTCTTTCAAGGTCTGCCGCATGACATCCGGGGCAAGATCGTTCTGATGTCGTTCGATGATCCATTCGGCACTCACGACATCGTTGGTCAGCCTGACATTGCGGTCCAGACACACGACATCAAAGTCCGTGTTAGTCCAGCGACCCAGCGTGTCATTATCATCCACCCCCGCCCCCACCCTGAATCCGGTCATCGACTTTCCATTAACTGTGAATGTGCGGTACCGAGGGACATTCTTGCGAAACTCCCCCTTCGGGTAGGCGTGCAGCTCCGTCGGGCCGTCTTCGGTATATTCAATCCCGCCTCGAACGCGCTGCACCACATGCTGTTGGGCAACACCCTCGGACTTGCTGCTGATGTCAAGCCTTGCGTCTTGACTTTCTCCTTGGGAGCCACTTGCCGCCGCCAGTTTCCCCATCACATCCGCTTCGTGCTCCAGTCCCTGGTCATCGTTGACCGGCATGCCCTCCTTCAACTGTATCGTAGGTCGGACTCTTCCCTGTGCCTGTTGCACCACATGCCATGCTTCATGAGGCAGATGTTGCTCTTGCCCCGGTGCCACATGAATATCTGCCCCATGCGTATAAGCCAAGGCATTCAGCTGCGCCGGTTGGGAAGAGTTGTAATGCACTCTCACATTATCCAAAGACATGCCGGAGAGGGACTCGATTCCCGATTTGAGGTTGTCCGGCAGGCCGGTTCGGTTCGGGTGTTGAGCCGGTGGTGCAGCGGGAGCCCCCGGTCGCTTCTGGAGCGCTTCGTCTGAACTTTGGAGGAGTTCTTTTTCGTCCGATTCCTGGCGTTGCACCGGTGTGTCATCCGGCAGGCTGACCGGAAGCTTGGTCGGGAGCCGGCCTGATTGCAGAAGCCGATTCACGGCTTGATTTCCGATGGTCCCTTGTAACTGGAAGATTGGATGGCGCGTTGCACCGGGTTGCGTCTCCGATAGCATCGGTACCGTTCCCCGTCGCGCTCGACCGGGCTCCACTGTGGCGGCTTTCTCTGCGAGGTGCTGCTTCATGGACCTGTTCCTCCTTGACACAGATCAGAATCAGTGTCAGGCATGGTGACGAATGGTGCCCCAGACCGCTATTCTAGGACGAGGCCACCGGCTCTTCTCGTGTACGGTCGCCGTTGCTTTCTTCCACGGGTGACTCCTTCAGCACTTCCTCCAACACCTGAATCGCGCCACTGATGCGCAGCAATGTATCCCGCAGATACATTTGTTGTCGCTCCAGCTCCTGAGCACGCCCTTGACCCGCCTCCAGCTCTTTTTTTAAGGAAGCGATGCGACTTCGTATAGCCTGTTGCATGGTGTTGCCCCTTCTCCAACATTCATTATCGTCGTTCGCCGGGATATCGGCCTTACTGCAACATCACCAGCACGGGAATCTTGCCTTTTCCTTTTTTTAAGTTGCCCAATGCTTTCCCCACGATAGCCCCCACGGCCTTGCTGGGATCGATCACTTTCTGCGCGTGTCCTTTCGTGTGGCTGGTCGTGAGCAGATCGCCGACTTTGATCGGCGCAATATCGGCATCCACTTTACAGTCGGCAAAGACGCCAAGCGTCACCATCAACCCGATTTTCCCATGATCAATTCTCCGCTGATTGAGATCGGCCAACTCCTCGGCCGTACACTGGACGTGACGCGTGTCCCTCTTCTTGTCCGCATCCTTCCCTGCTTTTGCAGGCTGTTTTCCCTTGGAATCGAGACGTTCCTGACCGGAGACGGGTGGGGTAAGCGTGACGCTTACATGTGACACGATCCCGCACACACGAGTGTCATAGCTGCGGGTTGTTAAATCAACTTCCGGAACAAGGATTGAAGATCCAGAAGGCTTGGATGATTGCTCGTCGGCAATCACCAGAACATCCCCGGCCTCAAGGGAGTCTCCGATGTTATTGAGAAACTGCGTGACGCTCATCTGTCGCTTTCCTTTCTCCTCGGCCGATGCTTGCTGTCGAGCCCGAGCATCACCTCAACGTCACAAACACCTCGATCACGCCCGTTTCTGAATGGAATGATTCAAGCGCTTTCCCGATAATCGTTCCCGGAGCATAGATTTCGACTCCGCCCACCACAAGAGCCGTCGCTTTCATGGCATGTCCGATCGTTGATGATGAGGTCAATAAATCTCCCCGATTGATCGGCCCATTTTCATCCGTCACTTTACAAGGCACACGACCACTCAGAGCCACAGGATAGGCGCGTTTGCCGTCGTGCCGTTTCTCATCCTCGCCATGTTCGACACCCAACAAGAAACCGGGCAACGTTGAAATCACACCGATGATCAAATCATCATTCGCCCGTTCGGATTTCACGATTCGATCTTCTTTCCGATCGAGACAGACAACGTCTCCCGGATCAAGCGTCAAATCGGAGTAGTAGTTTTCGGCCAAGTCTCGTGGACCGCTTTGCGATCCATTTCGAGCCCAAATCGTCCCCTCCGCCTCGATATCCCATGTATGAACGCCGCCGGCCCAGCCCGCTGTCTTCGGTTTAGCGGAAAACCCATGAGTTCCGATGTTGCCGGTTACTTCCAAGTCACCGTTGACTTGCAAGTAATCCCATAACTTCACCACGCGCCGGGATGGACTTGTCGTCGTAACCGTCCTTCCAAGGATCATCAACGCACCGTATTGACCGCCATCATTTTCAATTGCGGCATAGCCGGGAGTATTCCCGATTCCCGTATGATTATGGTCGGCCTTCGTAAAATACAGATCCGAATTGCCGGCTCGAATATCGCCAACGACCTCTAACTTTCCCTGAGGGGCGTTCGTTCCGATGCCGACCTTGCCAGAGGGTATTAAGGAAATGTGGTCTTGAGGACCATTCGAAGTTCCTATTTCCAATGTGCTGTCTTCTCCGGTCCTCGCATAATAGCGAATCCAAGCCTTACCGCTACCGGAAAATAATATTCCTGACGCATCGGTATTCCCGTCCGTCGGCATGATCGCCCCACCAAACATGTGCAATTTTGCCTTTGGAGTCGTCGTTCCAATGCCGATGTTGCCGGCCACCGTCGCATCTCCCGTGACGCTCAAACTGTTTGCCGCAAGGTTGACCGTCGGATCGATCGCGCTGCCGGCCATTTTACGGACGGTGCTATCGACCGTGCTGATGTTTCCCCCGCCGTCCAACTTCACCTTCGCGAGCACAATGACGGAGCCGTCGTTCACCGGGACCGTTGTTCCTGCTTCCACGAGGGGGCGTTCCGTCGTACGCGTATAGTTATCGACTCCCCCTGCCGTGTAATGGTCACTTGGGTCGGAGACTTCTTTGTATTGGGCCGTGATATACACATCCGCATTCGATCCGAACGGTGTGAGGTCTTTCGATTGAGCATCCAAGAGCACAAGCTCTCGCCCGTCTTTATCAATTGCCATTCCTGAACCGATGCCGATGATCTTGTCGGCGGACTTGGTCACCTCAAGCCCTCCGTCCGCGATCCCCCAGGTGTGCAGCAACCGGTTATGCCGTCGCCGCATATCCATGTGATACGCCTGCTCATCCGTAAAATCCTTCTCGACAAGAAACTGCGAAGTGAAATAATTCAGCCGCTTGACATCCGCCATGGTCACTCCTCCCCTTGAGCCGTCCCTAACAGGGTATCGACGCCGACCGTTGAGTGCCGTCCGATTTGCATACTTGGGAACACCGGGATGAGCTCATAAAACGTGTGCGCCGGCTTCTCAAGATCGATCAGCGCGCGGGCGATCTCCATTTGCCGCTCTTGCACCGTCGGCGCAACCCGCGGCAACGAAATCTTGACCCGAAAAAAATGAGGCTTTTCACCGCCCACATACATATCCACGCCGATGGTCGATCGAACCCCGATTTGTACGCCCTCGTCCCCATCTTCAACCACGGTCGGAACACTGACGGTAAAAATCGACAGCAGATCCTGTAAATTCTTTTTGGTTCCTCGCCACCGGTACAACTGTGCAATCTTCGCGACAAACTCGCGTTGCTTGGCCAAGCCTACATCGGCACGCAGACTAAAGGCCGTCCAGCTTGCCAGCCATGACAAGAATTCTTCCGGTGTCTGATAGGGATCGAAATACTTCGCGACCCCTGCAATGTTTTCTTCTATCCCTTGAGCTGGAAACTGAACTCCCACCTCCGGAAACTCTACGCCGTCTTGCCGACCGAGCAGAATCTTCTCAAAGGCGAGCAACAATTGTCCGAGATACGGATCTTCCTGGTAGATCGCCGGCAGAGACTGCACGAGGCTGCTTGCCGACTGTGTGGTCTGCGTGGCCATGACCCTCCTCACCCATGTGCCGTTGCCGGCTATGCTCCTTTTGGAAGAACCAACGTCATATCGTCCGGCACCACGTCGGCATCGACCAATTCGTGAGCGCGAATTTCCACCGCGCTCAAATCCCCGGCTTCATTGTATTGCAACCTGTCCCTATCGCCGACTATGAATTCGTCGAGCGTTTTCTTCGTATCGGGATCAACGGTCTTGGTCACGAAATCGACGCCCGGCGACGCGTCGAGCAACTCGTAGATGTCGGAAACATAGACGTTTCGACCGAACGGCCACCCCTGTCCATCACGACCTCCGGACAAAGGATGCATGAATTGCCTGAGGATCTTGACGGCCTGGTCCCGTCCGACATCTTCGTAGACATTGAGCTGCTGTCGGCTTGCCTGTGAATCCACCTCTTTTCTGACTGTGTAGGATCGTAAGGTCATGCCGTCTGTAATCAGCCACCTGCTCTGCGCCGTGTTGACCGCGATGGTTGTCTGTGGGGATAACGTCATCCCCGCCGCATCGAAGCGGCTCCGCAACTCATCGGACGGGGTTCGGCCGTCCAAATCCGCCTGAACGGCGGAGGGAAGGCTGAATCGAAATCGATCTTCAATCGCATCCGGCTTAAGCACCAGTGTCAGCCGCACACGAACTGTCACATAGGTCGGTCCGACTATATGAACGCGGGTGGTGAGTAATCGGCGCGGCTCCAGATCGGCCGCCACCTTCTGCATCAACTCACGCGTCGGCTGCGGTGTGTTTTCCTGACCGGCCGGAACGATCACGACGCTGACATGGCCCGGCTCATCGATCTCACCGGCACGAGCATTGCCCGATTCGAGATTGCGCCGAGGCAGACATTGCGTTCGCGCAATCGTGGCATCCGCCTTCAATGCCAATCGCTCAAAATCTTCGCGCGTCACGGCGCGGTTGGATTCACGAAAGGCCGACACCGTCTCTCGGACCGCATCGGCCATCTTCGTCTTGAAGAGCGGATCCGACTGGTCCGGCGCCTCCCAGCTTGGACCGTTCAGCAGCTTCAAAAAGGCCAGCCTATTGGCATCCGTCACGCGGTTCAACCGATACAACAGCATCTCGGTAATGGACGCGAACAGCTCGATCAATGTGATGCCGGGATCCGACGGATTATGATTGGTCCATTCCGGCGCGTATGTCGGAATCAACCTTCGCGCTTCCTCAACCAGATCGGTGTACGTCCGGTCATCGAGATTGGGGAGTTGTATCGGCATGGCGGCTCCACCTGTTCTTCATCACGCCTCTTCAGAAATCAACGCAACCTGATGTCTGCCCGAATAGACCAAGAATCGCCCGGTTGCTGTGACCGCTTGCAGGTCCACATCCGGCAAATCGGCGACGAACTCCAGCGCCAATGATCGAACATGATCCACGCCGGCGATCGTTCCGAGTGCGGCATAGATATCCGATTTGCTCGGTTCACGACCAAATGCCCACCCATTCCCTTCCTGGCCTCCGACCAGAGGATGCAAAAATGCGGCAAGCCGATCTTGCACAGCCTGCTCGACACGCCCTGCTCCCTCCAAGGAAACGAGAGCGATTTCCACGGTAATATTGACCTTCACATAGAGCGGCCCGACCACTGCCACCGTGGCCGTCGGCACGCTATACCTCTCCAGATAGCTCTGAACGAGCGTCATGAGTTCCAGACTCGGCAGAGGCTTCCCCTCGGTGGAACGCGGCACGATCACGACACTGACCGCTCCCGGCGTTCTGGATTTGGCATCGAGCGGATCATCGATCAGATTGCGCAACGGCACACATTTGGCTCTGACGACATCGGGAGACGCCAGAACGGCCAAATCTTCATAATCTTCCGGTGTCACGGCCCGCCCGCGATGACGGATTGCACGTGGAGCGCGATCCAAGAGGTCTGCCTGAAGTTCGGCTTCAGCTCCCCCAAATGAGGCGTCGAGGTTCGTCACCTTATCGACATAGGGAATCGTCGTGTTGAGTTGAACGATCGTCCCGGCCGGTTTATTCCCTGCTGCGCCGCCGCCGGTTTGATACCGGGCCATTCTGATATTCCCGATGCCGGTCGGAGGCCCCAATCCATTGACTCCATCGCCGAAACGAATGTCTCCAGTCGAGTGGTTCATCACATAATGCCGATCGCGCGGACCGGAACCGTAGAAATCAGGCACTTCATGCCAACGCACCCAAATCTCCTCCGGACGTCCGGTCGGATCGAGCAATGCGGAAACGGCGTCCGCTCCCTCTTCCGATTCAAGAGTCGCTCGCTCTACGGCAGTCGGCATCTCCGGTTCACGTACTTCCAGCCGTTGACCGGCCAAAACCGGAGAATGTGCCGTCGAAAACCGCTGATTCTCACCCGCGTTTCCAGACCCAAGGATTTCATCGGTCACCGATATCACTTGCGACGCCATCGCGGTATTGAGAGCGACCTGCCGTATTTTCGGCACGAACCGATAGTCGCCGGACTCCCACTGCGCACGAAGCCAGTACCGCTCGACTCCAAAAGCTGATCCTGGTACCAGCCCGGACAGAGGCAAGAACTCCACCAATCCCGGTCTCGTCAGATCTTGCGTTTCATCGCGCACGCTGACTTTTTGCCAACCTTGTCCATCCTTCATTTGCCACATCAGACGCGGTGACGACGCCGGAGAAGGGTTATCCGGCTTCGCCCCATAGATCGCTTCACAAACGCGGACGTACAGGCTTAACGTATTATGAGGGAACGTTGCGCGGGCCGGAGGAAGAGTCAATCCGAAATACAATGTCGGATACGAGTCTTCCGCCGGTCGAAACGGAGCAAACGCCTTACCCGTGACATCCTCATACGAGAAATCATTGTATGTCACCACGGCACTCAGGGGAGTTGCCGCCGTCGTCAAGCTATATCCCACCGTCAATCGGCCGATCGACGGCGGAGCGAATGTTGCCGGTATGAGCTTGTACCCCTTCTCGGGGTGAGCCGGATCGATCAGTTCGAAGCGAGCATCGGTGCCGTAGTGACCCGATGCCAGTCGCACACGTAACCAGCAGTTCTCGATTCCATTGACCGTCGCCGGCATGACGGTCGTCGGCAACGTCAGCACGACCGTGCCGGATTGAGTGAAGGCGCGTGTCGTATCGGAAAACGTGGTCGTTCTTGTCTCACTGCCTGCCGCAGCCGTTCCTATCCCAAACCAGGATTTGCCGTCCCAGCATTCCCACGCCACCTTTGGATTTCCATCGGTCCTCGGAGTCGGAATCCCGGATGCCGGATCCGTCAAAGTGATGGTCAGCGTGACCATCGCGCCGCCCTGCGAGAAGGCATCTTTGCCGGCTACGTACCATGCATCGCTGAATCTCGGCTTTTCCCCGAATGGATAGAAATCCTTGGTGGTATCCACCGGAGCTGCATTGGCAAAAGCGTGATCCACGGCCAGTCCGTCTTTCCCGACTGTGGTCTGCATCGTCATCGACTTCACGTGCGGCAACTGATCGGCGCGCACCATCCCGCTTCGGGCTTGCCCGGCCGGCGAAATCGGCGTGACCAATCGACACCGAATCCATCGGCTGGTCTTTTCCCCTACGGCCTGCCTAGAGGGAGAAGACAACCCTGTCGTAAACACAATATCGCCGCTTTGTGTCAGATCGGCTGTCTCATCGTTAGGAGAGAGAGGAATCCCCGCCGCCCCGTCCCAGCTTTCCCACTCGATCTTTCGTGGATCCGGGTTCTCGATGGGCTGATCCAGCATGATGCTCAGTGTCACACTCCTCAAATTGGACACCCCTAACGCCGCATCCTGCCCCAAATATGCGAGATGCTCGATTGGACGACTTCCGCGAAACGCCGGCATGCCGGAGTCCACAGAGGCGGAACTGAGTCTGCTGAAGTCATCGTACCGGTCATACGCCGGTTCGCAGACGAAGAGAGAGGTTAACTGCGCCGCCGTCACCACTAGTTCCCGCTCCGTCTCAAACACGACAGGTTCTTGTTCGCCTTCAGCGGAAGGAGCCGCGACCTGAGTCCCTTGAGGGACCACCCCGTCTACGACGCTCCCTTGAGCTAATGAGAACGTCAGCGGCACACGAGCTGATTGCGGAGGAGTCAACGACGCGCCGAGCAAATCCAGGAACGCAAGGAGATTTTTCTCCGGCACCTTATTGAGTCGCTGAAGGATAATTTCCGAAAATTGCCCGACGATGCCGACCAACGCCGCGCCGACACCTTCGGTCAGATTCGCTTCCGGATAGCCGGCCGTGTAGGTCTTCACTAACTCGCGCATCTGCATCACAATGTGCGATGTCGTACGTTGATCGATGAGAGGAGCCCGGCCCAACATCAGACCGCACTCCTTTCCAGGTAGAACGGATACACCAAATTGAACGCGTTATTCGTCGCTCGAACCTGATAGTCCACGCTGATCAGCAGGACCTCTCCACCGTCATCCGGCGCTACCGTGACCTCGACCACATCGATGCGGGGCTCGAACGCCAAGAGGGCATCACGTACGGCTTGCGCCACACTGCCCGCTGTTGCGGCACTATTGATGTCGAAGACCAAATCATAAATTCCGCATCCGAAGTCCGGACGCATGACCCGCTCGCCTTTCGCGGTTCCCAATATGATCCATACGGATTGACGAACGCTTTCCTCATAGGCCGCAAGCGCGAACGATCCCGTTTCATCCACTGAAACCGGATACCCTATCCCGATACCCAGCAACGGCCTGGACATCTTTTTCCTCCTGTTATCCGATCAACACCGTGCCGACGGCAATGACTTGACCAACCGGCATATCCGCGGGGTCGTTGCATGTCGTCGCCATATCACCGTTCCGCGCGACCATTTTGCCGTTGATCCTCACCGTCGGGCTTCCACACTTGATGGTCGCCCTGTTCGCCGGAGGATTTTGAAACGCGGTACCGGGCGGTGTCGGAACATGAGACGGTGTGTTATCCGCCGTGCTGTCGACGGTGGCGGCCGGCTGGCCCATGATGTTGACATCGCTGCTGAGATTGCCGTTGATGATACCCATAAATGGATGGGGCAGCGGCGTCGGGAGTGGAGGACCCGACGGCGCCGGAACCATGACGATATGAGTATCGATCGCAACAATCCGGTCGTTTTTTTTGGCCGCAGGTTGTCCCATCGTTCAATTAATGTTCACGACTTGCCCTTTGATGTTCATCGTCGCGCTCGCCTTCACATCCATCCCCGCTCCGGCTTCGATCTTGGCATCAGCCGAGGAGGTGACCTCTATTTGCCGGGCGTTTAACTTGATGCTTCCCTTTGACGCCGACAGAACGATATCTTTGTCCGCCGTGATCGTAATCGTATTCCCGGCTGTATCGAAGACCACCGAATTGTTCCCGCTCTTATCCACAAGTTCTATTTTTTCTTTGCCCTCTTCGTCGGTCAGTCGGATGACGTGACCGCTGCGTGACTTGATGACGCGAATATTGTTTTTCCCGTCGCCGTTTTCAGCCGGCGGCGCGTCTTTCCCATTCCAGAGCGCGCCGACTACATAGGGAAACCGCGCATCGCCCTGCTCGAAGGCGACGAGCACTTCATCATTCACTTCCGGGAGAAAATATATCCCCCGCTCGTTCCCTGCCATGGGAACCGCCATGCGCGCCCAATTGCCTTCCTCTTCATCGCTCAGCCATGGAAACTTGAGTTTCACCCGGCCCATTTTGTCGGGGTCTTGATTGTTGGTCACAATGCCCACGACGACGCCGGTTATTTTCGACGTTACGGCTTTCGGTCCTTCTCTATCACTGAGAAGGTCGTACAGATTCATACCGCATTCCTCCGAACCGTAAAGCGGGTGGTATACCCGCCTTCTCCACACCGATGACTGACCGTCGTGACATAATATTGCCCGCTGAACTGTTTCCCCAAACCGCCGAGCGTAATCACCGTCCCGGCCCGCAGGTCGGTCCGCCCAGCGCACAGGCCTTCTCCACTCATAAATCCCAAGACCGATGTATTGATGGCGGCCTTGGCGACTGCATCCGCCTCCGCCTGGGTCATTACAGGACTATCAGTCGTCGTCCCGATCGCGTCGCCGAATGCACGTTTCGCCACCGTAGCCCCGCTCCTTGATCCGCCCATTTTGGTCGTGATACTTGCTTCTCGTCCCTCGCCGATCAATGCTTGTTTCTGTTTAGGATCCCAGCCTCGGATGGTCGTTTGATCAACCTGTCCGATCGAAGACAACCGCGATGAAAATTCCATCAAATCATCTTTCAGCGTCAGGGTGAGGAGACTCCCCGCTGCATTGGCGACAGGAAGGAAATTCAGCGTCCGGTCGTCGATTGTGAGACTGTACTGAATCCGTCCGGCCCGCTCGAGCAAAAATTCCATATCGGTTTGGTTCGCCTGGAGCACATAATCATATTGCACTCCGCTGTCCTTCGTGTTCGCTGCAAGTCCCGCCTCCTGTGCGATTTTTTTGGCAATGGCGCTGTCCGTCTGCTTAAGAAACGTGCGGGATTTCCGACCGCGCTGGAGACGATGCCGACGGTCGTATCCCCGCACCGTCATCTTCGGCAATGTAGAGGAGGTGAACTCCGCCTCTATTCCCGTGATTTCACCCTTCATGACAGAGGTAAGAGTCACTCCATACCCAAGCTTGATTTCTACTTCATCCCCGACGGCAAATTGTTGTTGATCGAGGATCAACTCCCCGGACGCCGCATCGGAGTTGAGGATGTCCACGGCAAACATGCCGGGGAGATCTACAGTGTCATCGACGGTGACGCCGACCAGCTCGACTTCAGGAGCCAGTGCTCGCCCATTCGTAAAAACATTCACCACCGGAACGAGCAGACCTGAACCTGCCATTTGTTACCCCCACTCCGTAAAGCCTTCAATTCGCGCCTGGAATGGACAACCGGCGACCGATTTCAAGCCGTCGTGGGTCATCCAGAGAATTGGCGTCTGCAATTCTCCGCCACATCTTGGGGTCGCCGTACATCTCCGCCGCAATACTGCTCAATGTATCGCCTCGTTTGACCACCCTTGTCGTGAAGTCGGGATCGGTCTCCTGCTTATCTTTTTTCGGGTCTTTGTATTCCTTAAAAGTCACCGACAACTCTGCCCGAACCGGAATCCCCTCGTTCGTAAACAGCTTGAAGGTCTGTGATAACTGGGTGACCACTCCGATGAACGGGAAATCAGAATTATGCGGGGGAGCGCCTCCCCACAGGACCATGACCGCAGGAGGACGGTCACGTTTGCGCTCGATTTGAGTCAAGACGACCATTTTGTTCGTTTCTTGACGGACGTCCTTGATCAGTTTTCCCCCTACAGCCGACGGATCGGTGACATCATAAAAAAGATTCAACGTGAGGACACGACTGTCGCCGCCGCCGAACGTCAACGGTGGCGCATTCAACGCTCTATCTGCAGACCCGCTCCATGTCACGGACTTAGAAATCGAATAGGTGTTGGGATTAAACAACACGTGAAAGGCTCGGCTTTCAATTGGATGCCCATCTTTGTCCAACGGAGTAATTTTGATTTTTTCTAACGCCATCCATCCACTCCTCGCCGTTCACGCTCGGCAATCAATTGACGAGCGATCGCGCGACTCACTTTTTCGGCCAGGGCGCCGATATCGACCTTTGCCTCCTGGGGGCTTGTCGCAGACTGCTGTGCCGGGTGAGCCGGCGTCGCGAAACTCGGTACCGCTTCAGCCGGTCCGGAATCATGATCCTGGCGCTGCATGACCCGGCGGCCGAGATCGCGCAATGCCTCTTCTACTTTTTCCATCGAGCGGGCCTGCGTTTTCCATACCATCGGCTGTACCTTCGCTCCTTCGGGAGAAGGGGACACACGAGCATGTTGCCCGCTTGTTTGCATACGGCTCGACAGCCACGGCATCCGTTCAACTTGCTTTCCCACTCGCTCGGTCATGGCGAACGGATCGGAACGCTTCTCATGATGAATGAGAGGAGACGCCGGTCCGGCGTCTCCTCGCGGCTGTTCCAGCCCAGGCACCGCATGGCGATCTGAGTGCTGAGTCGCTGCATCAGAAGGTCGACCGGCTTCAACCGATTGCCGGGGAGAGTCCGCATCGAACATGTTATGAGGCGAATTCGCTTTGCGAAGAACGAACCTCTCTTCCGTACCAGTTGATCCGGCATCAGAAGCAGACGGTTCCGCCGATTGTATTGGGGACGACTCGCGCAACCGAACGGGACCCTGTCGGTGAGTCATCGGTTGAAGCGCCCCGCTCTGTCCTCCTTTCACTGATCCGACCGACACGTCCGCCTTCTCTTCGGCGTGATGAACTGAATGGCTCGCTTGTGGCATCTCTTCATCGGTTTTGGCGATCAGCTTCGGAGCCTCGCTTGCTGAAGGAGCGGCGCCACGATGCGGCCGCCGACTGACCCGGAACAATTCTGCAGAAGAGGACGTGAGCGGTTCACCGGTTACAAAGTTCGGAGGCGATGAGAAAGATGATGCGGTTACACGTGGCAAGACGGTCACAGGAAGTGGTGCGATACGTTCTTCCTCATTTCCATCGCCGTTCACCCCGGTCATCCTAAACACAAACCCACTGGATTCGAATGGGACACCGTCGCTGTTTCGACAGCGGGCCATCATCGGCTCCAGAAGGGGGAACCGTTTGCTCAGCCATGTAACCGTGCGCGCATAGATTTCCTCCGGATGCCGCACGTCAACCACACCGATCGGGTGTGTGATCCGACGAGCCAAACGCGCTGCGAGAAGAGAACGCTGATCTCCCCTCTGATCCATCTCATTCGCTCCGATATGCATTGCACCCCGCGACTCATCCATGCCGGAGAGTTCCTTTACAATAGTTTGGCCGCTGCAGCGCCGATGCCTGCGGCCGGCGCAGCCAAGGTCGGCCGACTCAGACCGCGATGAACGAGTTCAACACTTTCAAATGCCACTTCTGCAGAACCCGCGTGCAAATCGGGGCCGGTCCATTTCACGGGAAAGGCGTCGGTAAAATTCCACCAGATCACGGGGATTGCTTGCTTATCCAGAAGATAGATCGTCCCGTTTCTGCGTTCGACCTTTCCATTCACCACATCCTGATGCCAGTTCCAAAGCCCGAACAGTTGCGTCAATCCATGTTTGAGAATCAAAGATGGATATTTAGTCGGGCCGACAAAACGATGCTCATACTCATTTAAGCCGCCTTCCCGATAAGGAGTCGTTTCAGTCTCTACTTGCAGCCCGCTGCATTCGGAAAAACTGCCGACCAGAATCCCTTCCACTTCGACGAGAAAATTGTGCGACTGGTATGGATCGAGACGCACTCCCAATAGATGGCTTGCCGGACCGGCGGCGGTATTGGTTCCGAAGGACGGCATGGGTTTTTCTCCTTTTCCGCTTCATCTTGGTGATAGGTTCCTTATCACCTCAGCATTCCCCTGGTTCGTTGAGCCGTCGATTGATCTTGGCGATTTCCGCCACCCATCGCCGGCGTTCGAGATGATCGAACCCGACAATCTGCTCATGCGGCCAGTGAAAATGATACGAAATATACGCTACCTCCTCGTACAGCCGCGCTAAGGGGTAGCGCCAGATTCCCCCACGGTACTCAGTTCCACGGAAAACTGCTTTTCACAGTGCGGACATTGAGTGTGAACCTGGCTGCGACCGTTTTCGTTGATCCGCCGATAGAAATCCTGGAGATAGGCCAAATCGGCGGCAAACAGCCCTTCCATCATTTTCGGATTGATATGGTCGAGCGTCCCGAGCTTCGTCACCACCCGAGAAAGGAGGATGATCAATAAATATCCGGGATTCGCATGCACTCGCGGGTCTTTCAATGGAATAATTTCGTCGTACGCCGTAGCCAGGCGCATCACTCCTTCTTTATGCATTCCTCCGGCGGCATCCACATAGCCCACCGGTAATGTGAATGGAAATTCGGTCTGCACCATAGCGCCCTACGCCTTCTTCAACTCCTCATGAGTGATTTCCAAGGTTTCAACAGCCACCGCTGTCCCGGTCGCATTCAACGATGGGCCGGTCCATTTCGACGGCCATCCTCCCAAAAAGTTCCAACGAACCTTCTCGACGCCGGCTTCGTTCAGCAGAATGATCGATCCGTTCTTCCGTTCCGTCTTGCCGTCGATAACGGTCTTGCGCCATTTCCACAGCTCATCGGAGTCCGTGATCCCACGTTTGAGCGTGAGAGCAGTATATTTATTCAGCCCGCTCAACTTTCGCACATGATTAGGATCGGTACCTTCGCGATAATCGACGGGGTCCGTGCTGGAATCCAAGCCACCACACTCTTGAAAGCCCGCTTGAGTAATCCCATCGATCTCGACCATAAAATTAAAGTCACGATAGGGATCTGTTCTTGCTCCTGTCGCCATAAGGACCTCCTTATCCGATTGATTGCGGTTGCCGACCACCGCTACGTAAGCTCTACATCTCTCGGCAGCTCTCTGCTCCCAAGACGATGAACAATCCGCAAGACAACAAACTCAGCGGGAGACCTCGGCGCCAATCCCATTTCTGTGACGACCATTCCCGCTTCACGAACATCGGGCGGGTTGGTTTCCTCATCACATTTGATATAAAAGGCTTCTTCCACCGTGTGTCCTCGAAGCCCACCGGCACGCCATACACCGACTAAATAGGCTCTGAGCTCCCGCCCTATACGTACCCACAAACGCCGGTCGTTGGTCTCAAACGTGGCCCATGTCATATTCCGATCGATCCAACGGCGCACGGTAAGGATCAGCCGGCGCACGTTGATATACCGCCAATTGGGATCCCGGCTGAGTGTACGCGCACCCCAGACACGAATCCCTCGGCCGGGAAATGCACGCATGACATTGACGCCTTCTGGATTGAGTTCATCTTGCACCCGATTGTCCACAGGAATTTCGACATCCAGCACACCCAATATTTCCTCGTTCGCCGGCGCCTTAAACACCCCGACTTTGGCATCGGTCTGCGCCACGATGCCTGCAATGTGCCCACAAGGAGGCACAAGCCGTCCATTCGATGCTTTGAGCCAGGGGTAATACAAGGCCCCGTTGATCGGCTCTGCCTGTCCCACTCCAAGAGCATGCCGTTGGGCGAGTATCCCGACGTCCGTCGCCCCATCCTGCAACGAATCCAACAGTGCCAGTCGGTTGCCATGCGTCGCGCAGTGGATCAACGCGTCGGATTGAACCCGCATCACGGCCTGTGCGTCCAGCCGGGCATTCGGCCGTTGCAACAGCATGGCATCAGGCACTGCGACGAGATCGAGATCATTCAAGGGCGATAACGCCTTGATGGCATCCTTCAACGACCCCTCCCGATCTTTTTTCAGATCGGGGTCCGCGAGCACCACATAACAACGAAGGCCTCCGTTTTGAAAGAACCCCGACACGGCATCAGCTACATAGCTGCCGGCTTGGCCATCAGGCTGCGTGACGAATTCGGCCCGGCGGTGGATGGAGAAGGGAACATTAATGGTGATTCCCTTCTTCACCCGCGCATCCGCAAAGCCGACAAACCCCGGGACACCGGTCGGCAGTTTCGCTTCCGGCTTAAGAAAGACCTCTTCCCGATAAACCCCAGGACTTTGATAGAGCGATGTCATCCGAGATTCCGCCTTATTTGCCTTGAGCGGCCGCTTGGCTGATGCGGAAAATCACAAACTCCGCCGGACGGACGATGGCCACGCCGATTTCCGTCACGACTTGACCCAGTTCACGCAGCTCGGGGGGATTGGTCTCCGCATCGCATTTGACATAAAATGCTTGCTCCGGTGTCGTTCCGAACAGCGCCCCTGAACGCCAAACATTCGTCAAAAAGGCCGAGACATTCCGGGTGATCTTCTGCCACATCGCAGGGGTGTTCGGCTCAAACACAACCCATTGCGTTCCCTCACCAATGGATTTCCGCAGGAACAACAAGGTTCGCCGCACACTGATATACTTCAGGTCCGCATTCGCGTCTCCGCCCACCGTTCGCCCTCCCCACACCACAATGTTGTCGTTGAGCGAGCGAATGCAATTGACGCCTTTGGGATTCAACCCGTCTTGATCGGCCTTGCTCAATGGCTGCGTGACGTTGAGCGCGCCGAGAATGGCCTCATTGGCCGGTGTCTTGTGGACGCCACGTTGCGTGTCCACACGCGCATAGATACCAGCCAAATGCCCGCTGGGCGGAACCGCCAAGGCTCCATCCTCATTAGGCTTCTGCAATTTGGTGGCAGGATCGAACACCTGAATCCAAGGGAAATACCAGGCCGCAAAATCGGTTTTCTTCGGCATCAGGCCGGCATCAGCAGCTGTCTTCGTCAACTTCGTTAAATCATCGGTGCTCGACGGGCCATCGAGAACGGCAAACCGATCAGCCGTTTGAGAACAGTGTGAGACGATCTTGTCGCGCGAGGAATCGTCGGTTATACCCGGAGCAGCCACAAGCGCGATTTCGTCGATTGTCGAAAAGGCTCGCAGCGCATCATCCAGTTCCGTGCTATCCTTGATCCGCACGACAAAACAGCGGCTTCCTCCATTGTTGAAAAACCCGTACACCGCATGCGCCAAACGCTGGTGCCCCTCGTCGATCATAGGATTCGGATCGTTTGTCTTGGCAACAGCTGAATCACCCACCAGACCGCCGAATGCTTGCGTGAACTGCGTCCAGTTGGTAATGAGCTTCGGCATCTTGCTCAACGTCGGCAAAGAGAAGTCAACGAACTTGGTCGCGGGCGCTTCGTCTTCGGCGACGAGATGAATTTTGTCCGGCACGATCCCGATAAAACCGGCTGTACTCGTGCTCACACCGGCGATCGCCTTAATGGCCGACGGCACTTCTTCAACATACACACCTGGTGAGAGATAGCTGGGCATAGGTGTCCTCCTTGTAGGCCTATCAACTATGTCAATCGCACGTCGTAATTGCTCTGAGTCGATGCCGGAACCGTAATACCGACTTGTTTTATTGCCGCATCTTTTTGAACGCGCAAGGTATACGCGCCCGCCTGCATCATTCTGATGTGATATCGCCCGTCGACATCCGTGGTCGCGGCCATATTACTTTCGACAAGCACGATCGTCGCGTCGGTCACAGGGCCGCCTGTCGCATCTGTTACCCGCCCGCTGACACTGAAGAATTCGAGTCGAGTGGCCGGCTTCACTTCCTCTGCTTCGAGAGATGCCCGCTCACCCAGGTGAACCACTTCGGTCATCACAAGGGGGGCGGTTACCGGCATGAACGGTTGCATCGCAATCGTGACCGTTACCGTGATGGATGGCCGGAGGTGACTCCCAATCGCTGCCCAAAATTCATGAGGGTCTTTCAACCCGGCGGGTTGTGCGGTGACCATCGGTAGCGGCGGCTCTTGCCCGACAAGACTTCCCTGCAATAAAGAGGCGGGAATCGTCGGATATTGTGAAAGCGCCATCAATACCTGGCTGAGTATCCGGTGCTCCTGCAGCGCCGGTTCTTCTCCCCCGACGGGCCATGCCGTGATGAGATAGGAACAGGCCACGCGCTTGGGTGACCGAGCCATGGTCGCCTGCCCATTGTTCCGCTCGATGATCGGTTCGTTGCTCCGTAGCTCCAGGTTCTCGCGAATATCGTAGAGAAAGACATCCACCGTCAGCTGCGTGGGAGCAAACGGCGACGCCGGGTGGTCGAAGACGACTCGTGCCGTCTTTAAGGGTTCCGGAAGATTCGGATCTTCCAAAATCTTTTTCAATGTCAGGCTCAAATCACGAATCATGCTGCGATGCAACTCCCGGCTCGCTCCACACTGCATCATTCCACATTCGACCTACCTTTTGATGCTCACGCCGGGCTGCTCGTATAAGGTGGGACATCCTGATCATCCCGCCGTCGCCCGCGGCATAGAAGGCGGCGGCCAGTGCGATATTCTTGATATTCCCGCCTGCCAGCCTGACCTCCCGTGCCAGCAAGGACAAGTCCACGTCATCTGCCAGCGGTGCTTCGCGCGGGAACATGATTTCCCAGATGTGTCGGCGATGCATCTCATCGGGAAAAGGAAATTCCACTATCATCTGCATTCGCCGGACAAAAGCCTCGTCCATATGCTGACGCACATTGGTGGCAAGGACGGCGACACCCTCGTATTCTTCCATTTTTTGCAGGAGATAGCCGACTTCAATATTGGCATACCGATCATGCGAATCCCGGACTTCCGTTCGCTTGCCGAAAAGCGCATCGGCTTCATCGAAAAATAAGATCGCATCGGTGCGTTGGGCGGCGGCAAAAATCCGATCAAGGTGTTTTTCCGTTTCTCCGATGTATTTGCTGACCACTCGTGAAAGATCGATCTTGTATAAGGGGAGATGGAGTTCCTTGGCGATAATTTCTGCCGCCATTGTCTTCCCTGTCCCCGGCGGGCCTGAGAACATGACATTCAGGCCCTTGCCCACCGAGAGCTTGCGATCGAACCCCCACTCGCCAAAGACGATATGCCGATGCCGAGCCTGCTCGGAAATTTCTTTCAATTGCGTCAATTGATCCGGCGGCAACACGATGTCGCCCAAGGTATATTTCACATTGACCTTCCGCACCAGCTTCGCCAAATCCTGCCCGGACTGCGCGCAGGCGGCTGCAAAGACCTCCGCCACCGTAGCGTGGGACCTGTGGGAAGAAGGCTGAGCATCCTCTGATCGGACCGCGGTCCGCCATCGGGCGGCATTGGAAGCCGTTACCACTGCATCCGAGATCTGATCGGGCATCAACCGGAACCGGCTTGCCAACGCATCCAGATCAGAGGCATCGAGTGGAATGCCGGCAATCTCCAAATTGTGGCTCCAATAGGCACGACGTTGGGCAAAGCCCGGTATTCCGACTGGGACAGCAATCACACCGGCTAGACCGCTCCCGGAAGACATCCAGGCCTCGCCTCCCGTCAGCATCGTCAGGCCTTCAGCTTGGGCAAGCACCTCCATAAACCGCTGGTACTGAAGGATCCGGTCCGGCGCACGGAGTGCATCTACGCCGTCAATGCAGAGAATCGCCTCGCGCAGCATCGCGTCGCGCAACGCCAGTTTAAACAGTTGTTCAAAATCCGCTCCAGACTCCAGAGCCCTCGTCACATCCAGCACCAACAGCGAGGCCCCCATGCAACCGACCAAACCCTCAACGATGCGAAGCGTCCAGGCACCGTCGGGCCCATGGAAATAGAGCTTGACGGGCCGCTGGACATCGAGCGACCGGCGAATCATCTCCAAGAGCGCCTGTTGATGTGCGGCCTCTTCCGGCATGTCCGCCTGTGAACCGGCTCGAAAGGCTCTCTCTGTGAGAATTCGGCAATAGGGAGCCAGCCGTGGGTCCAGGCATTCTTGACCCAGCAAGCAATCGATGATCTGTTCATCGACTTTCAAGTAGTGGCTTAGCAGAGGCGGTTGAGGTTGATTCGGATCCGGGATCAATCGGAGCAGATTGTGGCGGAGCAGCGGAGCGGTAGATGAGAAATGCTCCCGCCGCGTGAGCTTGTCTTGGACGGTGACACAGAGGAGATTTAATGCGAGGTCAACGGTCGGACGGCGTCGACTGACGTCGTCCTGCAGATAGGCGTATAGTTTCTCGTAACGCAGATCGAACTCCGGTGCCAATGCGATAAACACGACGGCGATATCGAAGGAGGAGAGGCGACAGGCTTTCGCCAATCGAGAGAAACGGGAAGGCAGCGGCAACTGCTCTGGAAACGTCTGAGACCCATTGTGCCCGAACAGCGGCTGGCCGGGTCGCTGGCCAAGGAGTCGATCAACGTCACGTGGCGTGATGTAAAGGCCCCGATAGGAGTCGTGGGCTGATTCCATCCCATAGACCGCCTGTCCGGCCATCAGCGCACACCGAATGCGTTCATCCACCCAATTGAGCCAAGGGAGCAACTGAGAGATGGCATCCGGCTCGTTTAACGAAGACCGGTTTGAGCCGGCGGTTTCCCTGGATCCTACGGCGTGGGAGTTCGACTCGCCGGCGCTCGGATAAGAAGACTCACTTTTCGAATCGTTGCGGATCATCTGTGCCATGGATGAAATAACCGAGACCGGCCCTTCGCCTCGTTCCTAAGCACATCGGCCATCATGGAGCAGGAAATCGAAGGCGTTATGGCCGATCTCAAAGTAGTTCGCACAGCGCCTCTCGAACCGGGCCTGAATCCTGTCTATCATAAATCATCCTAATGGCATGTGCTTATAAGAAGTTTATCGTACCATGTCGATGGCTCAGACATCTGATCCACATTGCTCTTCCTCGACAGCACATTTAGTGCCAACCTTAATCTCTCCCATCGATCACCGCACGAGAAGTACATGAATGCCCTATCACAAGATCACAAATGGCATATGAATCCTCGTATTGGTCTTGAGCTTGGCGAATTCGCAAAGGCGCTGTGTGCATAATCGCGCGTTCTGAAGAATGCTTAGAGTCACACACCAGACACAATTTCTCTCCTGGCGCCGAAACAAGATCAAAGCCGATGCCTCCCTCGCTCCTGCATCTGTGCTTTCAGAAGGTTTGCCGCTAATTCAATTATTTCAGAAGGTCGATTATTTCGACATTCGGCAGGAATCAGAACACTGTCTCAGGAGATGTGACCTTCCTTGAGCTGATCCTGGCACCCTGAATGGTGGGAGAGTCAAAAAAAATTGAGGCAAAACTCTGAGATGTACGGGTCTATTTGTCACCTCTGTGTAAACTTGTCACACTCTCTCGCATGTCACGGTAATCTTTTCGATGTATGCAGTAATTGAATAATCTAAACAATAATACCTCCCGCTTCTAAATGTTATGCAATCGAGTTTTGTTAATTTCTAGTGGTTGTACCAGTGTTCGGGTATGTGGAGAAATGCTATGCTGATTGTGGCCTTTTGGTTTGAACTATCGGATAGTGTAGCAAGAAGTATGTGTTCTGAAGCCTTACTTTGTGTGAGAGTACAATGACTACAACTCAAGCTGCTGAACTACGAGTCAAGTGGAAACAGCAGCCGAATCCTCCTACGTGCGAACATTTAAATCTTGAATTGGAATGGAGTGAGGGCGGCTATCGAACCGGCAATTACAACTGCATTGTGTGCGGACAGAACGTGGTGAAAACATGCGGACAATCATGAGGCCCACGTCTGCTTTTCACTCCGACTATTCTCTGTCAGATCAATCTTACGGGTGTACTGCTTTGTCCTATGCCGAAGCGTTATGCTGCGCTTTTCAACCGCCGCGTCAGTGACTACCCTCTCGAATCGGCACACCTCTGCCCATCTACGACACGTCTCGCATTGAACCATGCGGAGCTTGTGATGACTTGGCTCAAGGCGGTATCCTGCTCCTAATTTGACGACGAAAGCTCAGCATCTCACTGGCTTCTACGCAAAGGGGGCGATCATGCTCCTATGCAGCCTCTCCATGATTCTTCTCATGACCCTCGCTTCACCTGTCACGGCGGAAGAATCGGCCGCATGCTCCTTGCTCACATCCGGCGATATTGAGGCCGCGATCGATGGACAAGTGAGTGCGGCGGAACCGATGCAATTGGATGACATTCAAACAGAACCAAACAGGACCATGGAGGTGTTCGGATGCATGTGGGGTCTCTCCGGGCATGCAGGCCAACTCACCATCACCTGGTTTCAAGGCCCACTGACTGATGAGGAGATCGCGCAGTTGATCAAGGTGAGCAAGAATAATCCGGACATAGACGACATGAAGAAGGCGGACTACAGGGAGGTATCAAAGGATTTTCCCAATGTTTGGTGCTCGACCTTTACACCTCCTGTCTCCGACAAGCGCGGCCTGCTGCTTTCGACCTGTGCCGGCGGAGTGAAGGGACAGGGTCTTTCGATGACGTTTAGCAGCCATACCACGTCACTGACCATCGATCAGGCGAAAGCCCTATTAGATAAGGCGGGTGAACGTGCACGCTGACGGCATCACTGGCAAGCCTTTCTGTCCACCTCGTTAAATGACGCGCCACGCCACTATCCACTGTTCTTCACTTTGGCAGGTACGGGAATGCGATTGTGCGGGCTTTAGCCTATAGTGTTATCGGTAGGCAACTGAAGGAAGCTCGACCAGCTGACGCGTCACGCAAATGGGTTGCGGATATCGAGAAAGGGAAACTTCTTGAAATCGGCATCGAATGTGTAGAGTCGTACATCGTGCTGCCGTAAGAGGGCGGCCACATGCGCGTCGGGAATAAGATTGCCGCGCACTTTTAGGTGTCCTGTCGCCTCCCGATAGGCCTGCAGAAACCCTTCCTCTTCTGTCAGGACACGCACCTGCGGGCACGCCAGAAGAGCTTCGATATTCCCCAAGGCCTCGTCGGGCGATAACGGGTTTTGGAAGATGCGCGGATGGGTCGCGATGCGAAGGTATGCCATCACCACAGGACAGGTGAGACAGAACGGTTCAGGATCCGCAGCTCGGCGAGCCAGAAACTCACGCGCGGCTCTGTGCCGCGGACTCGTCTGATCGGAAGCGTAGAGTAGAATGCTGGCATCGATCGAGTCGCTCACGGTCTCTGGTCATCAAGGACCGCGTACAGCGTATCCTTGTCTTCAAGATCGAAACGCGCCCGCATGGATTTTGACGTCCAGCTCAACTCCATCTTCCCGCGCTTGCGGGTTCGGTGGGCCAACGCCTCTGCAAGGAGGTTAGAAACCATCTGCCCGAGGGAACGTTTCTCCCGCTTTTGAAGCGCCTTGAGCTCCTTGAGAATGGGGGTATCGATGTCGAGCGTGGTTCGCGCCATGATGCGTTGATGCTATATTATGACGCATCATCAGATATCAAACACATGAACCTAAGAGCTTTTCATTCAAACCGAGACGATTTCCTGCAGATGAATGGAAGGCCCGAGATGCACTCCTCATCACGTCATCGTGCTGACATGCGTTATGCCCGGTCATGAGCCTTCAATTCGGTTGCAAAAGTCGCGAGGGACATGACGAGCGTGAGCGGCGTATTCGCTAACGGCACAGCGCCGTAAGCGGCGTACCAGTCGGCAGCGCGGTCGTTCTTCGCATCGATGATGAGGATCACGCCGCCCACATCGGCCGCAGCGCGCAGGCAGCGACGGCCTGCTGCAGCCAGGAGCTGGCCGCCCAGGCCCTCCCCCTGCACACGCACATGTGTCGCGAGACGCGCGAGCCGAAAGCCTGGAACATCGTGACGCGCGAGGCCGCGCCGTACCATCGCCGGCGTATCCGCATACGCGAGCGCGCCGGGCGCGAGGCTATAGAAGCCAAGGATCGTCGTGTTGTCGGCATTGTCGATCGCGAGGAAGGTTTTCGCGCCGCCGGCGTCGTGACTTTGGCGGGCGTACCGATGCAGGAACTCGTTCATCGCGGGATCGCCGCAGTCAAACGCCTGGCGGTCGTGGTGTTTCGCGATCGGCTCCTCGTGCCAGGCCGAGACGCTCATTTCGCTTTCGGTAATGAGGCGAGAGCCTTCCGTAGCCGGGCGTTCGGTGCAGGGGGCTTTTCGAGCAGCTTCAACACCATGAGGCTGTCCCGCTCCGACAGAGTGACCCGCTCGGCCTCTTCGATCACCTTCTTGGCTTCGCGCAAGGCCGGTTGCAGCACGAAATCCGTCAGGTCCGTATTTCTCAACGCCGCCGCCCGGACGAGCGTAGCTTTCTGCTCCGGCCGCACCCGGAGATTCATCCGCTTGTTATCGTCGACAGCGATTCGGGGCATGGCTTCTCTCCTTTGTGTACTCATTGAAAGCGTACTCGAAGACCGCATGTATGTCAATGCGTGAGCATTGAATGAGTACGCTTCCCTGCTCCATCCACACCGAGGACAAACGGAGCGTCTGTGCTCGTGGCGGTTCGCATCGTCCAGCGTGGTATTTCGATCACCTATCATTCAGTATCTGAAACGACGGGCGACGCTCTTCCTTGATTTCATGAGCCCTTTACCAGGTCTTGCCGCCCCGGAACGTGACCATGATTGAAACGGGCAGTGGTCCTGGCTGCACCGATGTCTCACCACAAGTCGGTTCATTCGTGTGAAACAGGCTGGACCAGATCACACCAGATCGTCGAGCGCGCCGTCGGCGATGATGATCTGGCACTTCTTGCGGAATGGAGCGACTTTGGGATCGAAGTTGGTAAAAATATCCCGGCAGGCGGACTCCAGGTATTCGTTGAGGGCGTGGCGTTCATGGTTGATGACCGCATCCAATTCCGCCCGATCGGCGACGAGGGCACGGCAGTCGCGCATGAAATGCCGGAAGCGCACGGCTTGTAAGGCGGTCTTGTCGCTAAAGATGAACGTCATGTGCGGATCGTTCTGATGGCTGAGATCCTCCATGTAGACGGCCTTACGGGCCTCACCGTCAAACTCGGTGCGGAGGGCGTCGAAGCGTTGAGACAGGTAGTCCCAGAACCTCTGTTGCAATTCCTCGGCCTGTGGTTCCTTCCCGTCCGCCTCAAGCCGCTGGCTGAAGATCGTCCCCTTGCCCTCGCGCTTGCCATGATCCTTAGCGTTCACGTAGCGATGCGGAACGAGCGTGGCAACCTTCTCCTGACCGAACTCGTCGAGACGGCTATAGACGTACCCGGCCGCCATGCACAGCGAGGCGTAGTGAAAGGCGCCATCAATGAAGAGGCGTGCCCAGGCGTAGTAGAGCGTGCCACGATAGGGTTTGACAACGTACTCCGGTGTCTGCTCCTTGCGCGCTTGTTCCTGAAAATTATGGTCGTCATGGTCATACTCGTAAAGCGTCCCAAAATCGAGCAGCGTCTTGCCCTCGTCCAGATATTCATTCAAGAAGAAGGAATCCTCGCCCACCCCAGCGGCGGGTAACCACACTCGGTTGAACATTAGATGTTCCTTATCACCGAACCGGTTGCAGATCTCCGCTAGATCTTCCTCCGTTTTGGCCTGGATGCCGAACAGTGCCTTGAGTAACGCCTGGCGGAGACAGAACGCGTCGTGTTCAGGCATGCTGACACGGTAGCGTTCCTGCGCCTCAAGGGACCAGGCGAAGTATTCCGGGTTCACTCGCATGAGCGCCTGGCGGAGCGACGGGTCGAGCGCACCGGGTCCAGTGGGCAGTGGATGAATATCTTGACTTATTCCAGCCGACCGTTGGTTCTTCATACAGGTCTGATATAGCACACCTTGTGCGTCAGGTGTTCAAGTGCGATAGCCCACGGCAAGATGACGGGCGAGATCACGGCTCCCGTGAAGAACGAGTGCCACGTCGATGATGCCGTCCTCTCGGCGGCGGGAGAGCAGGAAATGGCGCGGATCCTTGACCTGTGCGCCGTGCGCCAACTGACCTGGTCCGGCGCAGCGCGGGATGGTACGTCCGCGCCCCTTGCGGCGTAACGAAGGAGAATCTCGCATCATCCGCGCAAAAGCCATCCGGTGTCGAATGAAGCTGTGAAGTGGTGGAACTCGTCTCTGCTCCCGATAAGTTATGTTCTGATCCTCCCTGAAGAGCCGTCGCGACCATGACGGAGTCAGACACCGGATTCGCACACCAACCTCTTCTCACCATCGTGTTGCGCCCCTCACCCACGCGGGGCGCAACAGAATCTCCCAGTCTGTGGCTACGCACGACTGCAAGCGTGACATCGGTCGCGATGGCGCGGTTGCCACGGGCGTACCACACCCCTTGATGGGTGACGGCCATTGTCTTCACACGGTCGAGCCGCGTTGAGCGGGACGACGGTGGCTGACCCCAGATGGCGCGCAGCGTCTCCGGACACGGTGCCTCAGATGCGTGGCTGCCGAAGGGGCTCCCAGTGCAGGCTAGCGACCCCTCAGCAGACACTCGTCCGATACTCCGCCTTTGTGCCCCCTCCCCTACTTTTTCGGTATGGTGAAAAATTCTGGACCCTCTCATAAGTGCCCCGGTGCCACATGCCTTCTGCGTCTTCTGTCTTACGCAAAGGCACGAGGGCACAGAAGCCCTCTCGTAACACAAGGACTGCGAGAGAACATGCACCACTCACCGGACGGAAGGCGGTTCGCAGATATCGGCCAGGGGCTGTGATGTTGCGTGACCTCTTTGAACCAGGGAAATTCAATCTCCAGGCACTGGCAGCCTACTCGTCCTGCTCGGTGCGATGGCTGAGGACTCGCCTCGGGAATCGTTTGCGTCCACTGCCCCACTACCGAATCGAAGGGAAGATCCCTGTGAATCGAGAAGAGTTCGACCGCTGGCTGCCGAGCTCGCACGTCGTCAACTCGGGTGACTGCCTGACAACAATCAAACTGAATAGCCGGGCATTGCCATGCTACTGAGGTATAGCGGAGGCGAGATCATGACACCACCGAGCCTTGATCAATTGATCCAGGACCTCGCTCGAACACGCCTGGAAACTCACGCAAGACACGATGGCTCAGCGAATCGGCGTCGCCAAGGACACCGTGGCCGATGGGACGCAATGAATTAGCGATTCGAGAACCGATCGAACATGTGATTCGATTGCTGGAGTCTCGCAACAACCGGTGACGTATGGCCTGTGTGCGAAAACGGCGCGGCAAATATGTGGTGGACTGGCGCGATGGGGCCGGAGTCCGACATTGGAAGACGTTTGACAAGAGGACCGATGCTGACGAGTACCGCGACAAGGTCGGGCCGGAAGCCCGGCAGCGTGTGACACCCACCGTTCCTGCAACCAGCACCGTCGGGGAGTACACAGACCATTGGAAGCGCCTCATCGCGCCGACGGTCAAACCGCGAACACTTGCCCGCTATACCGAAATTCTGGATCTGCATATCCTCCCCCGTTTCGGGAAGATGCGGCTATGCGATCTTGACCGAGGTCGAATCAAGCTGTTGCTGTCCGACAAGCTGAACGCAGGCCTTGAGAAGCGAACCGTCCGCAACGTTCAGGCTGTGCTTCGAGTCCTCTTGAATGCGGCCATTGAAGACGGGCTCATTTCGTCCAATCCCGCTGCAGAAGGGGCCTATACACAAAATCCACAGACCGGAGCGATCCTGCAACTGCCTGAAATTTCGTGTAAGGTTCTGGAGCCGGCGACCCGGATTGAACGGGCGACCTGCGGTTTACGAAACCGCTGCTCTACCAACTGAGCTACGCCGGCACCTTGGTGAGACGGAAAGAAGATTGGACGAGGTCTTGTCCGGCATGATAACGGCCACCGGCCGAACCTGTCAATGAAGCAGACCGGCTCACCTGTCTATGGCCCAACCTGCATCGGATTGAGGGTCGGTCCTGATGAGTCAGCGGGAAGGGGTGGCCGTGGCTGCATCGGTATCGGCTTCGGGTTATTGCCTCGAGCCACCGGATGAATTCGCACCATGCCTCCCCGTCCGGTTCCCGGCAAACAGAGGGCATCTTGTTTGTTCCCGAATTGTTCACGAGCCACACGCGCCGCCTCACCCCGAGCATAGGTACAGAGCTCGCCGGCGATGACCGTCCCATCTCGATCCACATCGGCCACGCCCTGCAACCCTCTGAGAAGATGGTACGTGAACAATCCGTGCTTGCCTTCATCATACGCATGGGCTTCTTGCAGGCTTCGATTGCTCACCATCCACATCTCCACATCTTTCCTGGCTTCGCTGACAGAAGATTCCCAGGCGGGCGACGGGATGTCGGCAAGAGCGGCGCCCGGAGAGGGGTCCATTGAGACGTCGAACATCAGAATAGCCCGCCGGATCGGAAGCCGGTAGAGCACTTCCTGTAGTCGGACAAGGGAATAGAGCTGCTTCGCCCCGGAGGGGGTCCCATCATACGGCACGAGTGAGATGGCACCGGTCCCTCCCTCTACCACGGCTCGTCCGGCAAAATACACATAGACAACAGTCTCCCGGTCCACCTTCTTTCGAAGCCATCGTTCAAACGTGTCCTCCAAATCCCGTACGAGTGCCTGTCGGTCGAGCAAGATCCGTATGCGCTCCCCTGGAACACCGCCGATGATGCGCAAATACTCAGCCATGACTTCCGCATCATGACGGGCATATTTGACTGCCGGCACCTCTCCGTCGAGAAACGTCCCGACACCGATCGAAATAATGACGGCTTTCGGTTGAGTAAACGCCGCCAGAGAATTCGGCATCTGATCGACATCCGGAACCTGCGTCGGATCGATGACCCTGGGTTTCATCCCAAAACTAAAAACCTTAGAAGGAGGAGCGGATGTCACCGGGCTGTTGGTCCGCAAGTTCAGGGTCAATTCCCCCTGAAGGTGTTCTTGGGACACCGTCACCCGTTGTGTGATCGAGGTGCGTTTGATCTCTCCCGGTTGGAGGCTGCCGATTTGGACTTCTGCGGGAAACAAAGCGGCCAGCTCGGCTTTTCCTTCAGCCGTGATTGTCACGTCTTTCGCTTCTCCCATTCCCTCGTTCTTCACCTCGATTTCGATCGTGAGGAATTCATCAGGCTGAAGAAATTGGTCGCGATTTTCATCACGGATAATGGCGCGAAAGCTCAGCTGCGCCGGCTCAGCAGGCACAGTCGGAGCGGCCGATAGTTGTTGCGCCGCCGTTTCGACCACTGGAGGAAGCGACGTGGCGGCTTCCGTTGTCGATGTCGCCGGAGAGGGATGTGGACGTGCCGCCATCGGGGCCCATGTGCCTCTTTGAGCGGCGTATTCTCGGATCTGCGCCGATTGGGCTATCTGCTGAGACAACTCCTTGATGGCCAAGTCTACGGCAGTCTGAACCATCGCCTCCAAACCCTCGACCTGACACGACTGTTCCCCGACTGTCACCGTACCGCGTTCAGTCCCTTCGAGTTTTTTACTGAAGAGTAACGCTCCGTCCCTGGCCAAGAACACCATTTCAATTCCTATCGTGGCCCTTGCCGGATAGGTTCCTGGCGCCTGCTTGGGAACGGCAAGCTCGATCCGCCTCAGTCCTACTCCGACCTCAATCACACCGTCGGACGCGATAGTTTCATCCATCTGGCTCCGAGCCGCGACACCGGTAAAGACTTCCGTCAACTTCTTGGGAACGGAGGCGACAAGTGCATCAGCCAAGGCGACCGATCTTGTCTCTCCGCAACCATCGAGGTACGGAACCTCAGCCGAGGTCACGCTGGGTGAGAACCAGATCACCGGTGTCAATGGAATCGGTTGGGAACCGACCGGTTCTTTTTCCCGCTTGAGCAGGGAGCAGCCGACACCCGACAAGGCGAGAGTCAGCACCACACAGCATGAGATGAAACGACGACATGGCGGGAAATGAACGCTCAGCATGGGTTGCAGCTTGTTCTCCTTGTGGTTATACCGAATTCGCACCGGTGTCACAACGGGGGAAGACGCATTGACTAGCCTGTTTTCTGTGGGCTAAGGTCGCGTCATGTCAGGTCCCGCACCGTCATCTTCGGCTTCCTGGGGGGTTCCTTGGCCTGCTCTGGCCCGATTGATGCGGCTGCCGAATCAGACCGGTACCTATCTCTTACTCCTGCCCACGATGTGGGGGCTGGTACTGGCTGCCCGGGGGATTCCCCCACCTCATCTAGTAGCCATTTTCATCGGTGGATCGTTCTTAATGCGGAGCGCGGGAGTGATCATGAACGATTTGGCAGATCAATCGTTCGACCGGCAGGTCACTCGAACCAAAACTCGTCCTTTGGCCTCAGGCGAGTTATCGCGGCGCCATGCGGCGATGCTGCTCAGTGTACTCCTCGTCCTGGCGGCAGGACTCCTGTGTTTCCTTCGTCCGATCGTGACCTGGCTCGCCCCGGTTGCGGTCTTTCTCGCAGCCCTCTACCCATACTCCAAACGATGGATCCATATCCCGCAAGCCATGCTGGGTATTGCGTTCGGCTGGGGAACGGTCATGGCGTGGGCCGCAGTGCGAGGACAATTGGATGCACCGGTGTGGTATCTCTTTGGAGCGACCATCGCCTGGGCCGTGGCCTATGACACAATCTACGCAATCCAGGATCAAGAGGATGATCGACGCATTGGAATCAAGTCAGCCGCCCTATACTTCGGGTCTTCCGTTCACCAAGCAGTGGGCTTGGCATTCGGTATCATGCTGGCTTTCTTGATCGCAGCCGGCTGGCTCGCTCAATTGAGATGGCCATATTACGCGGCACTCTTCGGAGTAGCGGTATTTTTTCTATTCCAGATCAATCGACTACGAAGGCCAATTACACCGACCCACGCGTTCGACATGTTCCGGAAGCACGTATGGGTCGGTGTCGCGATACTCGCCGGGCTCCTCGCAGGATGTTGAAAAAGTCCGCCAGCGGCGTTCTCGCGGGGCACTGCCGCCTCACCATCTCGGCGGCGTTCACAAACGTGCCGTGCCTTATTCGGCACGGCGTGAACCTCAGAGGCTCAACGTGCCACCGGGCATGAGCTGCTAAGAGCAGCTCGGGGCGGGTGGGTGAAAAAGAATACGCCTCGCCTTTCAGACACTGGGTGCTCACCGACTCGCTCGCCTCGCGGCGAAGCCGAGGGCACCCGTCCGCGCAGACGTGGAGAATTCTGACACTGCCGGCTCACCGACTCGCCGGCGCGCACAGACGTGGCGCTCTTTCTTCATCGCGCCGTGCGCCTCATTATTCTTCGCGTCGCGGACCTCACTGCGGCCTTGCTTGCGGAGAGGCGCGTCTTGGCGCGCCGGGGCCGGGCGGGTGAGAACAGCGGCCTTTTTGAACATCCTTGGGGGGCATTGCTATTTGACCTGCTAAGGATTTTCGACCGGCTTCTCTGCAAGAGGTTCCGATTTCGGAGCACGCAATGTCGCGACATACATGGTCACGGCCTTTGCGTCCGCGTCGCTCAGTCCCAAGGCCGGCATGCGCGTGTGCGCGTCCATCGCCTGCGGATTCTTCAGCCAGCGATAGATCCAGGTCGCGTTCAGCCGAAATCCCGCTCGATCCAAGGCAGGCCCGATCTTACCGCCCTCACCACCAAGATTGTGACAACCATTGCAGCCATACTTATTTTCGTAGAGCCTTTTCCCACGGTCAGCCAATTTTTCAGCTTCGGCGGGCTTGATTGTCAGGTCCGGTCTTGGAATACTGACCCCTTTGCCCGGTCTTGTGGAGAAGTTGTTCAGTGCAACCTGTGCCGCATCCAACTCCTTCTTGGCTTGTACCATCGCTGTTTGTTCGGCCGCATAGGCGGATTCATCCACATCCACATCTTTCTTCAACTGTTCACTTTTCCGCTCCGCTTCTTCGCTGGCTTTCTTCTCTGCAGCCTCATAGGCCTGCTTGGCCTGTTCAAACTTGGCTTGGGCGGCTTTCAGCCCTTCTTCAAGCGAGGTCTTGCGTGCTGCGACATTGAACTCCATCTTCATTCCGTGCAACGTACGCACATACCCCACGATCGACCAAATCTCATCCTCGGACAATGTATATTTGAACGTCGGCATCGTCGGAACCGCAAAGTCGTCGTCTCCGATCGGATCGCCGCCCTCCTCACTGGTGTCCAGCATGTCGCGTGAGATCGTATTGAAGAGCTCCTCGTCCTTGAACGTGCCCATTTCAGATTTGTTCGACAAGTCTTTCGGTTTCGGATCCGGCATAGCGGACCAATTAAACCCTTGATTCTGCTTGCCGCTTTCACCATGGCAGTCACTGCAATAGTGGGTATAGAGCTCGTGTCCTCGCTTCTCTTGCTCGTTTGCGCACCCTCCCATGATCAAGGCCGCGCCGCCCACTATGCCAACCACGAATCCAATGACACCCAGCCGTGCCGCCTTCATGCTCACTGCCCTTTCTTGAGTTTTCTGATCAGGACAAATTGAAATCCCAAGGCCAATGCAGCGGCTACCGCCGCGTACATATAGCTGGAATAGTCCGGCGGTGCATCGGCTCGGAAATACCACCAGGAAGAGACGGCTTTTTGAGATCCCTTTTCGACCAGCTCACCCGCCGCATCCTTTCGTCCGTCCCATACCGCAAAGGCGATACTGATGAATTGCCCCGGCGTCATTTGAACATCTTCTTCCGGATGGTCGGTCGAGAGATTCCGGGAAAAGACCACTTTCCAGGTCCCGTTGGAATAGGCGCCCTTTGCATTCACATCTTGGTGCGATTGGGGCTTCAATGTGCCGAAGCCCTTTGCATTCATATCGACGGCCTTACCCGCCTTATTTTTCCAGAACCAAATATTAACCGGCCCGCCTTCGACCTGCAGCATCGGTTGTCCATGGGCAAAATGGGCCTTCTTGTCCCCGACCATGAATTCGAGCGCCGCGCCATCGTCCGGATCCTGAGTAGGATCGGCATATTCCAGAAGAAAAGCCACCTGTTTCCCGTCGTGCAACGCACGGACGGCTACATCCTTGACGGTGACTTCCTGGATGCGGTTCGGCCAATGGACCTGTGGGGACATTGGAAACGACGCCGGGGATGCACTGCTCCAGGCCGCAGCATTCGGATCGTCGAGGGGTAACCCCCCGGTCACAAGCGAAGCCCGAACCGCCACGCTTTCTTGTGCGAATGTGAGTGATGCGCCACCGATGATCAGACTTGCGATCACCGCCGACCCACCGCGCAGAATCTGCTTTATCATTTGACTCGCCGGTTTCATGCTGGCCTCGTTCTCCCTACACAACTACATCCCGCGCTGTCCCTCTCCCCTACTCCCATGTTCGTGGAGATTGATGGGCTCCGTCGTATTCGCCCATGATGATCTTCCAAATCCATTCGTCCGGTAACTCCACTTCCCAACGAGGCATGGCGGACTTCCATGGCGTCCCTTCAATCGGGAGGCCGACTCCGCCTTTCTTGATGCGCCAGAACAAATAACTCTCTTGCAACATGGCAATGGTCGTAGGATCGGCAAAATTGGCAGGCGCCGGAATAAAACCACGAGCCGCCGGTCCCTTGCCGTCGAAGTTTCCGCCATGACAAGGTGAGCAAAAGGCCGCATAGAATCCCTTCCCCTGCATGATATTTTCCGGAGTCTTGGGAACAGGGTTCGACAACCCGGTGTACTCCCCAGGCGGTGCGGGATGAATCGTTCTACCTTCCGTAGGCGGAAGGTCGCTCGTCGCGGTACTGCCGTACGTTTGCCATCCGACCAGTAAAGGAAACAGAATAAGGACGCCATACCGGAGGGCCTGCAACCCTCCGACATTTTCTCCAGTCAGGAACCTTTGAATCGGTCCCCAGAAGGCATCTTTGGATTCGCCGCTCAAGGTCTCGAAGATCACGATGCCCGATGCGGTCAGGATGAGATAGAGGAAAATCAAACTGGAGGGAAGTGGTGCGGAGCCGGGTATGTTGGGCAACACAAACTTCAGGAACACATACATGGCTATCATGAGGATGATCGGCTTACCTAACGCGCCCATACGTTCCTCCCTAGCAGGATGTTGAAAAAGTCCTCAGGATTCGTTTTCTCGGGACATTGCAACCTCCCCTCAAGACACTGCCGGCTCACCAGCTCGCCGGCGCGCACAGACATGGCGCCCCTTATTCGTCGCGCCGTGCGCCTCCTTGCGGCCTTGCCCGGTGAAAGGCACGTCTTGGCGCGCCGGGGCGGGCGGGTGAGAATGAAGGCCCTTTTGAACATCCTGACGATTGTGCTCATTGATTCCGTGATGCGTCGGCGATCAATGAAGATTCCGCCGCTTTGACCGGAGCCGACGGCGCCTTGCCCGGTATCTCAAGATCCGTCAGGCTGATGGAGATCGGTTCGCCGCTCATTTGCTGCAGAAATGCGATGACGGCCAAGATTTCATTCTTCGAGAGCCCGATCGGATCCTTATTGATCGCCGGCATCGTCGCGGGATATTCCTTCGGCACTCCCCCATGTCGGTAATCCTGATAAATGAAGGCCTGCGGATCCGTCAGACTCTCATAGAGGAAATCCCGACTCAACTTGGCGCCGATTCCTTTTAAATCCGGGCAACGGGCTGATTCGCTGGGACCGATGGAATGGCATAATGCGCATTGGCCTTTGCTGAAGAACACCGTCTGTCCGATCGCCGCGATGTCGGTGGGAGTCTTGATGCTGGCGATGTCGATCTTTTCCTCCGCCGGAGGCAGAGAGGCCATCTGTGGAACAGCAAGCGACATGAGCGAGAACAACCCCAACACGATGGCGACAAATCCCGTAACCCTGAGAAATGTGGCCTTGATGAAGAGGAGGATCAGAATCCCGACCCCGACGATTGACAGTGCGATCAATTGTAATTGTGCGACTTCACTCATAGGCCCTCAAATTCTTGATGTTGAGTTTTGAATTTTTAGTTCTTCGTTTTTGGTTCTAACTCAACACTCACAATTCAAAATTCATCATTCTTTTTTTCCTGCTGGCCATGATGCGGCGCCCCTCCTGCCATTGCAGGAATGCCGTGCGGCAGTTCACTCTTCCCCGATGCGGCAGCCGCCTTAGTCTTGTCACCCATGGTAGCGACCCAGAAGATAAACGCCACGAGGATGCAGAAGAAGAATGTACAGAGGGCCATGATCAGCGACGCGCTGCCGAGGGCCGGCGAATAGGCATAGGGCGATGAATCGCGCATGACGCCGTACACATGCCAATGGACGCGGGATGAAGATCGCGCGTAGCCCATCAATGTCATAAGGAGAATGATCATGACGGCATTGAGAACCAGGGCATACCCGGCGCGCGGAGGCATACTGCCCCAGACCATCTCCGTCGTCGTCCTGGCACTCTTGAGCAACAGCGCGGTCAACGGCGTGATGGTCAGAATGACGAAGATGACGATCAGCACCTGGGACGTGGAGAAATAATTGATGCGGACGATGGCCGGCACAAAGTATCCCCACACACCGAGCACGATCACGGCGAGACTGGCCAGCACCAACACGGCACCCATGACGGCCTTTCCCAGTTTGGCCCAGCCGGCTGTATCCTGTTTTCCTGCCCGCCAATACATGACGAAGCTCATGAAGGTAATGAGAATCATGAGGTTGGACACCGTCATTTTGGCCGACATGACGCCCAAGACACCAAGTAGCGGGTGATGGGCCCCTCCCATTTTTTGAGCCTCTTCGATGCTGGCCACGAGCGAGTGCGGGGTCATCCACACCGCGAGACAGAGCAGCAAGCTGACCAGCATCATCAGCATGGCACGTCGATATTTACCCTCCGACCCAGGGATCCGATACGTAATCCCCAACCAGAAGTAATAATTGGACCCAAGAAACAAGACTCCGATCAGCATGGCTTGGATGATGAAGAGCCAGGAGAGGAATCCTCCCATCAGGGTGATGCCCATCTGTTGGTTGTATTGATAAATTTCCCGCATGAGCCAATAACCCGCGAACGGCAAGGCCAACAGACCGAACACGCCGATGAAATTGCCGACATAGCCCATCCAATCGTAATGTTCCCGATCCTCAGCGCTCTTGACCGACAAGTATCGGACTCCGGCGTACGCTCCGCAAATGTATCCGCCGAGCACGATGTTGGCGATGAATCGATGGATGTTGATCGGCCACCAAGTCGGATTCCAGGTCGCAGCCCAGGCTCGTTCAATAGCTGTGCCTTCGGAAATCACGACCGGGCTGGCCTGAAACGTGGCCCAGGCATTAGGCACAATCATGATGAATAAGGCGAAGAAGTTCAGCAGGAACCCCAGAAACACATGCAACGTTTTCATCCTGCCATGCTGCATGGCGTCCCACCCATACCAATACAGATACAGCGTGGCGGTTTCGAACAGGAACAGGAGGCAGTAGAGTAAAAAGGACGGGAAGAAGACGTCCGTCAAATAATTCATAAGCTTGGGGTAGAAGATCACTAAGATAAACAAGAGAATGCCGCCGAACAGGGCGGTAGTCGCGTAGGCCGAGGTCAAGAGCTTGGTAAACTCCTTCGCGAGCTTGTCATAGCGCTTCTCCCCACCCCTCCACGCGATGACCTCGCACAACCATGCGAAGATCGGCACGCCTAAAACGAACCCTGCAAGAAGGAGGTGCAGCTGCGCGACGACCCAGATGAGATTTCGACTGCCGACATAGGGGATATCGCGATACTCAGTCGGACCGGCCGCCGCTCCCTCCGCTGCGAGACCGATCGAAGGGAAGACAAGCCAGCCAGCCGTCAACAAGAGACCTGCGATCCATCCGCTGTGACCTCCGACGGACCGGAGAACTCGTTGAATCGTTCCGACCCCTTGTTGTATGGCACTCACCTCATCACCTCGCAAATTACGGTTTCATATCGGCAGAGGAACCCTTGGCTGTTCGGCTTTCGGCCTTCCCCTTGCCCTTTTCTTTCTGACCTTTTGGTTCTGTCTTTTGCCGTTCCATCGCTTCAACTTGCGCCGCAAGCGACGCGATCCGTTGCGCATTCTTGTCCAATGATTCGATCGGCTTAAACGGCGGTTCGACCCGTAGCTCAGGTTTTTTGCAGCAATCGTGTGGATTGGGCGTCGTCACCGGGAGTATGGCCCAAAACACCAGCGACAGGAGCACGCCGGCCCCCGCCAATGAAGCCAATAACAATCCTTGATCGGTCGGCACGCGCATCAAATCCCAGCGGGTCACGATTTCTTGATAATTTTCAGACGCCGGACGGGAGTTTTCCGCCATACGTCGAATGATCTGTCCAAGCATGGAAATCCCGATGACCGCCAGGACGATCAGAACCGCCGACGAGATGGATCCCCAGATCGTGAGCTCGAGACCGATCCGTTCCGCGATGGGAAGACCGGTGCCGAAGAGATGTCGCATGCTGTCCATTTCGGCCATCGAATGCGATGCGGTGATGGCGATCTCCGTCACGCGACTGACGATCCACCAGAGAAGCGGAAGAAAGAAAGTTCCAATAAGCGCCGCCCTCCACCAGATCGCAAACCCAAGCCCGTCGTGAGGCGGCTCTTTCCGAAGCCGTTCCAAGAAGAACGTTCGCCCAACCAGTCCGAGCGCCCAAATGTCGACGGGGATGGACATCCCAAAAATAAGCGGCAGCCCGATCCCTTCACCGAACTGCGTCTCAAAGACGGCGATGATGATGGGGGCCGCGAAGACCGTCACGGGACTGGCAAACAACATTAAAAAGGCGAGACCGAATCTTCCTTCGAAATGCACCAATCCCATCGTCATGGCAAGAACCGCAAACACCGCCTTGATGGGAATACCCGTCCAGCAGGCAGGCCACAGGATACCGAACCCTATCTTCGTGGGCGACATCGATTCTCGTTCTTCAGCCATGGCCAGACCTGTACCAGGATCAGTCCAAGAACTCTCGGTTAATCACGGATGCAACCGTGAACAAGACGATCACGACCATGATCGCAATCCAGCTGATCAGGGCGATCGGTCGCTTGAAAATATTCCGCTCCGGATCCTTGTCGATGAACGGAAGCGCGACGAGCAACGCCATGAAGGCCACCGGCAATGCCACGGCACCCAAAAATTGACCGAACTCACCGGCGAACAGCTTCAGCCTGAGCAACTGGAAGTAGAACAGAAAATACCATTCCGGTTCGGGATGATAGTCCCCTGGATCCGGCGCCGCCTCATCCAATAAAACGACCGGCTCCCAGAGCGCCAAGGCGCAGGTCCCTACGAAGACGAACGCCATCCCGACCATGTCTTTCCAAATTTGACGGGGAAAGAAATAGTCGGTTTTCGCTTTGATCTCCTCCACCGTACCGGTAAAAGGTCCTGCAGGAGCGGCCACGCGAAACAGGAACAGATGCAAGCCGGCTAAGGCCATGAGCGCCGCCGGAAGAATCATCACATGGAGGACGAAGAATCGGCTCAAGGTCATCTGCCCGGGAGTCGGCCCACCTTTCAGAAATCTGGCGATAAAATCACCGATAATGGGCGTCTTATCCAAAATTTCGACACCCACAGTCGTCGCCCAGAACGCCCGTTGGTCCCAGGGCAAGAGGTAACCCGTAAAGCCGAAGGTGATCACAACACCAAACAGGGCCAGTCCGACAAGCCACAGCAATTCTCGTGGCTTCTTGTACGCCCCCCAGAGGAACACCTGGGACATGTGCGCCACCACACAGACGACCATGGCACTGGATCCCCAGAAATGATAGCCGAGCAGGAACCACCCATAATCGACATCGTGAATAATGTACTGCGTACTGGCATAGGCATGGTCGGCAGTCGGCACATAATAGAACATGAGCAAGATACCGGTCAGGGCCTGCATGGCGAAGATGAACAACAGGATGGATCCGAACACGTAGGCCCAGCGGGAACCGCCGGGGATCGGTTCATTCAGCATCTTGGCCTGCATTTCCTTGAGACCGACGCGTTCGTCAAGGAAAGCGACAACTTTTTCGATCGCGCTGGGCCGATGATCGGGAATGACCGTCGATGATGATCGCTTGCTATCCATGCCGCCAGCTTTCAAATGATCCGAATTTGTGATTTCGTACCGGCCTTGAACTCCATGTCGATGATCTCAACGTCTCCCGAGGCGGAAACCCTTATGGGCAATGCGTCGAGGGCACGAGGCGCCGGGCCGTCGAGCACCTTCCCTGCGGCATCGTAGATGCTGAGGTGGCAAGGACAGAGAAACACTTGCCCCAACGTCTTATGCTGTCGCCACTTGAACGCGCAGCCTAAATGAGGACACTTACCGGAGAACGCCACATAGGGCGTGGTTTTCTTATTGACCCAAATCGTTTTTCCCTTGGCGTCTCGAAACTCCATGTCCTTGTCATGATAGACTCTCTCGAGAAGCTCGGGAGTCGCTCGGAGGATCCAGACGTTTTTATCGATTTCACTCTCCGGCATATAGACTTCTTTGACCTTTTTCTTGTACTTGAACTGCACGCCGACGTCATCCTGCTTGATCTTGCCGACATTGCCCACGTTCAGCCAGTGGTTGTCGAAATCCGCATACATCGGCTTCATCAAAAAGCGGAGAATGGGGTACGCGATGGGCAGGCCGACCAAGAATCCGATGATATTCGTGAAATTCATGAAAAACGTGCGGCGCTTGACGCTTTTTTCGAGATCGGGCAACGGCACCAACACTTCACCCGGCGTCACATGGATGTTGTCCTCAAGGTGCGAGATCTCCACTTCATGCGTGGTGACATAATCTTCTCGCTTGAAGGGAGGCAAGGCGAGGATATCCATTGACGGCGCGCGCAACTGCACGAAGTCGTCCGTCACGGCCTGAACATGGCCCATGGCGACTTGCCGCTCACCGTTCCCATTCATGGACACCACGATATGGCTGATCTCATGGGAAAGCGGGTCGAGCACGACCTTCGAGACTTCACCGATGTCGAGGTCGGTGCACCGAACCTTGGATTTCAGTTTCGGTTGCAACATCAGCTTTTTTTGATCGGCTTGGGGGTGTTCACCGAGGTGTTCTTGAAGGTGCCTAACCAAGCGGCGAGAGCCTGCATTTCCTTGGGCTCCATCAGGTCCTTAAACTTGTTGGGCATGATGCCCTTCTGATATTCCTTCTCATACCCCTCAGCCATAAAGCTCTTGGGATCCGCAATTTTCTGTTGGATTTCGTCGACCGTCAGCAACGAGCCGATATTATCCAATTCGGGGCCTCGCTTCTTTCCGCCCTCACCCCTCAACTTGTGGCAGTTGTAACATTCTTGCAGTTGCCACTGCTCCTCGCCCACCTTCATGAAATCGTCGGTGCCCGCACCAGCTGCCGCAGCAGGCTTTTCTCCAGCCGAGGGGGTCGGAGCTATCGCCACAGCCTGACCGCTGCCCAACCCCTTCAGTCGCTCTTCCAGGGCTTTCACCTGTTCATCGAGGGCCTTGGCACGGGCAATCAGCTCCTCGGCCTTCCCTTTCTGAGAGGCGGCCCGTTCTTTTCCTAACAGTTTGTCGATTTTGGCCCGTTCATCCTCAGGGTCAAACTGAGGTAACAGCGATGCCCCGGCAACACAGACGGTCACCAAGAGAATCCAGAATGCGATGACGGCAAAGAGGGATTTCCCTCCGCTCATCGTCCCGATCGGCTTCGCGTCCAGCAGGATGAAGACGATCGCCCCGATCAATGAGACGATGAAGAACAATACTTGGAATGGGATCGGCAGCTCCTGCGAATGTCCGACGGCAACAAGGGCGGCACCGACCACCAACCCAATGCCGAGCTTCTTGAATATATTCCCCATACGAATTCTCGTCGCCTCAGTAGGCGCTCCACACTGTGATTACTTGGCTGCGATCGGAACAGGACTTCCCTCAGGCTCTCGTACCCTTGCGACGGAAGGCCGAAGGGCCACCAGCGCAGCCACGCTGACGATGGCGATAAACACGACGGTAATCGCCGTAATCCATCCGGCCGAATACGAGAGTGTCGGAGTAAACGACTCGGCACTGAGGTCCGACACCAAGCTGTAGGTATGAAAGTATTTCTTGAGCAACGACCGCACCGCCCCCATCAACCCCATGATCCACGTGGAAGTGAATGCCAGAAAAATCAACACAAATTGCGCCGCGAAATCGATTTTCCCCCAGTGGATCGTGCCCTGCTTGATGGTTCGGTTATACAAGACATAATTGACGACCGTCACATACACCAATGTCAAGATTGCCGAAAGCTTGGCCGGCATCGACGACAGATAGTCCCACCCTTCCGGCAGTTTCATCTCATCGGGCATATCGGTGCCGGTGGCTACGAAACCGGCGGGCGTGAGCCAGACGGCATCGCTGATGAGCATGATGATAAAGCCGATCTTGATGACGGTCCGTGCCGAGACAGTCTTGGGAATAAACCGGCCCAATAGAAACGGCGATAGCGTGAGGGGCAGCAAGAACGCCAACGACATTGGATCGGGAATCCAAAACTTATCCATCACCCACATCGTGGCGGGGAGCAACACGATGAGGACGATCGGGGCCAAGATGGTCATCCGAACATTGTCGGCCCCTTCAATTCGTTTGACACTGAGCCAGCTATAATAATTGATGCCCAGGAACAGCAGCCCGATCATGATGCCTTGTGTTTCAAAAAACATCGAAAGTTGATCGGCCATCATGTACGGGCAGAATGAAAAATCGTAATCGCACATTTCATACGCCAACAGGAGCCCTGTAAACGGCTGCAAGAGCGACCCACCCACCGCGATCCAGATGGCGGCGAAGCCCATCCAATCGTAGTAGGCTCTCTCCTCCTGCGTCTTCGACCCCATGTACATGTAGGCAGCGATCATCCCGGCAATAAACCCACCGAATGCCACGTTCCCATCGATTCGGTGGAGACTTAGAGGGAACCAACTTTGGTTTGCAATCTTATCCCACAAAGTCGCCGCCGCGATGAAATCCTGCGGTGAAACTCCTTCAGCTTTCGGCGGTGTGTTCATGAACGACGTGGGGCCGTTAATGACGAACAAGATGAGCAGACAGACGAGATTCAAGAGCACACCAAGGGCGATGTGTCGCCCCTTCTTTTCACCCTTCCACACATCCCAGGTGTAGAGATAGGCATACATGAGGATGGTCTCAGCGATAAACAGCGCCGGATATAATACTGCGAACACCATGTAAAACTGATTGATGAACGAGGTCGTGAACTGTGGATAGGCGGCAAGAAGGACGAAAATAAACAAGCCGCCCGTCACAGCCGTCATACTGAAGAGAATAACCGTGACCTTCGTGATCTCTTTCGCCAGACGATCATACCGTGGGTCCTGCTTACGGTAACCCAACCATTCTGAAATGACGACGAAAATCGGCGCACCCAGGATAAACGCGGCAAATAAGATATGGAGTTGAGCGACGACCCATACAGCCGTCCGGTTACCGGTGTACGGAAACTCCACTGAGGATACGCCAACTTCCTGAGCGGAGACACTGGCAGCAGCAGCCACACACAACGAGAACAACACCACGAGAACCAGGAGACCGCTCGACAGTTTTTTCACGATGTCTCGATGCTCCCTACTTTAGACCTTAGTCAAGGATCTTGCCTTTACACTGACTGCACTTTTCTAAAATACCTTCAACTACTCATGAATTTCGATCATTATTTACCAAAACAGCCTGACCCCCTCATGAAGCATTGAGACCTCCGCATTGGAGGTCAGACTCCAAGCGATGTGCCGCAGCGCTTTCTCATACGACCTTTATCGACCGGCAGAGTATCGCAGATTTGCTCAAGCCTTACCGATAGGGAAATCCCTTAGCAGTATATAAAAAAAACCTGAGCCTGGGTGACGACCTCGATTCGCATACAGCAGGCGGGTGCTCCGATTCGAGAAGATTAAAAGCACGGAAAGTGCGAAGCATCGACAATCCTGTTCCCCTATCGTCATAGTCATTCAGTGCCGGCATCGCCCCATTGCTTCTTCTCATCATTCCAAGCCTTCCCAGCCAATCCAAAATTTCGCTCATACAGCACAAGCTTCCATCGGTCTTCCTCTGAGAGCTTACTCTTCCAGCCTTTCATCTTGGTATTCGGCACTCCTTCGGAAATACGCCAAAACCACACGGAGTCCGAATAAAGCTTCATCCGCTCAGGGTTTCGGAAATCCGTGGCACCAGCCTTGACCGGCTTTCCGTCTTTTCCATGACAGCTGGCACAGTTTACGTCGGGATTTGTCTCACCGATAAAGAGTTTGCGTCCCTCTTCCAGCTTCTGGACATCTCCCCACCAACCTGCCGGCATATGCTTGTCGGCATATTCAGCTGGAGCCGGCGGAGGCGGCACGATCGGTCCCTCTCCACCCTGCTCTCCGCAACTCGACAATAGCCAAAGACCCATGATCAATACAGCATAAATCGAGCCTATCCTCATGTTCATTACGATCCATCACTCCGTCATTGGGAGAGGTTCTCGTCCGGACTGCAGCGCGATTGAGAAAGGGGTCAACAAACAAAAAAACGCTTCTGCAGAGGCATCACGTGCCCCCTGCAAGAGCGTTAAGACTACACTCGCCCTTTCAACTTGTATCACGGGCCCTCGCCGACCTATCGACCGATTCGGCGAGACACCTTGTAGCCCCAAGGACCGTCATCGGCGATCATGTTTTTTCTTTCCCAGGGATTTCGATTTGACCCGTTCCTGCTTCCGCTGAGAACGGATAAATTTCATCCCGATAATACCAGTGGCTATTGCAAAGACCGCTCCGCTTCCCCACCACAACCAAGCGGGAGGCCCATCTGCCTCACAGCCAGTTCCAAAGTTAACCCGGATCTTCCGTTCGCTTTCTAGATCTTTTGGATCGAATTCGACTTTAAGATTTTGCTGCTCCCCTCTCGCCTCTACCAGAAGGGGATCTCCAAGATTGTCGTTGTGCAGATGAAACATCGCTTTGTAATAGCCATCTCCATCCGTCCTGACGACCTGACCGTATGAAATCTTGGTGTCCTTGACGAGAACATCTGTATTCGAAAGTCCCTTCCCATCCTGTCCGCACACATACCCCTCCACCATGAAACGATGGTCCGCTTCATGTGTGGCCTGTGCCACAGGTGGGAACGCCACATTCATTACGAGACAGCAAGCTAGGGTAAACAGTCCTGCTGGACTAAGGCCGTCAAGCTTCGAACTAGATCGCTGACTCGTCGCTCGCTCCTTCGAAGAGTGCACGCCGCAGTATCACGAGCGCGCTACATTCGGGCAGGGTTTCTAGCACAGCACTACATCTTTGTCAATGAACAGGCAGGCGGGCTTGCTGATGCAGAGCAATCTTCGATGGTGGTCCACTCTCCAATCGCCTGAATCCCCAACAGCTTCAGAGATAGCCCTTCGTGCGCGCGACAGCCTCGATCTTTTCGGCTTCCGCGCGACGTTCGGACTCCTTTTTGGACACCCAGGCTTCCCACGATTTTCCGTTCGCCGTGTCTTCCCCTGTGAATGTAACCGCGACGATGTCGGAGTACGGAATGCGCTGAGCCTCCGGAGAACCGACACGAAACAGCTCTAGATAGGACTCAGCGGCGGTGACTTGGCGATTATAGACATATCCGGTAACGGTTTCACCGGATCGTAACGTCAATGTGACGTCGCCTCGATAGTCGAACGCGAGCTCGGCGGCTTCCATTATTTCCGTTGGAGAGACCGGTTTGAACACTCGCCCTTCGAGAGAACCGGAAGGGTCCACTGTGTGATTCTTGATATCGGTCATTGGAGAAAGGCGTGAACGTTATTCGCCAAACGAAACCTGAACGATGGTTAACGTTGAACGGTTAACGAGAAGTAGGCAACAACGTCAGCTTGGCAGTCCGCGTAAATCCCGACATCGTACTAAACGTATCCTCCACCGCCGATGCCTCATAGCCGCAATGGACCATACAATCGGCGCACTTTTCGTTTCGGCCGGTACCGTACTTCTCCCACTCGGTCAACTCCATGAGCTCGCGGAAGGTTTTTGTGTATCCCTCTTGGAGCAAGTAGCAGGGCTTCTGCCACCCAAAGACATTGTAGGTTGGATTTCCCCAAGGAGTGCATTGATACTCACGCCGACCCATCAGAAAATCCAAGAACAAGGGAGATTGATTGAACTGCCAACCCGGCTTAGGGCGAGCAAGAATCTTAGAGAAGAGCTCTTGCGTCCGAGCCCGCTTCAAGAAATGTTGCTGATCCGGGGCCTTTTGATAACTATACCCCGGCGAGATGGTCATACCTTCGACCCCCAGCGCCATCATTTCATCGAAAAATTTTCTCACTCGCTCAGGATTCGCGTCGTCGAACAACGTGGTATTCGTCGTCACTCGATGGCCGCGTTTGAGCGCCGCTTTGATGGCTTTGACCGCCACGTCATAGACGCCATCTCGACAGACGGCTAAATCGTGTTCATCCTTGAGCCCATCCATATGGACGCTGAATGTCAGGTATTTGGAGGGTTGGTATTCGTCCAGCTTTCGCTCCAAGAGGATAGCGTTTGTACAGAGATAGATATATTTCTTTCGATCCACCAAGCCCTGGACGATCTTCGCGATGTCAGGATGAATGAGCGGCTCCCCTCCGGGAATACTCACCATGGGCGCACCGCATTCTTCTGCCGCCGCCCAACATTGTTCCGGCGTCAGCCGCTTGTCGAGAATATGGTCGGGATACTGGATCTTTCCGCAGCCGGCGCAGGCCAGGTTACACCGAAAGAGCGGTTCGAGCATCAGTACCAAGGGATATCGCTTCACTCCCTTCAGCTTCTGTGAGAGCACATACTTCGCCACGGTATACATCTGGGAAATCGGAACAGCCATTCCGCTCTCCTTAACTTAATGGTCTTTTCTAAAATCTACTCTATCTGAACAGCTGCCTAAGGCAGCCCTGCTTGGAGGCACAAAAATTTTCGGAATTCTAACATCATGCCAAGTGCTCGTCAATTTCGAAGAGCAATGTGCATCCACTTGCCGCAGTATCAGGGTTTCTGCTACCGTCAGATTGACCTACGTCCGGCCCATCCCAGCATCCCTGGCTGAGGTAGCTATGAGACGTGTCTCTCTCCTCTCTCGCCATCCGTTCTTGTGTTCCAACTGTTCAAACGTCGGTGGACAACGATTAGGGTGTGACAAGCTCTTGGCACAATGAGGCCATGATGAGGGCATTCATTCGACATGATCGAAAATACTTCCATATGATTGAAGCCATTCAATTTCGTACAGAAGGAGGTTGCATCATGATCATGAAAAGCCTGGTGTTGGGAATCGCATCACTACTGCTTCTCACGTTCGGCTATTTGGGAATATCCTCCGGCGCCAAGGATGCCGGGGGCATTCCTGCTGAGAAAGTGGCGGATATGTTGCATTCCGTCATCGAGTCAAACCGCATGTTTTATACGCAGCATGTTGTAGAGCGGATGCAAGCGAAAGGCGCTGCCGTAGCATCGGAGAATTGGCGCTCCGAAAAGACCTTACCCCTTCCAGCTCAATTTTTACAGGAAAGCGCTCGTCTATCGGTCAATTCGAAGGCTAAGGTCGGCTATAAACTTATCAGTCTCTGGCCCATCAACAAGCAGAACGGGGCCAAATCCGAAGCTGAGCAGAGAGGCCTGACGGCCACCCAACAGAACCCGGACCGCCCATACACTGAAGTGGTCATGAACGGAGCGGACGCCTATCTTATGGCCATCTATGCCGACAGAGCCGTGTCTCAAGCCTGCATCGGCTGCCACAACTCTCATCAGGACAGTCCGAGACACGACTTCAAACAGAATGACGTGATGGGCGCTATCATGATCATGATCCCGCTGAGCCTGTAGCGGCACGCGCGAAGAGGTCAAGAGATACTGGCGGTGCTTATCCGCCGACGTCAATTACGATACTACGATGAAGAGCGAGTGGATCGTACGAAGAAGCACAAACACGTGTGGGTTTTACCCGCGCGCATCAGTCACGATAAAACGCTAAATAGCGCGGGTCAACCAAAGGTTGGTTTGGAGGCGCCGAGCGGGTTCGAACCGCTGCATCGCAGTTTTGCAGACTGCTCCCTTACCACTTGGGTACGGCGCCCCGGAAGGCCACATTATAGTCGCTTCTTTTTCTGGAACACAACACAAGACCATAGACGAGTTATGCTTCACTGGCCAAGCGGGAAGAACCGGTATGCATTTTTTCTGAGTGCATGGCTGGACGGCTCCAATCGTCCCTGCTGCTGAGCAGTAATCCATACAAGATCAACATCGCAATACCGAGATGATGATAACTCTTCAGCGCTTCCCATCCGGCCGAACCCACAACTTCATAATTCAGTACCATGGTCAGCACAACGTAGAGGGCCAGCATGACATATCCTGTACGGGGTAACTTCCCGTTCAATCCGGCGGCGGCCGACACAACCACAAATGCCGCCGGTATCATCCACACCAAATGCTGATCCCAAGTGATAGGTGAAAAGAACAGGGCCAAGAGCAGGATTCCGGCGCAATCCCTCGCCCACAGAGGATCTCCAGGTCCTTGAAACGCCTGCCGACTGGACCAGGCAAACAGTCCAAGCAAACTGATCGCGGCAATCCCGACGATTGTGTTCGCAAGAGGCGACGGAAGATCCAGTACCGGCTTGTAACTCTGGTCGATTTGCCGAAGCCGATGAGTGGGTGGATACGTGACCAGGTATCGCAGCATGGTATGACGGAGCGAAAGGTTGGCCTTCTGAAGTTCATTTTCTTGACGACCCTCGCTCTGCCGATCAAGCACGGATAACACCGCGTTCCTGGTCCATTCCATGTGGTGATCCCACCAACTCGTGGGGCCCATGTACAGCATAGGGAGTACGATCCACAAGACGGTCGCGAGCACTGTGTATGCCGCCAATCGCCACTGCCGCTTCCAAAGAAACAGCAACACAAAGAGTGCGGGAGTGATTTTTAGTGTAATGCCGAATCCCAGAATGATCGCGCCGAGTCGTTCTCTGCCGACCCAGATTGCATAGATCGCGCAAGTGAGAATGCCCAGGAGAATCAAGTGCGGCCCACCGTCGTCGAGATCATTCAAGATGAATTGCAGCGTCAGCGCGCCCGTGCCCACGCCGACCAACAGCCGGCTCCATGCACTGGAGTGTGATGTGCCGCACAGCATGCGGTGGAACAGCATGATTGTGATGACTAAGCATCCGACGGCCACGGCATACCGCAAGGCCAGGCTCGGGTTTCTCTCCAGGACAAGCAGGGGAGCGAAATAGATGCCGGTGGTCGGCAAATACATATAGCAATAGTCGTTGGCATAGAGATATTCGCCGGAGAGAAAGCGTCTTCCGATCTCGCGATGGATATCGATGTCGCGGAAGTGAAACGACCGCCCGAAGGAAATGATGTAGCCGTGCACCACCGCCGCAATCACAAGGCCGACCTTCACTAGTCGCGCAAAGAGAGCGGACTTGGCGAATTCATTGATACTGTGAATGATCGATTGTGATTCCATCGTTCAGTGGCACTGATACATGACCCGCAAGAGGGCGTCAATCGTTTCCTGGTGAGATGGGTGTGCAGCTTCGGTAAAACAGCGGGAGAGTCATTGCCGCCGTCGGCAATGCACCTACCGCTGAGGTAAGACCGGAATTTCTCGGCCGAGCGTCGAAGGGTGATCCGACGGGGATTCCAGCGATTCCCACCCGTTTGAAGGGACCGATGCAACCGCGTCGTCGTTGCTTTCCGCTTCTTTTTCCTTGGCCAGCAGCTCCACTTCCTGAATCAACGTGTCCATCAATTCTTCCATCGGAACCTTTCGGACAAGCTTGCCTTTCTTGAACAAAATACCCTTGCCCTCGCCGCCGGCAATCCCGATATCGGCCTCTTTCCCCTCTCCGATGCCGTTGACGACACAACCCAGCACCGACACGTTCAATGGAGTCTTGATGTGGCCGAGTTTCTTTTCCAATTCGTTCGCCATCCGGACGACGTCGATTTCGACACGCCCACAGGTCGGGCAGGCGATGACATTAATGCCTCGATGACGTAATTCGAGTGACTTGAGGATTTCAAATCCGACTTTGACTTCGTCGACGGGATCGGCAGCCAGCGATACGCGCAGCGTGTCCCCGATACCCTGTGAAAGCAAGTAACCGAGGCCGATCGAAGACTTCACCGCCCCGGTCATGGTCGTCCCTGCTTCTGTAATCCCAATGTGGAGCGGATAATCCGATTGATGCGCGAAGAGCCAATAGGCGTCGATGGCATGATGCACATCCGAAGCCTTGAGCGACACCTTCAGGTTGGTAAAGCCTACGTCTTCGAGCGCATGTACGGCATTGAGCGCCGACTCAGCCAGCGCTTCGGGGGAAGGCCATCCGTACTTCTCCAACAACGGCCGTTCGAGGGATCCTCCATTGACGCCGACACGAAGCGGAATCCCTCGCTCATTCACGGCCTTAATGACTTCCTCCACTTTCCACCAAGCACCGATGTTGCCGGGATTGATGCGGACACAATCGACGATACGCGCGGACTTCAAGGCAAGCCGATGATCAAAATGAATATCGGCGATCAGCGGTACCGTCATCGCCGCTTTAATTTGCGGGAGGGCCTGGGCGGCCTCGTCGTCCGGAACAGCCACACGGATGATTTCACAGCCGGCGGCTTCAAGCTGGTGAATCTGTGCGATCGTCGCGGCCACATCTCGCGTGTCCGTCGAACACATGGATTGCACCGACACCGGAGCAGCGCCCCCGACCTTCACTTTGCCGACCTGTATCTGGCGAGTCTTTCGTCTGTTAATGTGCATGGGGTTTTCTCGTGCTTCTCAGTCCGGCTTTCTCTTCACGACTCACAACTCAACATTCAACACTCGCGCTTCGCGTTCAGCTTCCCTGTTCGTCTCCATGCGGATGGCCGACCAGCGCCGTATCTGTGAGCGGCGACTTTACGGCGGGTGCTTTGCCGATCAATTCCTTCACACTTTGATAGATCCCTTCAGCCGTCAAACCATACCGTTCCCGCAACAGATCCTGTGGCCCCTGTTCGATGTACCAATCGGGTAGGCCCAGGACCTTCGTCTTCACCCCCGTCATCCCGGCTTCCGAAAGAGCTTCGAGCACGGCGGACCCAAATCCCCCGATCTTACAACCTTCTTCCACCGTCACAACATAGCGCACCCGCTTCGCCACATCGACAATCAGTTCGTGATCGAGCGGCTTCACGAATCGTCCGTTCACGACCGCTGTGGAAATCCCTTCTTTGTTGAGGCGCTCGGCTGCTTCGACGGCCTGCCATACCGAGACACCGATCGCAATGATGGCCACATCCGTCCCGTCTTTGAGACGCTCACCTTTCCCGACAGGCAAGGCTTTCGGCACGGGGTCCATTTTCACACCGAGACTCACCCCGCGCGGATAGCGTACCGAAATCGGTCCGTTGAATTCCAAGCAGGTTTTCACCATATGTTGTAGTTCATTTTCATCCTTGGGAGCCATGACGACCATATTGGGAACATGCCGCAAATAAGCATAGTCGAAGGCTCCATGATGCGTCGTCCCGTCTTCTGCGACGAGTCCTCCTCGATCGATGCAGAAAGTCACTGGAAGATTCTGGGTGGCGACATCATGCACGACTTGATCATAGGCGCGCTGAAGAAAGGTCGCATACATCGCCACGACCGGTCTCATGCCCTGTGCGGCGAGCCCCGCCGCAAATGTGACCGCGTGCTGTTCGGCAATGCCGACATCGTAGAGACGCTCCGGGAATTCTTTCTCGAATGCCGTCAATCCCGTCCCCTCACACATGGCAGCCGTGATGGCCACGACGCGCTTGTCCTTGCGGGCTAATTTGACGAGCGTGTCCATAGCGATCGCCGTGTATGAGGGGCGCGCGGCTTTCTTGGCTGGCGCGCCGGTCGAGCGAATGAATGGAGGACAGGCATGGAACCATACCGGATTCTTCATGGCCGGCTCGTACCCAAGCCCTTTCTTCGTGATGACATGGAGCAGGACAGGCCCTTTCATCCGCAGAACGTTCTCGAGGGTCGGCAGGAGATGTTCAAAGTTGTGGCCGTCGATGGGGCCGCTGTACTGGAACCCCAACTCTTCGAAAAGCAATCCGGGCAGAATCACGCCCTTGGCGAGTTCTTCGGCTCGGCGGGCGAGCCGTTGCATGTCGGAGCCGATGTGAGGAATCTTACCCAAGAGTTGCCCCGTTTCTTCACGCACCTTCCCATAGAACTCACCCGTGATGGTCCGACTCAGATAGGCGGAAATGGCTCCGACATTTTTTGAGATCGACATTTGGTTGTCGTTCAAAATCACGAGGAAATCTTTTCCGAGTCCTCCCGCATGATGCAGTCCTTCCAGCGTCATCCCCGCCGTCATCGCACCGTCACCGACGACACAGACGACCTTGTGTTTTTGCTTCATCTGGTCTCTGGCTTCGACCATACCGAAGGCGGCCGACACACCGGTCCCCGCATGGCCGGCGTTGAACGTATCGTATTCGCTTTCTTCTCGCTTACAGAATCCGCTCAATCCTCCGTACTGACGAAGCGTATGGAATTGTTCGCGCCGGCCGGTAAGAAGTTTATGCGTGTACGACTGATTGCTGGTATCCCAGATGATTTTGTCGGTCGGTGTATCCAGAAGGTATTGTAAGGCAACCGTGAGCTCGACCACACCCAAATTCGAAGCCAGGTGTCCACCGACATCAGCGACCGCTCCGATAATTTGCTCGCGAATTTCCTGGCACAATACCGGAAATCTGTCCGGAGACAACCGCTTCAGATCGGCGGGACTATGGATCGTCTTCAGTATGGACATAGATGGTCTCCTTCGTTCTTCCCCGTCAGCAACGTGGCCATCACACACGACCGACCCGCACCGGTCGTTCGGGTGCCAAATTTTGGTGGAGTCTCACACAAGAACCATATGAAGTCAAGCACTTATGGAACATCTCTTGATGAGCTACTCATCGGCCTCATGATAAAAATGAAGATGAAGATTGTTCCCTCGCGTGAACGCCGGATGGTTTGGTTAGTAAGGAAAGTCTAAACCGGCAAAAATGGCTCCTCCCTCTTTACTGAACCCATAGTCGATGCGCCCGACGACATTGGGCCGAATGATCCCTCGAAAGCCGATTCCCGGAGTAATGCGATAGTCCTTGAAGCTCACATTCTTGTACGAATTGAAGACTTGCCCGGTATCGACGAACGGCGCGATTTCAAAATCAGCCATGACGCCGGCCAGGCGTGTTCGCAGGACATGAATGCGTTCCTCAACGCTGAAGGCAATCAGCTGCTTATCGATGTACCGATCGACACCAAAACCACGCAGATTGTTTTGTCCCCCCAACGAGCTCTGCTCATAAAAGGGAACGTCCGAGCCGAGCGTGGCTTGCAATTCTCCGCGAACCACCAAGATCGCCCGCTTGGATTCACTCGCAAACATCTTTTTGATCTCGACACCATACCTGGAATACAGGGGATCTACGCCCCGATGGAAATTGTAATTGAGCTCCGCATAGGCCGTAATCGCCATCCCATCAGTCGGAGTCACCAAGTTATTCCGCGTATCATAATGAAAGGTGATCCGCTGACCGAGTATCGCCGCCCCGTCCATGCCGGGAGCTTCCGGAAAAACATCTCGGGAAAACGGGAACATTGTCGCTGCTCCCTGCTGGATCGGCTGCATAATTCGTAGACGCTGACTCACGGCGATCTGCGTCACTTCATTGGCATAGACGCCGAATCTCCAGTTGAGCCGTGTCTCGGATGCCGTGTAGTTAGTCTGTTCACCTTTTTGGGTCGTCGGGCCTAACCCATAAAAACGCATAGTGGCATTCTTGAAATTCATAGCACCGAACTCGATACTATACCGACCGTTGCTGAAACCCGGATCGACATAGTTGAACAGAAATTTATGTTCGATCCTCTCCGACCATGACGCCATGCCTTTGAGTTGTTTCCCGCCGGGCTCATACCTGAACAGATTGAGGGTTCCCCGCATGCCCACGTAAGAGTTATGAATCAACATGGGAGCGAGCAAGTACTTCAGATCCCCGTCCGGTCCGGTGATGAGAGCCGGTACGATTAATCCGAAATCGTTGCCGTCGTTTTTGCTGGTACTGATGGCGGGGATAGGAAAAAGTTTTACTTCCGCCTGAGCCTGATCGGGGAACACAAGACACAGCGCTCCGATCAACACAAGGAGAAGACGGACCGCACGGCTGCGCATACGCGTACTCATGATTCCGCAAACGACGTTATGGCGTCTTGGGCTTGCCGGCTTTTTTGCGGAGTTGATCGACGAGATCCGAATAGGAAGAGGCGCGAAGAATCTTTGTAAACTGTCCGCGGTAGTTGTTCACCAGGCTGACCCCGTCCACGACGACGTCATAGACCCGCCAATCATCCGTCTTATTGATCAAGCGATAATCAAGCGGGATCTCCGTCTTTCCCGAAAGCACTTTGGTTCTGACCTCCGCGTACTCTTTTTCCGTTCGTTCATTTAAATACTGCACGCCCTCTCCGGAATAGGTTTCGATCTTGTCCGCATACGAATTGGTCAGCAACGTTCGAAAGAGATCGACAAATTCCTGTTTCTGCTGATCAGTCAGCTGATTCCAAGGAGCACCCAGCGCCCGCCGGGACATTTCCGTATAGTCAAATCGAGCCGCCACCACGTTCTCCAGCAGGTGTCGGCGCTCCTCGGCTTTCTCCGGTAGTTTAAGCTCCTTCTCCCGTACGATGCGGAGCACTTCGTCGATCGTCATCTTCATGGAGTCGGTGGGAGGTCCCGCATATCCGGGTACCGCCATCATTCCAATGCAGAGGACCATCATGAGTCCCGTGAACCACAAGCTGCCGCCTCTCCACCCATTCTCGGTATTCCTCATCGCTATTGTCACAACACCTCTCTTTCTATACCACTCACATGATCTTCCGGTCACACCTGACACCAGATGACACAGAGGTCCGCTTAGTTGACCTTCCCATGGACGTATTGGCTCACCAATTCCTCAAGGTCGAGGCCAGATTCAGTATCACGAATCGTGTCGCCAGGCTTCAGTGGGTCTCCCCCTCCACCCGGCGAAAGCGCAAGATATTTTTCTCCGATGATCCCCCGAGTTTTGATCGAAGCGATGGTGTCGGAATACAGTTTCGTCCCATTCTGAACCGCCAGCCTCACCATCGCCCGATCCTCTTTCAGATTGATTGCCTTGACTCGACCCACCTCAACGCCGGCGACTTCCACGGCTGCTCCGGATTTCAGCCCTGTGGCTGAATTGAACAGGGCATTCACTTCGTAGACATCTCCACCGATCAGTTCCAATTTACCGAGTTTAATCGAGAGATAGCTCAAACAGACGATCCCGACCAACACGAACACACCGACGATCAGCTCCAACCTGCTTCTGTCCATCATGGCGCTCCTCTAGCAGGCTGTTGAAAAAGTCCGCCAGCGGCGTTCTCGCATCGATCCGAGGCTCAACATACCGAAGCGTATGCCTCGCCTCTTCGCGTGCTGCGGCCTTGCTGGACAGGATTTTTGACCAGCCTGCGGCTCTTGTGAATGGTCTAAGACTTCAGCATCTGCTAGTCACCGGAACCCGCCTTGGTCAGCGACACCGTCCCGCCGACCGAGATGAATTCCCTGATTTCAGGATCGGTCGTCCGTTGAAAGTCAGCCGACTTCGCCATGGCGGCTATTTTCCCGCGTTTCAACATCGCGACATAATCGGATATCCCGAATATCTCCGGAATCTGATGGCTCACCATCACGGCGGTAAACCCGAACTTCCGCTGCATGCTCATGATGAGATCGTGAATCGATTTGGCCATGAGCGGATCGAGGCCCGTCGTGGGTTCGTCGAAGAGAATAATTTCCGGTTGCATCACCAACGCGCGTGCCAACCCGGCGCGTTTCCGCATACCCCCGCTGAGTTCCGCGGGGAACTTGTGCCCCATCCCGGCCAGACCCACTTGATCTAACTTCTCTTCGACACGACTGGTCACATCCTGGCCTTTCATTCGTAGTCTTTCTCTGAGCGGAAACGCTACATTTTCGAAGACAGTCAGTGAGTCGAACAACGCCGCCCCCTGAAACAGCATCGCGAACCGCTTGCGCACTTCGTTGAGTGCTTGGCCGCGAAGCCGAGAAATCTCGACTCCATCGACCCACACTTGTCCGGCATCAGGTTGGAGGAGCCCGATCATATGTTTCAGCAGCACGCTCTTGCCTTCGCCGCTTCGACCGATGATCGTGGTGAGCTTTCCTTCAGGGATGATGAGATCGATGCCCTGCAAAACCGGCTGATCTCCAAACGCCTTCGTCACGCCCACGAGCTTCAGCATGATTACAACAACAATGATGTCAGAAAATAATCCCAGATGAGGATCAAGACCGATGACAACACGACCGCCTCCGTCGTGGCGGTGCCGAGTCCTTCGGCGCTCATCTTGGTGTGGAAACCTTTATAGCAACAGACCCAGCTCACGATCAGACCAAAACTGATAGATTTGAGAATGCCGCCATAGACGTCTTTCCACTCGACCGCGGCTTCGATGGAATTCCAGTAGGAACCGGCGTTGACGCCGAGGAGGTCCACTCCGACAAGGTGACCGCCGTAGATTCCCACGACGTCGAAGATCGCGACCAACAGAGGGACGCCGATCAGACCTGCCACAAGTTTCGGCGCAATCAGGTATTGAAGTGGATTGACGGCCATGGTATCGAGCGCGTCGATCTGTTCCGTGATCCGCATGATGCCGATCTCCGCCGTTATCGCGGAACCGGCGCGCGCCGTCACCATGAGCGCAGCCAAGACCGGCCCCAATTCACGAATCATGCTGAGCGCCACCGCGGAACCTAACAGCCCTTCAGACCCGAACTTTCGCAGCGTATAGTAGCCTTGCAGCGCGAGCACCATCCCGGTAAATGCCGCCGTCAGCACGACGACAAACGTCGACTTGTAGCCGATGAAGTGGAGTTGCTTGATGATTTGCATGCCGCGTAACGGCGGACGCGCCAACCAGGCGAACGACGCCGTCACGAAGATCAGCATCCGGCCCATCTCCTCGACATAGGTCAAGGCCCATCGTCCCACACATTCGAGTAGCGTCATGGTCAAATCAGCGAGAATTCTTTTTTATGCCGCTCAGTCGTCATCGCCGCCACATAGCTTCGGAAAAATGCCGTCAAGGCCTCTGCTGCGACCAGACTCTGTCGACGAAGCCTGTGAAGACCCAAGAGGCATGAAGGAGCGGCTAAGACAGCACCGATACCCTTGAGCCACCCAGTGGGCCTGAGAAATAGATTGAAGTCAAGCGGAAGATCTTCGTCCAGAAGATCCGAAACAGATCGGATGATCACAAAAGGGACCTTCGCCCGTTGCGCTTGAGCAGCCAAGGCTGAACTCTCCATATCGAGACCGATGGCCTGAGTGCTCAGCGCAAACTTTCGTTTTTCCGGGGCACTGCCGATTATTCGATCGGTCGAGACAAATCGCCCGATGTGCTCAGGCGGCACCAGAGTCTGGATCAACGCCATAACGAGATCCCGCTCATTACCCGGCCTGTCGAGAACCTCTATTCTCGACTGCTCGCTGTGCATTCCTCGATGTACCACTTCACGGCCTACTAAGAGCGTCCCGATGTCCGCAGCAATGAGCGCGCAGGCAAATCCCGTCGAGACCATGAGGTTGAACGACTGGTCGCCGAGCAATCGAGCGGCATTTCGCTCTGCCTTTTCAAGACCGACGCCGGTTTGAACAAGCCAATATTCCCGGTCGTCTACGGCGCACACGCTTACAGGAAGATTGCCGATTCGACGGTTAACGCCGGGAGGGAATGCCGACCGCACCGCGCTCATTTCCCATGGGGTCGCGGCAAAAATGGCGATCCGTTTAGGCGGCACAGTATCAGATGAGCGCGGGGAAAGAGAACCGGAGGGAGTCAATGCTCGGACCGATACAAGTCAGTTCCTTGAACATGATGACGAAGTTCATCGGCCCGCATCTTCCCACGGGAGCGCAGGTTACGGTACATCGCCAGAGCCCACAGCGGGAAGTACTGACAATACCAATGATACCGAAGATAAAACACGCGCGGAAATCCTGTACCGGTATGAGCGATTTCTTCCCAGGATCCATCCTTCATTTGACGACGAAGGAGGAATTGCACTCCCCGTGCGACACTAAAAGAATCAATCGCTCCCGCCGACATCAAGGCCATCAATGCCCATGCTGTTTGAGAGGGTGTACTCTCCCCTTTACCGCGATGTTCCGGTTCGTCCCTATAGGAGAGACAGGACTCACCCCACCCACCGTCAGGATTTTGCCTCGATTCCAGCCAAGCAACCGCCCGGCGAATAGAAGATGCCGAAAGATCTTCACCGATGGCTCTGAGCCCGGCTAAAACGGACCAGGTCCCGTAGATGTAATTGACACCCCAACGTCCGTACCAACTGCCGTCTTCCTCCTGCTCTTTCTTAAGAAAAGCCAAGGCCGGTCCTGCCGCCGGATGAGTTTTGTCATATCCTAGTGCGCCGAGCATTTCCAGGCATCGCCCGGCCAGATCGGCAGTACTGGGGTCCAACAGCGCTTTATGATCGGCGAAGGGGATATAGTTGAAGACGACTCGGTTGTTGTCCTTATCGTAGGCGCCCCAGCCGCCGTCGGATCCCTGCATCGCCAAGACCCATCGCATCCCACGACGAATGGACTCGTTCAGCTCGTTTTCCTGACCCGGGATCTTCAATTTGGAGAGCGCCATGATGACGACGGCAGAATCGTCAACATCCGGGTACAATTCGTTCTCAAATTGGAAATACCACCCACCCGGTTCCGCGTTCGGCGAGGAGATGATCCAGTCCCCCGCAGTCTTGGTTTGCCTGGACATGAGATACCGGCCCGCCTTTTGGAGTGCTGGATGATCCTGCGGCACCCCCGCTTCAACCAACGCGTTCATGAGTAACGCGGTATCCCAAATAGGAGAAAAACACGGTTGAAGGTGAAGCGTAGTGACGACCTCATCGTCGATCCTCGTGGAATCGTAGACTTCCAACTCCTCGATCTCGCGAAGTGCCTTGACGACGAGAGGATCATCGGCATCATACCCTAAGCATTGAAGCGCCATAATGGAGTTGGCCATCGCCGGATAGATGGCACCGAGTCCCCCGGATCCTTTGAGATGGTCCACCATCCAGCAGGCTGCTTTCTGCAGCGCCTTTTCCCGCAATATCCGCATGGGCATCCGGTCATACAGTTTCAACATTGCATCGAGTGCCACGAAAAAGTTATGCGGGGTGAACCACGCCTGATCCTTATTGAATGGAGGATATTTCCAATAACGAACTTCCGCGCGCGGGATCGGGTACAACTCATCGATGCCTTGTTCATGTGGAATCCTGCAGACCGGGCGGTGCGCGAATACGATGAGCAAGGGAATGAGCACAGCCCGGGACCAATACGAGATCGCATAGATACTGAAGTAAAACTTCTTCGGCAACAACATCAGTTCGACGGGCATATGGGGTACACCTTCCCAATCGTACTGATCGAACAAGGCCAGCGTGATTTTCGTAAAGACGTTCGCTTGCAGGACACCGCCCATCGCCAAGATCCGTTCTTTGGCCAGAACCATAAACGGTTCGTCCGCCGACACACCGCTTAATTTGAGCGCAAAATATGCCTTGACCGATGCACTGATTTCCGCCGGGCCACCGTAATAAATCGGCCATCCACCGTCCGGCAATTGCGTCGCTTTGAGGTAGCGGACCGCCTTCACCTCCCGATCAAGATCGACCCGATCGAGAAATCGACGCAGCATCAAGTATTCGGATGTCAGCGTGGTGTCTGCTTCCAGCTCGGCGACCCAGTACCCTTCGGCATGTTGACGGTTGAAAAACCATGATTGACTCCGCCTGATCGCGTCATCCACAGCATCAGGCTGGCTGACGGCATGACCGATGGGCCGGCGAGCAGCGGAAGAATCCAATGAGGGCAAGACAACCGGTTTGTCCGACACCAACCGAAGCGAAGCAACAGGGGTAAACTCCGTAGCCGGATCGATTCGCCCCTGAACGGTCGCGAGCAGACTGTCAGAGAGGCGGTTGAATAACGCCTTTATGATATTCATGAATCTTTATGGCTTGAACGACGAGACTGAGAGGGGTGAAAGACCGGCATCTTGCAATGGTCTCCCTTCGTAAACCTTTCCAACACTCCTTGAATATATGGCAGGCTTATAACAGACGATTGAAAACGAGTCAAGCGAAGGAACCGGGAAGTGCCTGAAGTATATATACATTTTATCGGTGTAGGCGATTGAGAACGCCGCCTTTGGAACCGGCCGACATAGCATTCCCTCCGCTGTCAATTACATGCGCAATTGGGTCAGAGTCGCCCACCATCTGCGTCTGCACTTTCCGGGTGTTTCAAAATGATCATGAGCATCAAAGGTCGTCCGCGCTCCATTGGAATATCCGTTGATGTGGAAACGATACAGCTGGAATCGGGATAACGGAAGCTGGAGGACCGCTCATCAGCGCTATGGCATGAGAGACAAATCGAGTCGTGGAATCGTTGCCTGTGTTGATCGGACGAGTTACCGCATCAAGAGGACAACGAGAGCGATGAGGCTCCAGAGCGTGACCGACAGGCGCAGTCCATTGACAATACCTTGGGCAGGCCCCAACGGATCATCGTCCAGCTTCTCCTGACGCTCGTCCCGCGCCACCAACAACCGCCTCTTCTCGGCTGTGCCGGTGGGCATGAGCAGTGCTTCCAAGGTCACTTGCGCAAGAGCGAGATTGGGGACTGATTGCGGATGTGATTGCCTATTGGGGATTTGAGAAAGCGCCATGATCGCCCCCATTGTGAATGGTTGTGAAGCGGTCTTTACTCTTTTGCTGGAGCAACAACAATACCGTGGCTCATTCGCTTCTCATAGCAAAACAACTTTCTGGACCGCGTATTCCCCGATTGGAAACACATGAGACAGAGACACAAGTCATTGATGCATATCGCATCCTTTTTTCAGGAACATCCGACTCCGGTAAAACGGCAGTTCGCTGCTCTATTCATCAGCGGCTCTCTCCGAACCGATGGAACATTTTTCGGCATGGGATCGAACCATTTTGCACAGTATTGGGACCTGCTCTGCGAATCGGCACGTGGAGGCAAAAAAGAGGCTATTCCGGTATGCGAAAACTAGGTCCGGCATGACCGGTGGCCTGTTACTGCTGACGGCAAACTGTTCCGAACCGGTCTCACCAAAAGCAGAAGGATGTGGACGGCCTATTACTCTTAGGCCGGCTGCAGATCACCGAGCCTGACAGACACGAGTTTGGATACCCCAGGCTCTTCCATAGTGACGCCAAAGAGGGAATCGGCGATGCTCATCGTTCGCTTATTGTGCGTGATGACGAGGAACTGCGCATTCTGCGCCAGCTCCTTCAAGACCCCCGTGAATCGGCCGATGTTTTCCTCATCCAGCGGGGCGTCGATTTCGTCCAACAGACAGAACGGCGTCGGCCTGATCAGAAAACTCGCAAACAGCAGTGCCATCGCTGTGAGTGTCTTTTCTCCGCCCGACAGCATGGTGATGCTTTTCAGCCGTTTACCGGGTGGTTGAGCCACAATTTCAATGCCCGGTTCCTGACTGCCGCCAGGTTCGCCGTTTTCCGGAGGCGGTTCATCGATCAACTGCAGCTCGGCCCGCCCGCCCGGGAAGAATTGGCCGAAGACCTCGGTGAACTTCTGCTGCAATTCTTCATACGTGGCCGCAAACATTTCCTTCGTCGTTCGGTGAATCCGCTGAATGATTTCCTTGAGCGATGCGATCGAGTTCGATAAATCCTGCTCTTGGGCAGACAAGAATGTGTGGCGCTCCTCCAGCTCTTGATGTTCGCTGATGGCAGCTAAGTTGATCGGCCCCATACGGTCCAGCCGGTCACGAAGCTTCTGCAACTGTTCTTTCAACTCGGCATCCGAGCGGTGCTCGCTCTCCTGTACGGCTGCCGCGTCAGCCTCGCTCATCGGTTCACTCGACTTCGCGGAATCATCGCCCAACGTGAGTGGATCGAGCTGATAGGTCCCAGACAACGTTCCTTCGACTGTCGCCAATTGTGTGCGGATTTCCGCACGACGAACCTCAACCTTCATCCGTGCATCCCGAATGACCGACATTCCCCGTCGCAACTCCTCCAGACCGGATTCAAGCGTTTGGCTCGCCGACATCTGCTGCGCCTGTCGCTCTTGGACGACGACCAATTCTCCCTTCACCCGCCCCGCCGTTATGCCAAGTTCTTGGCAGAGGGCCTCCTGACGGGCTTGTTCTGCCTGGCTCTGCTCAATGAGCCCCTTCAGATTGTTCAGGTGCTCACCCAACGCACAACGCCGATCTTCAGTCTCCTGAATCTGTTGAGTCACTCGCGCGCGATTCAATTGCTCATGTTCCCGTTTGGCTCGCAACCCTTCCGCCGTCAACTTCGCCTCCGTCACCCGTTCCTGCTGCGTTCTCATATTTTGGTCGAGCAGCCCCAGTCGTTCCCGCACTCTTCCCAACATCGTTTCCTGTCCGCTTTTCTCAGCAAGCCACTGACCCAATTGGGCCTGGACCGACTGCGATTCTTGTTCCAGCCGCTGGCCCTCGCTGATACCTTCCTGAATTTCCTTCTCCATTCCGGTGAGTCGATGATCGAGATCGCTCAGCACATGCTGAAGTTTTTCTTCATCCTTGCGCAGCGACAAATTCTGCATTTCGGCGTCACGAAGCGCATCTCCAAGTTGACGATCCCGCTGGGTGAGCGACTGGATCTGGGCAAATACCATGTCCCGCTGTTGCTTGCTCTGATCGAGCTCTGTGACGAGGGAGCGGCGTTTGGCTTCAAGATCGATCACCTCTCGTCGGCGTTCGAGCAAACCCGGCGTTCCTTGAACCTGACCACCCGTCACGATGCCGGATGCATCCACGACTTCACCATCCAGCGTCACCAAGGTCGGACCGCTCGGAGCACTCCACGCATGTTGCTCCCACAACTGCATTGCCTGATCTAGTGATCGGACGATGACGACGCGATCGAACAGCGAATCACGAGCCGCCGTTCTGGCGACGTCGGTTTGGATCAGATCCACGGCGAGCCCGACAACGCCCGGCTGCGTGGCGATCGGCGGCCACCAATCATGAGCTCGTCCGCCTTCCCATCGCGGACGCTGTGGAATAAAACTGCCTCGCCCCAGCGCCTCATCTTGAAGAAAACGGATCAACCGCCGCCCGACGGACGGTTCATCCACAAACCATCCTCGAACGCGCTCTCCCAAGACCGCCTCAACCGCCCGTTCCATTCCCGACGGAATGACCAGCCATTCGGCCACTGCATCCCGCACTCCGTCACACGACTTCAACGCGGGGCCTTGCTCAATGCCCTGCCGACCGTAGCCCATCTCCTCACGAACCACACCCTGCAACGCCTCAAGACGCGAATCCACTCCAGCCAGTTCTTCCGAACGTCTTAAAATGACCTGATCCGACGACTGGAGAAGGCCGGCAGCTTGAGCCGACTCCTCTCGTACGGTTCGTTGTTCCGTCCGTAGTTGCGAGACAAGTCGATCGGCCTCTCCATATTCCTTGCGCAAAACCTCATGGCGATCGATCGCCGCTTCCCGTTGGCTCCGCAGTTCGTCTCGCTCCGACAACAAGCGAGTTCCGCGGCCTGCAAGATCTTCCATTCGTCTGGCCAATTGCGAGATGCCCTGTTCGGTATTCGCGACAAGGACAGCCAGTTGCATGACGTCTTTTCTCCCTCGCTCCTCCTCCGCGACAGCCGCAGCCCGTTGGTGGAGCAAGCGCGTCATCTCCTCATCGAGTTCCCGGAGAGCCCGATCCCGAATCGCCGTCTCTTCTTCGACCGACGTCAATGACGACTCGATGGCTTGCAGTGCGAGGGCCAAATTCTCCTGTGACCGGATCAGCTCTTCCAGCTCAGCCGATTCCTGTACCTGTTGTTGATTGAACAACAGTCCTCGGTTTCGTTCGACCTCCGCCACCGTCAACGCATGGGCTTGCTGTTGTTCAACACCTGCCAGTTCCTCTCGAATCTTCCCGATGGAATCGGCTGTCGCAATCGCATCAAGGCGCGCCTGTTCGAGTTCCGTGGTGAGCCGAGCCTGCTCCGTCGCCTTCTCGGATTCTTGTTGATCCAGGTTCAGCGCTTCGGTCTCCGCCTCCTGCAACACCTGTCGCAATACTCTGAGCTCCCGCGTCAGCAATGTGACCTCGATTCCGCGCGCCTCACTCTGCAACGTTTGAAAGGTGCGCGCCTGACGAGCTTGGCGCTCCAAAGAATTGAGCTGCTTCTTGACCTCAGCCACAATGTCTCGGACACGCAGGAGATTCTGCTGCGTCGCTTCCAACTTCCGCAACGCCTCGGCCTTTTGCTTCTTATAACGGACAATGCCCGCGGTCTCTTCGATGAGCTCGCGCCGGTCCTGCGGCGATGCATTCAAAATCTGATCGATCTGGCCCTGCGCAATGACGGTGTGCCCTTTGCTCCCCGCCCGCGTGTCGAGCAACAAACTACGGATATCCTTCAGCCTGCATGGAATCTTGTTGATGAGATACTCGCTCTCGCCGTTGCGGTACAAACGGCGGGTTATCATCATCTCTTGCGCCTCAGTCAGCTCGTTCGGAAGTCCTGCCCCTCCATCCAGTTTCATCATCGCCGGGTCAAGTCCCCCGATCACCAACGACACTTCCGCCATCCCCAAGGGCTTTCGGAGTTCGGTCCCGTTAAAAATGACATCCTCCATCTTTTCGCTTCTGAGCGTTTTGGTGCTTTGCTCGCCCAACACCCACAGGATGGCGTCGACGACGTTGCTCTTTCCGCTCCCATTCGGCCCGACGATCGCGGTGACCCCTTCGGGAAACTCGATCTTGGCTTCAGCGAACGACTTGAAACCCATCATGTTCAACGATTTCAAATGCATCAGGTCACCATATCAGTACGCACACGCACAGCGTTATCGCGGAAAATTACGAAACGATGGTCCTTGTACCACAGGGGTTTTGAGAAATCAAAAACAACCACATTGCGTAGAGGAATATTCTATATGGCCCTACAACATATAGGGCCATTGTATAGGGCCATTTGGGGATATAACGGATGATGCCGCTGGCTAGCCGGCAATGCCGGCCACCGACTTCTTAGTCGATTCTATCTGGACGAGTTCTTTCGGCAGCAGAAATTCGACGTCTTCCTCGATCACCGTGAGTTCTTCGACATCGGACGGTTCCGATGCTCTCAGGAATGCAACCACTTCCGTGACCAGGATTTCCGGAGCTGACGCACCAGCCGCAATTCCGACTGCCTTGGCCCCTTGCAGCCACGCAGAATCGATGTCGGCAGCCGAATCGATGAGGTACGAGGGAATACCGCACTGTTCTCCCAGTTCGCGCAGACGATTGGAATTGGAGCTGTTCGGCGACCCGATCACCAGAATAACATCCACGAGACGGGACAATTCCTTGACGGCATTCTGCCGGTTTTGCGTCGCGTAACAGATGTCTTCCTGATGTGGCCCCTTGATGTTCGGAAACCGCTGATGCAGGGCACCGACGATGTCCCGACATTCATCCACACTCAGTGTCGTCTGTGTGACATAGGAAAGGTTGACGGTGTTCTCCACTTTCAATTCTTCCACATCTTTGACCGACGACACCAAGTGAAACTTGTCGGGAATCTGGCCCAAGGTGCCGATCACTTCCGGATGGCCGGCGTGACCGATCAGGATGAGCTCATACCCCTGGGTATAATCGCGGTTCACTTCATTATGGACCTTGATGACCAGCGGGCAGGTCGCATCAATCACATGGAGACGACGCAGATTGGCCTCCTCCCAGACCGCTTTGGCGACACCGTGCGCGCTGAAAATCACAACCGACCCTTCCGGGACTTCATTCAACTCTTCTACGAAGACTGCGCCCTTTTGCCGGAGCGAATTCACGACATGTCGGCTATGGACGATTTCATGACGAACATAAATGGGAGCCCCGTATTTCTTGAGCGACAGATCCACGATATCGATCGCCCGATCGACACCGGCGCAAAACCCGCGAGGATTGGCAAGATAGATCTTCATGGTTGTCGTAGCTCCTTGGCTCAGTTCCGCCTTGTCGTCTGTTCACAACCTGTATCAAACGCTCACGATACGTTAGATCAACAGGCTTCGTCAACCGAATTGGTTGACAGCATAATCATTCCGACAACCCGCGCCGGTTCCCTTCCGTCTGATCCGTTACTTGTATGTGCGCTCGTCCCGCTTGGCAAGTTTAAGATCACCACTTTCTTTCGTTGATCATCGACGTCGTACAGAATCCGGTAAGAGCCGATGCGGAGGCGGTATTGAGCCGTGAATTGCAACACCATGAGCTGACCAGCGAGCTTCTTGGTCCATTTGCCGTGACGTTTCGGATTAGTCGGAGGGCGACTTTGAGTCAATCAGTTTGATAGCTGGGCCGTGCCTCCCGCACATTGACCGGCTTGGCTTTTCGAAGCAAGCGGCTGGCGCTCATCAATATCTCCCTACTGCATGGCAGTTGACATAGACATTAACCGGTCCGGTTCTGGACCGACAAGGTGCCATTAGCGTGCGGAACTGCTCAACTATGTAATAGATATAAGACACTCCTGAATCTGATCCGATCCACCGGTGAATCGGATCAGATTCAATATAGATATTAAACCAGCTGTACAATGTGCGACACCTCACTACCGTACTTTAAAAAATACGGCATTAACGTAAGTTCTTCCATTGTTAAGACAGTTCCCTTCACTACCTTTAGAAGGTACAGGTTTTGTATTGGAGAAGCTCTGGGGATAGGTACTGATTTAGCTCCGATGATGATTCATGCTTTAACGATAAACAGTACAACACAGCCTAACTTTCACCGATGTAATGACACATGCCACGTCGGGCTGCCGCATTAGCCAAACTCACTCCTCCCAGACTTTACGCCATCACGCGCCGTGAGCGCTTATTCACATTGGTCGACGAAAAATGTCGGCACCATTCCCTGGTCTGGATTGCCGGGCCGCCTGGAGCGGGTAAGACCTCGCTCATCGCCAGTTATCTCGCCGAGCACAAACAGTGCACGCTGTGGTATCACGTTGATCCCGGGGATGCCGATCTCGCCACATTCTTTCATTACCTCGCGCAGGCGGCTCAGACAGCGGCCGGTCGGAAGTCACTTCACTTACCGGCGTTGACGCCGGAATTCATGGCGAATGTGCCGGGATTTACCAGACGGTTCATGCGCGAGCTGTGGTCAAAAGTTCCCCTGCTGGCGGTGTTGGTGCTTGATAACTATCAAGAGCTGCCAATCGAGACTTCACTCCACAACGTGCTTCCCATCGCGCTGGCCGAGTTTCCTCACGAAGCGGCGCTCATTGTCATCAGCCGTGGAGAAGCGCCTGAGCAGTTCGCGAGAGAACTGGTCCACAATGGGGTGGGACACATCACATGGAAGGATCTGCAGTTCACCCTCGAAGAAACCGCTTCGTTTGCCTGTTCTGTGTCGGACATTGATGAAGAAACCGTCCGATCTCTTCATGCCAGAGCCAATGGCTGGGTAGCCGGCACGGTGCTGCTGTTAGAGCGGCTGAAGGCGAAGGAGACCTGGAACACTCCCGTTCCATCCGAAACAATGACCGGCGTCTTTCACTATTTCGCCGATCAGGTTTTCGAAATGATGACTTCTCGTGAAAAAGGCGTGTTGATGCGCGCCGCGCTTCTCCCATGGGTGACTGGTCCCATGGCGGAGGAAGTCACTGATGATGCCGATGCGGCCGAGACGCTTCGCGACCTATACCGACGTGGGCTCTTCGTGGATCGGCGTGCCGATGCACAGGTGCGCTATCAGTATCATGATCTCTTTCGAGAGTTCCTTCTCTATCGAGGCCGCGTGCATTTCGACGCGAAGAAACTGCACAGTCTCAAGCACACCGCCGCACGGGTCGCAGAACGGTATGGGCAACAAGACACAGCCGTCGCCCTCTACGCGGAGACACAGTCTTGGGATGAGTTAAGTCGGTTGATCTGTGGACTAGCCGAGACGCTGCTCTCGCAGGGACGGAATCAAACGTTGCAGGGATACATTGCACTCGTTCCGGAGGCTGAACGGCAACAACGGCCATGGCTGCTCTATTGGTCCGGCATGAGTCGATTGGTGTTCGACCCGGTCACGGCACGGCTGGATTTGGAATTGGCGTATCAGCAGTTCGAGCGGACCAATGAAGACCTGGCAGGATTGCTCCTTGCCTGCAGCGGCATCATTGAGTCCTACGTGTGCGGGGTTGATGATATGGCGCCCGCTGTTCACTGGGGAGACCGGCTTTATCACCTCTGGCGCGAGCATAAAGGGTTTCCGTCAGCAGCCATTGAGGCAAAGGTGCTTGCCAATTTACAGGGTCTTGTCTATGCCTCTTCGCACCATCTGCTGCTTACAGAATTCGAAGGAGCTGTGGATCACATCTTATGCTCGCTGGATGCCCCTCAAGACCATCTCGGCGTGGCCACTGCTTTTATCAATCTCTTTCTCTGGAGAGGTGACCTTCGGCGGGTTCAACAAATGCTGGATCAGGTGAATTCCAGCATGGCCCGCACCCTTATACGACCTGCAACACTTCTCAACTGGAAGGCAATGGAAGCAAATTGTGCTTGGTTTATGCGAAGTCAGGCTCAGTTCACCGTGAAACTTCAAGAGGCTTTAGATCTCGCAGAAACCTACGGCATTGCCGTTTTCAAACCGATGATCTGGGGAATACAAGCGATTGCCGCGTTGGCGGATGGGAACGATAAAGAGGCAGAGAGATTTCTAGAGCTAACACAAGGGGCAACCCATTCTGGACAGCGGCTAGCTTTGGGGCAATGCAGCCATTACCGTGCAGGGATTGCCCTGATGAGAGGAAATCCGGATTCGGCACTTGATCATGCCAGACTAGCGGTCAATATGACTGCCTCCCTATCGCTACCGTTTTTGACGGGATATTGCCGCCTAGGGCTGGCAAAGGTATTAATCGAGTTGAAAGAATTCGCAGAAGCGCGTGAGCAACTGGCTGCAGTGCTGGAATATGCCAGACTCATGCTTAGCCGCATTACAGAGGTTCATTGTTTTCTGGCGATAGCGCAATCATTCTTCAAGGAAGGGCAAGTTGAGCGAGGGGACGAATCGTTGCGTGAAGGATTACACATTGCCAGCGTCAATGATTATCTCACCTTGGACTATTGGTGGCGGCCAAAGGTGATGGCTGAGCTACTAGCGCATGCACTTGAGGCAGATATCGAGGTCAAGTACGTGCGGAGCGTCATTCGCCGTCGCTGTTTGTGTGCACCATCCTCTGCACTAAAACACTGGCCGTACCCGGTCAGGATTGCCACCTTGGGGCGGTTCGAGATTGCGATCGATGACGTCCCGCTGACCTATTCAGGAAAAACTCAGCGCAAGCCTCTCGAACTCTTAAAGTATCTTTGTGCCGCAGGAGCACATGGTATCCATCAGGATGTCATTGAAGAAGCCTTATGGCCGGATGCGGATGGCGAAGCCGCCGAGCAGGCGTTTCGGACGACGCTGCACCGACTCCGGAAGCTCCTGCGCCATGACGACGCTGTGCAGATCTCCGACAGGCATATTTCGCTCGATCCATCGCTGGTGTCGTTGGATCATCTGGCTTTTGAACGCATGGCACAAAGCATTGATCGCACGGACGTACTGGCCATCGAGCAAACACTCGCCGTCTATCGAGGACATTTTCTGCAAGGCGAGACGGCTTCTTGGGCCTTGCCGGTTCGCGAACGATTGCGCGCGCGGTTCCTCGAACTTACAGAGCGCTTGGGTGAACTTTTGGAGGAGCGAGGCGAAGCCAGTGAAGCGGCCCAGAAGTATCTTCGTGCCCTTGAGGTCGAACCAGTGGCGGAAGTGATGTGTCGGCGCGTGATGATGACATACGTGCGGTTGGGGCGTCGATCCGAGGCCATCGGCATCTATCAGCGATTCAGCCAGGCGCTACATACGAAACTCGGCGTCCCTCCAACTTTGGAAACCGTGTCCCTCTACCATAGAATTACAAAAGCCTAGATTCCTCTGAGCCTGGACGAATACTCCAGTCGGATTGCCGGCCTCTCAGCAAATTTTTCCCCTCCCGCAGGCTCCAAACGTCTCATCGGTAACGGATCTGTAACAGTACATAAAATAGTATCCGAATACACTGAGACGTGGAGGGATTTAGAGATTTGGATCTGTAGGTCGTCAAGCGGCAAAGGGACGGCCGTTGGAGTGAGAGGCGAGAACCAAGACTGGCATGCTGAGGTCGGCGCTAATACGAGAGATCAAGGAGGTGTGTACGGTTCTAGCAGTCAGTCATCAGCTGTAAATAGGTGAAAGCAAGAATTGGATGGGAGTTTACGACCAGAGCGATAGTACGAAAGGCGGCGCGGCGCTGGTGTTATGGGGTGAAGCAACTGGACTCAACATTAACAAGAACAACTAAAGGAGAATAAAATGGGGAGTTTAAACTGTAGCTAGCCCATCATCTGTCCGCTTTTTGTAGCACATGAAGTGTCCGGTTTACGGTGCGCCCTCAAGGAGGGCCACCATGATGCGGGCGACAGTGCTACAGGAGGTGAGACGGATGCGATTTGAAGAGTTGTATGCGCGGCGACACCGAGGGGAACTGACCATGGCGGAGGCGGCGGAGCTGTTAGGCGTCACGGAACGGACGTTTCGCCGCTGGAGCGTCCGCTACGAAACCGAGGGTGTGGAGGGATTAGAAGATCGGCGGCTGGGCCGGGCCTCGGCTCGGGCGGTGCCGGTAGATGAAGCGCTTCGGATGGTGACGTTGTATGAGACACAGTACCGGGGCTGGACCGTGAAGCATTTTCATGAGCGCTGGCACCAAGAGCATGGGGGGACGCGCTCCTACACGTGGACGAAGAACCGGCTGCAACGGGCAGGACACGTGACTCGGGCCTCCCGGCGCGGAGCGCATCGCAAGAAGCGGCCCCGCAAACCCTTGCCGGGGATGATGCTGCACCAAGACGGATCCCGGCATGAATGGGTACCGGGATGCCAATGGGATCTGATTGTGACTCTGGATGATGCGACCAGCGAGATGTACTCGGCCTTCTTCGTCGAAGAAGAAGGGACGATGAGCAGTTTCCGGGGTCTGCGGGAGGTCATTGAAAAACAGGGCCTGTTCAGTTCCCTCTATACCGATCGCGGCTCGCACTACTGGTATACGGAGAAGACGGGAGGCAAGGTCGATAAGACGCGGCTCACGCAGGTGCATCGGGCGCTCCGGCAATTGGGGATCACGCTCATTGCCGCCTATTCGCCGGAAGCGCGGGGCCGTTCCGAACGGGTCTTCCGCACCCTGCAAGATCGATTGCCCAAAGAGCTGGCCCTGGCCAGGATCACCACCATCGCAGCGGCCAACCGATATCTCACCGAGCAATTTCTTCCGGCCTACAATCGGCGGTTTGCCGTGCCGGCCGTCGAAGCGGGGACGGCCTTCGTCCCCTGGATTGGTTCGAACCTGGCCGAGATTCTCTGTGTGCAGGATGAGCGGGTGGTGGCCAATGACAACACGGTGCGCTATCAGGGCCAGCATCTGCAGATTCCGCCCGATCAACACCGGTTCCATTATGTGAAGACCACCGTGCGGGTCCATGCGTATCCCGATAGTACCTTGGCCGTGTTCCATGGCCCGCGATGCTTGGCGCGGTATCAGCCGGATGGGCGGGTGATCGAATCCAAAGACGCCCCTTCAAGCCGTCGCGGCCCGACCCGCCGATCGGGCGGCCGACCGATCGTTGATCCTAGGCCAATTGTGCGCGAAAACATTTCGGCGCACGGCTGAAATTATTCGAGCGAAATACCGGACAGATCATGTGCTACATAAACCGGACAACTTAACTTGCTATCTACAAAATGGGGAGTTTAAACGGGCAAACCAATAATCCGAACGAAGCCGGAGTGCTAGGCGAAAGTGGTCAGTTTGAGGGTGTACGTGGGATTAGTCATGCCGGACACCATGGCGGTGTCGTTGGTGTAAATGATAATCAGAGTGACGCGGCTGGTCCCGGTGTCTTCGGCACAAGCAAAGGCACTGGCGTCTGGGGTGAGAGCCAAACCTGGATGGGGGTCTATGGGAACAGCAAAAGCATCACCGGTGGCGCTGGTGTTATGGGAGAAGCAACTGGCCCGGGGGTAATTGGGAAAAGCCAAACGTGGCACGGCGTATATGGCGAAACTCAAAGCACAACAGGCGGTGCAGGCATATGGGGCGAGCATAAGGGGGGTGGCAGTGGCGTCGCCGGCATCAGCGCGAGCGGAGCTGGTGTGTACGGAAAAGGTGGGCGAGTAGCTGGTTTTTTCGAGGGAGACGTCGAGGTGACTGGTGACATCCGTTTGACGAATGCAGATTGCGCCGAGGACTTTGATATCGCGGAGACTGCCATCGCTGAGCCAGGCACCGTCATGGTTCTCAATGAAAGTGGAGCCCTGCAGCCGAGCCAGCAAGCCTATGACAAGCGTGTTGCTGGTGTCGTTTCAGGTGCGGGAGATTATAAGCCCGGCATTGTGTTGGACAAGAAGGATAGTGATCACCCGCGCAAGCCGGTGGCGCTACTCGGGAAAGTGTTCTGCAAAGTCGATGCAACACAAAATTCTATTGAAGTGGGTGATTTGCTGACAACCTCCACAATCCCGGGTCATGCCATGAAGGTCATCGATTCGACGAAAGCGCTCGGTACGATCATCGGAAAGGCGCTTCGACCGTTCAGAGAGGGGCAAGGCATGATTCCGATTCTGATCGCGCTGCAATAGACAACACTGCATCAGAGGTCAAGGAGATCTGGTATGGCAAGCAAGCTAAAGAAAGTATGTGCAGCCTTAGGCTTTACAGGCGAGGTGCATCTATGCCGGGATATATTGGGATTCGCAGGCAGTAAACTACCGGCGGCAGTCGTCAACACACGTCCCCTACCGCAACTGAGCCTAAACCAATTTATCAGGCTACTTCGTGGCCGATATTTTCATGTGCGCCTCATACTTGCTGGGTCAGACTTACTCAATCAGTCTGATAGGGACGTCATAGACTATGCTGTTTTTCGTCTGCGAGACATTTATATGCAGGCTGGCATCGGCGTCGGTCTGGTCACTCAAGAATTACGGACATCGGGCAATTCTGCTGGCCATGCCTCAGTAACGAGCAGTACCGATATCGACAACGCCGGGCACGATATTACGGACGACGGCGATTTCGTACCCGTCGTAATTCCAGCAAATATGACCGTAATTACTATGAATGCCGATGGAACTGTCACCATTACTCTGGGGCGATCTCCCCGGCCTGGTCCCTGCTCTCCGAGAAACAAATCCGGCATGAATTCATCCGTCGTGGATTTTTCGGGTGAGGAAGGAAGCCGTACGCTTGCGCATGAAGTTGGCCACTTTCTTGGCGCAGATCACCCCACCACAGCCGGGACGAATTTGATGGCGCAAACAGGGAGTATATCGGGAGATCCTTTTACAGCGACCACGATATTGGGCAGTGACCGAACGCTAATGCTCGGACACTGCGTCATGAGATCCGGGATACCAGGTATCTAGGAGGACGATGATGAGTGATCAGATTACCCTTGATCCAAATAACTTTTCCGAGCAGACGTTGCAAGAAGCAGCACATGGACGGTCGGCGACGATCAAGCCACAGCTGGCAGTGGTGTTGCTGAAGGCCAAGCTTGGCGCAGCATCCGAACCACACCTTGCGACGTTGGCATCTGACGAACAGGTTGATCCCCGCGTGCGGCAACAGGCGATACGTGAACTTTCTGAATTTCCAGGAGCCAAAGCATTGCTTAAGAAATTGAGTGGGTCATCGAATCCCTTGGTGTCACAATCAGCATCTCAAGCGCTTCAGGGCCATAACCGCTAAAGAATAACGAAGATGATTCATGGTGGTTTGTATTTTGCTTATTTGTATTTTGCTTAGTTGTCTGAATAGGACTGCTCAATAAAATGGGAAAGCATTTGAGTAAAAGCTCAGGCGACTTTTATACACGGTGCAACTCTGAAAACCGTGCGGCTGTAGCATAGTGACTGTTGAACAATGTTGTGAGATCGAACACAAAAAGAAGGAGGACACAAATGGCAAACGTGACAGGTAAATCTTCCGAGGATGGAACTCCTGGCGTCTTAGGTGAGAGTGAAAAGTTTAACGGTGTATTGGGCATTACAACCGCCAATGGACATGCCGGCGTCGCTGGCGTATGCGATCAAGGGAAAAGTAATGGAGTGTACGGACGAAGCAAATCTGCTAATGGAGTGATCGGTTTTAGTTCTGCCGATGGGTCGTCAGGCGTAGCCGGAGCAAACGATGAGGGCAATGGCTTTGGCGTTTACGGTCGCAGCGCTCGTGCCGCTGGTGTACAGGGGGAAAGTAAAGAAGGGAATGGCGTTGCTGGAATAAGTACAAGTGGTATGGGGGTATACGGCAAAGGAGGACGCTTGGCAGGATTTTTTGAAGGGGATGTGGAAGTTACCGGCGATATTCGATTGACAAATGCAGATTGCGCTGAGGACTTTGATATCGCGGAGACTGCTATCGCTGAACCAGGCACCGTCATGGTTCTCAATGAAAGCGGAGCCCTACAGCCGAGCCACCATGCCTATGACAAGCGTGTTGCTGGTGTCGTTTCAGGTGCGGGAGATTATAGGCCCGGCATTGTGTTGGACAAGAAGGATAGTGATCACCCGCGTAAGCCGGTGGCGCTACTCGGGAAAGTGTTCTGCAAAGTCGATGCAACACAAAATTCAATTGAAGTGGGTGATTTGCTGACAACCTCCACAATCCCCGGTCATGCCATGAAGGTCATCGATTCGACGAAAGCGCTCGGTACGATCATCGGGAAGGCGCTTCGACCTCTTCGAGAGGGGCAGGGGCTTATTCCCATACTCATAGCCCTTCAGTAGAAAGAGGATCGACACATTATATTTTTGCAGATGCAGTTATTTATCTAATGTGCGAGAGGATTAGAGGAATAGATTATGTCATTTTATGCCTTCCGGCTTGACACAATTCATGTGTTGAACCCTCGTGGAAAGATTCCGGACAATGACATTGTGACGTTCACTGTTTTTGTCAATCAATTGGACCGTGGGCACGGTGGCGGCTTCTTCCCTGCCATGGCTGCAGGTGCAGTTGTTCCGGCAGCGGCGGTGACACCGACCACCCGGAGTGGAATGGGATTGGACTGGATTATAGGGCCTTTGGAAATTGCGCCTGGGGATGTCGTTACGATTGCCTACTCAGGTTTTAACACCAGCGATAGCGAACTGGATCTTAGTGGACAAGACGAACTCATACTAAAGACCTTAGATGTCATTGTAAGTGCAGCGGCTGGAGCACCGGGAGGACTTGTGGGATCAGCAGTTACTACGGCCCTTGGATTTATAGGAGACCCGGTCGGAAAATTTATTGGGTTCAAGAAGCAAGGTCCCTGTAATGGCTTAGTCTTTTCTGACACAATCACGTTCGGAGGAGCAGGATTAGACGCCTTGAGCTTTCGTCCGCCTTTGCCTGTCCACCAAAATCTTCCTGATGCCAGCGAGGTCTCTTTCGCGCGGGCATACACGGATGAGACTACGCACAACTCTGATATTTGTGGTGAAATTGCTCATTCTGAGATTACATTCTCCGTATTATTGTTGCCCTTCATATCTGTCACCTACTACGCTAGCCGACTCTTTCCTAAACATTGGGTGAATGGGAGATCGGTGCCAAATCTTAGAGAAGGGCTGCGGCAGCTAGCGACATCTGGGACGACAGTGAGTATCCGTTCATTGCTCCGTCTGCAGCCCTAAGAGGCAAGCCTAACCACAAGTGCACAGCGGTTATATACACGTGGCAGACATGGCTATTAATGAGAGCGCATGAGGCATGAGCACAGTAGCTATAGAAGAAACGATAAGAGATCATACAGTGCTGGTGTCGAGGCGCAGGGATAGTCACTGTGTAGGAGGTATCAAGATTACCCTGACATTCGTTGCCCATACATTGCTCAAGCGTTGATAATTGTCACGGTTGTCAAAGACGGATTAGAGTTTGCCAACATTAATGTAAGTTGACTGGGAGGAATTGTGGCTGTCCGAATGTTCAGAGTCTACTTGTCGAATCACACTGAGTTCCCCTTGATTAAAGTCTATGACCACCACTGTGGGAATTCCTTGACTCGTGGTATCTGGACTCCTGGTGGTTGGGAACCCCCATCTATAATTGAAGCTAAAACTGAACAGGCATGGCAAGCGGAGTCGTCTGGCATAGCCACAGGAACAGAAGGATATGTTAAATATAAAATAGGTAAAGTTCCCTTAGTTGTTCCCGGCGGACCTCCTCCTAAACCGGAGTTAGCAGATACGATTTATATCTACTGGAATAATCCATTCGTGGGTGTTACAAGTGCCAAGGGATCCTCCAGTGTGAGTGATGTACATCCAGATTGCGATGCGCCGGATGAATCCCAAGGTACAACTTTTGCTGATCCGAACTCACAATTTGAAGTTCACTCTACACGACACACAGAAGATGGTACAGCTGTACCGTCGCCGCTGGATGGGAATGAGGGCCCTATACTTTTTGAGGTACCAATTGCGCCTATTGTAGTTTTTGGTGAGTTACACATCATTGAGCATGCTTGGGTTCGGTTCGACATCCGCACAAAAGGAAGCGTAAGACAAGCTCTCCCTCTTGCCTATGATTCATCTACTGGTCTTCGGCGCATGTTTCAGACAAGCGCGCGGACGAAAAGTCTTCGATTAATTTTTCAATAGAATCCTATGTCGTTTTAAGGTGTCGTCATCATAGGAAGAGTGGGGTCAAATCTTATATTGCGCATCACATTTCCGCTTCAAGTTCTAGGTTCCCATCTCGTTCTGTGCATAAGACCGCATTTCATACTTGTCTGGATGGATTCCGGTTCAGAGCAAATAGCGTTTGGCAAAACTCGGTCCTCAAAGTTTCCCCAAACTCAGCCATAGATATGTCTTCGTCCTGTGGTTACTCAGCCCACAAACGCAGATGGCGAGACCGCAACTGTGGGAAATGCTTTGAGGATTTGTCTATCCGTGGTGACTAAGGGCACGCGTAAATCTTGCGCCAAGGCGACAAACTCGCTATCGTATGCTGAACAACCCGATTGCGCCGCAAGACTCAGTACGTGATGGGAGATGACGCTATACTCATAACCGGTCAACCACCGTTCAGCTTCTTCCACGATAGCCGCCGCTGCCTCCAGCGACAACGCGCATTTTCTGACTAACCCGATCAACACGTTGCGAAACTCAGATCGCCATAATAGCGGAGCCGCCCATGTAGAATCGCGCCGCAGTACGGCTTCGCTTTCTTCCGTTCGTTGCCCCTGGATATAGAGATAGACCAAAAGATTCGTATCGGCGACGATCATGGCCGACCCACTGTTTTCAGATCGCCCAGGAGGCGATCCGTCACCTTGACTCCCTTCGACGTGCGGCGAAGCGCCCGAGCACGAGTCAATAACACATCCGCATCCACCGGGGCACTATGGGTCATCTGCTCGAGGTACCAGATGACCTGAAAATTCAGGCTACGATGTTGCGCGGCCGCCTGTTGTTTCAGTCGCCTCACCACTGGCTCAGGAACATTCTTGATGGTCAGGGTCGCCATCGCCATCTCCTCTCAGCGAGCATCCATAATGCTATCGATATGGATACTAGCCTGACGGCATCACATGGTCAAGTGTCATCCCGGAAACATTTTGCTTGAGTCATGCCCATGTCCTCAAACAAATAGCACAGATCCAATTCATAAGTGCAATTTCTGCGGCGCTGAATGAGCGGGCCACATACGAGAAGTTCTCATGAGAAGCTTTAGGGTCACACTTGTTATGTGCATAGGACCGCATCTCATACTTGTCTGCCGGTCCATCGGCACTCAGGACACGCGCAAATCTTTCGCCGATGCGACTAACTCGCAATCGTAAGCAGAACAGCGGAATTGCGCCGCCAGGCTTAGCACGTAGTGAGATACGGCACTGTACTCATGACCGGTCAACTGCGAACGAAAGGCCTCAAGATAATCCGACCTGTACGCGCCCTACTGGATTTGAGAAATTGGACAATGTGCCCGGGAGATCTTGCTCGTCTTATAAAGGCTTGGTATGTTGCGAGCCGGTCGGATGGCACAAACATAGGAGGTCCTATGAAAAAGAGACCTGCTAAAAAAGTTGCTGCTGCCGGCAAGCAGGTTGTGCGAAAGGGGAAGGCTCTGCGAGGCAAGGCCGGCGGGACGGCTCGTCAATTCAAAAAGACCGTTGCCGGTGCCGTGTCCACATCGAGCCGTCGGCTTAAGAAAGGCATCAAGAAGACGAAGTCCTTACCCGCCAGTCGTCAGGCAAGAGAGGTCGGTGAAGCCGTCGGCACCTTCCTGGGCCAAGCTATCGGCCGTGCCGAACGGATCGTGACACGAGTGGTGAAGAAGAAATAGCCGAGAACAAGGCATTTCCAGGAGTCTGCCGAGGTTTCATTTCCCCGTGACAATGAAACTCTTCGCTCTTGCTTCCATGGGAATATGGGAAAAAGGAGGTGGTACAGATGGCTCAACGACCTTTTCAAACCGGAGCGGTCGTCAATCTGAGTGATGGAGAAAGCACCAAAGAAACCGTCCTCGTGACCGTTCCCCGAAAGAAACGATTCCATGCCCAATTTCTCGGCATCAATGGTTTCGGGCACCCGAACCAGTCCCTTTTCTATGCCCTTCACGTGACGACACGTTCTCAGGTAGGGATCTATCCCATTGCGCCCACCGGCATTTCCGAGATAGATGAACCCGAATTTCCGACGAGGTATTTCGGAAGCCAGGGATTAATTCTTTATGCGGACGCCGGATCCAACCTCATCTTCTCAGTCGCACGTAAGAATACCACGGGCAACGTAAGGGTAATGATCGATATCTGTGGGCTTCTCGTGGATATTTGACGAGAGAAGCAGCAGATTGCTGGACGAAAATCCCAATGAAAGTCGGTAAACACCATGGAAATTGCTTTTGATATGAACACAACGCCAAACCCTTCTTCCATTTTGCAAACCGCCTTCGGCTTTTGGGGCTCCAAGGTCTTGCTCACGGCCGTCGAGGTCGGTCTCTTCACGAAACTTGCCGGTCGTCGTCTTACCGGCACTGAGTTGGGTCAAGAATTGCAATTCCACCCACGCGCGAACCCCGATTTTTTTGATGCCCTCGTGGCGATGAAATTTCTCGACCGCGACGGTGACGGCTCCCAGGCCAAGTATTTCAACACACCAGAAGGCTCCATGTTCCTCGATGCGGCGAGTCCGCGGTACATCGGAGGAATTTTAGTGATGCTCAATGCACGGCTGTTCAAATTTTGGAACGACCTGCCCGAAGCGTTACGGACTGGCCGGCCGCAGAACGAGGTCAAACACGGCCAGAAGGGAATGTTTGAAGAACTCTATTCGAACCTCCCAAGGTTGGAGCAATTCATGGGCGCGATGACCGGACTTTCGCGCATCAACTTCGAGGCGTTCGCGGAAAAATTCGACTTCTCGAACTTCCGAACTCTCTGCGACGTGGGCGGCGCCACCGGTCTGCTCAGCGTCGAAGTCGCGAAGCGACATCCTCACCTCACGTGCACCAGTTTCGATCTGCCGGTGGTCGAACCGATTGCGAAGAAGCATATCGCCGCTGCCGGCTTGACGAGTCGCGTGAGCACGGCGTCCGGCGACTTCTTCAAGAACGAGCTGCCGAAGGCCGACATCATCACGATGGGCATGATCTTGCATGACTGGAATCTGGAGAAAAAGATGCACCTGATCCGATCAGCCTACGACGCATTGCCGCCGGGAGGCGCTTTGGTGGCCATCGAAGCATTGATCGATGATGCCCGACGCGAGAACGTGCAGGGACTGCTGATGTCGCTCAACATGCTCATCGAATTCGGCGATGCATTCGATTATTCAGGAGCGGACTTCCGCCGGTGGTGCGGCGAAGCCGGCTTCACACGATTCGAGACGATTCATCTGGCCGGGTCGTCGAGCGCGGCAGTCGCCTACAAATGAGCTGCACATCATGAATTCGCTACCTTCCTGACTCTTGCCCATTCGCTTGACTCTCTCTCTCCTCACTCGTACGCTCAGTGTCCTATGGGGGCCTCCAGTCATAAGAAAATTCTCATCGTTGAAGACGAGCAGGATATTCTGCAGCTCGTCCGGCACTATTTGGAGAAAGAGGGATTTCGCCCTGTCACAGCGATGAGCGGACTCGAAGCTCTGAAGAAAGTCAAAGAGGACAAACCCGATCTGGTCGTCCTCGATCTGATGTTGCCTGAAATGGATGGACTCGAAGTCTGCAAACGCCTCCGCTCCGTTCCGGATACCGCCATGCTGCCGATCCTCATGCTGACGGCGAAAGCCGAAGAATCGGACACGGTCGTCGGTCTTGAGTTGGGCGCCGATGATTATGTGACCAAGCCGTTCAGCCCCAAGGCACTGGTCGCCCGTGTGAAGGCCTTGCTGCGTCGAGTCGAGCGCGCCCCCTCTACCGGGCCCGGTCTGTACCGGTATGATACGCTCACCATGGACCTGGCCCGGCATGAGGTCACCATCGGAACGAAAGAGGTGCCCTTGACGGCGAAGGAATTCGGTCTGCTTGAACATCTCCTTCGGAATCGGGGGCGTGTCTTGACCCGGGAAGTTCTACTCAATGCCGTGTGGGGCTATGATTACTACGGCACGACCAGAACGGTCGACGTGCATGTCCGCCGGTTGAAACAGAAGCTGCCGCTTCTCGAAGAGGCCATCGTGTCCGTGAAATCGTTGGGCTATAAACTTAAAGACTTCGACGTGTCGGGATGACATGGTCGATTCGATGGAAAGTGGCGTTCGGGACGCTTGTGGCGGTCGCCTGTGGGCTGTTGATTGCCGGTGTGATGACGATTCAATCCCTCGAACAGCGACACCTCACGCAATTCGGTGATGCGCTGGAGACAAAAACCAAGCTGGTCGAATACGGCTTTCAACCGCTGTTTCACTCATCTTCTGCACCTCCGACACTTTCATCCTTACAAGAGACGGCGCGCGACCTCGGCAACCGAGCCTCCGCCCGAGTGACGCTGATCGCCGAAGACGGAACCGTGCTTGCAGACAGTGCCGTACGGGATACCGACGTGTCCGCCGTTGAGAATCACAAGTCTCGACCCGAAATCCGACAGGCCTTTTCCACGGGGCAGGGACAGGATATCCGTCCCAGTCACACGACCGGCGAGCGAACGATGTATCGTGCCATTCTCATGCAGCCAGCACGGGGGGCATCGCCGCTTGTGGTTCGGGTAGGCCTTCCAATGGTCGTCCTGGACCGTGAACTCTCGGAGCTACAGCAACGTCTCTTCCTCGCGCTCGGGTTCGCTTTCCTTGTCGCCCTGACGCTGAGTGTCTGGCTGGCTCACAGCATCACCAAACCCCTTTCCGACATCGCGTCGGCGGCCCGCCGATTCAGTTCCGGCAACCAGGCATTTCACGTCAGAACGACCGCCCGAGATGAAGTCGGCCTCCTGGCCTCGACGCTCAATCACATGGCGGATCAGCTTCACGCCAAGATCGATGAACTCTCGGAAGACCGTGCCCAGCTGCTCGCCGTGTTGACCTCAATGGTCGAAGGCGTGATGGTGTTGGACCGTCGCGGCCAGGTGTTGCAAATGAATCCGGCGTTGGAACGCATGTTCGGCATCTCCCGCGTGGAGGCTCGGGGGAGATCTTGTGCCGAACTCTTTCGTCATCAACAGCTCAATGACCTGGTGACAGTCATGCTACGATCACGCACGCATCATCAGGATGAAATTGTGCTGCCATTGAACGGACGATGCCTTCAAGTTGAAGCCTCCCCCGCGGGAGGCGAACGGGAAAACGAGGCCAGTGTGGTCTTGGTGTTCCACGACATAACCGAACTGCGGCGCCTGGAGAAGATACGAAAAGACTTCGTGGCCAATGTCTCTCATGAACTTCGAACTCCACTCACTTCGATCAAGGGCTACGTCGAAGCGCTGCTTGACGGGGCCAAGGATGATCCTGCCGCCTCTGTAAAATTCTTAGAAATCATCCTCAAGCAAAGCGATCGGCTGAATCTGATCATTGAAGATTTGCTGGAGTTGTCGAAAATCGAATCAGGCAGCGTCTCGTTCAAGGAAGAACCGCTTGAACTGCGTTCCCTCCTCGATCGGACGCTGTCGACGATTAAACCCATCGCGGAGAAAAATCGCCACCGGCTCGTCACAGCAGTCGATCCATCGCTTCCCCCGGTGGCGGGTGATGAAGGCCGGCTCGTGCAAGTCTTGACCAATCTGCTCGATAACGCCGTCAAATATACGCCGACGGGGGGAACCATTACGGTCGGCGCCAAGCTGGTGCCCTCCGTCGGGAGTGACGAGCCGGCACCCTGTGCGATCGAGCTCAGCGTCGCCGATACCGGAATCGGGATTCCCGAAGCGGACCGGCCCCGTGTCTTCGAACGGTTTTACCGCGTCGACAAAGCCCGGTCACGAGAGTTGGGAGGGACAGGACTCGGACTGGCGATTGTGAAGCACATCGTTGAAGGGCATGGAGGACAGGTGTGGGTCGAAGCAAATCATCCTCAGGGGAGTCGATTCGTGGTCCGTCTTCCACTCAACACCATGACTCACAAGCTTCCTCACATGAACGACGCAAGCAGGACGTAGACCCCCGCTCCTAACAGTGCGGCCCCGGGCAATGTGAACACCCACGCCGAAAAGATCTTGTTCGTGACTCCCCATCGAACCGCAGACAGGCGCTTGGTCGATCCCACGCCCAAGATCGCGGAAGTGATGGTGTGAGTCGTGCTGACCGGAAGACCGAAGTGCGCGGTGAACAGCAACACCGAAGCCGCTGCCGTCTCAGCGCAAAATCCGTGAACCGGCTCAAGCTTCACCATCTTGATCCCGAGAGTCCGAATGATCCGCCACCCGCCGACAGTGGTTCCGAGCCCCATCGCCAGCGCGCAAGCCACGATCACCCACGTCGGCACTTCGGTCGACGTCAAATGGCCGGATGCCACTAAGGCAAGCGTGATGACTCCCATGACCTTTTGCGCGTCGTTCGCCCCATGGCTGAATGCCATGAAGCTGGCCGACACGATTTGGAGTCGGCTGAATACCTTGGTCGCCACGCCCCGATGAACTCGAAAAAACACCCAGCTGACCAGGACCATCAGGAGAAATCCTATCCCGAATCCCAAGAGAGGAGAAAGAATCATGGCTTCGAGAATCTTGCGCAGGCCGTTGAACTGAACCACCACCCAGCCGCCGTGCGCCACCGCCGAGCCCACGAGTCCACCGATCAGCGCGTGAGAGGAACTCGTCGGCAATCCCAGCATCAGGGTAAGAAAATTCCAGAGAATCGCGCCGCCCATCGCTGCGGCCACAACGGTATTCGTGATCGCGTCCGGAAAGACGATGCCACCCCCGATCATTTTCGCCACGGCCGTCGAAAAAAAGGCCCCGGCGACATTCAACACTCCGGCCAATACCACGGCGGCGATGGGGCTTAACACACGGGTGGAGACGACCGTCGCCACCGCGTTGGCACAATCATGCCACCCATTCGAAAAGTCGAACAGGAGCGCCAACACCACCGTCAAGAGTAGGATGCCGCTGAGTTCAGTCATGATGTGATTGAATGCTATCCGCTTATCTGAAGGCTATTCACGCATGGAGGGCTTGAGGGCACACAGACATCATCATAGCCGCGCGTTCCATTCATGGGCGACTAGGTCTGTTTGAGCACAATGCGCTCGATCACGTTGGCGACATCCTCACAACGGTCGGTTCCTTCTTCGAAGGTTTCATAAATTTCTTTCCACTTGATGACGGCGATCGGATTCGCCTCTTTCTCAAACAACTCTGAAATGGCATCGCGTGACACACGATCAGCCTCGTTCTCCAGGCTATTCACCTGTACACCGTACTCTTTCACTTCCTCATGAGACATGGCGATATGATCGACCCCGCGACCCACCGCGACGGAAGCACGATAGAGAATATCGCCCAGTCGAATCGCACTCTCGGTAGGCTGCGTGATCTTATAGATGGCGAACCGGTCGGCCACCGCCTCCACCGCGTCGAGAATATCATCCAGTGCGCTGGCCAAATCGTGGATGTCTTCGCGGTCAAGCGGAGTCAGGAAGGTTTGATTGAGGCGCAAGGCGATGTCGTGCGTGATCCCGTCTCCTATATGCTCCACTTCCTTGATTCGCTCAATCTTTTGCTGGACATTCGCATAGTCCTCCATCAACTCCTTGAGCAGACGGCTTCCCTCAATGACGTTGTGGGCCGCCTGTTTAAATAAGTCAAAAAACGCTTCTTCTTTGGGAAGCAGGCCGAAAATCATCCCTCATACCCCTGATTCACTCTGGTGCGTCGATGATGAGCAACCGCACGAACCGCACTTCCGACCAACGCCTTTACCATCGTAGGAGGCCCGTTGCCCAAGTCAGTCCGCCGCCGAAACTGCCGAGCAGCACCAGATCACCCGGCGAGATGTTCCCGCCGCGAACCACATCATCGAGCGTGATCGACAGAGACGCGGAAGACGTATTGCCATAACGTTCGATCACCGATGCCAATCGGTCCTGGCTCATGCCCAGACGATCGGCCACGTGAGACAAGATGCGACCGTTTGCTTGGTGGAGGACAACTTGTTTGAGATCGCCGGGACAACATCCGAATTCTTTCAAGATCTCCCGCACGGCCTGTTCTATCCGGCGAACGGCGATCCGAAAAAGCGATGTTCCCTTCATGCGAAGCCTATGCTCCTGTTTGCGCACCATGTCTGATGAGAAGGGTTTCCGTGATCCTCCGCCGGAGACCCGAATGAGTCCATGATGTGCCCCATCGGCATACAATCTGATTCCCAAGATTCCTCTCCATTCAGGGCTTCGGTTCTCTTCGCCCCGTAGTATGACGGCACCGGCCCCGTCGCCGAACAACAGCGCCGTCGCTTCATCCCGAAGATCGAGAGATCGGGACTTGACCTCCGAGGCCACGACAAGACAGGTCTTGGCCTGTCCGCTCTGAATCATGGCCTGTGCCATCGAGAGCCCGTACAAAAATCCCGAGCAGGAGGCGGACACATCGAATGCCCCCACTTGTCGACATCCCAATCCTCGTTGGACCAAACAGGCCGTTGAAGGAAATACCATATCGGGAGAGGTCGTGGAAAGAATGATGGCATCGATGGAAGAAGCCGCACAATCCGCAGCATCAAGCGCCCGACGTCCCGCCGCGACGGCCATATCGGAAGACGCCTCATGATCGGCGGCCCAATGACGGGTTCGGATACCGGTCAACCGTTGGACGTGTGCCGTCGTGAGCCCCAATCTCCCGGCTATCTCTTCATTGTGTACGACCCGGGGAGGGAGATAACTGCCTGTTCCAATGATTTTTGCTCGAATCATGTCCCTCAATTATCGGCTACACGGGCGAAATTGCTCGTACTTCCAACGTGGGCCGGGATTATAGGGACCACAAGGGGGTAGGTCAACCAACGTGTCGCCAAACCGCCTGTGTCATTGCTTTTTTCCCATATCCTTGCTATCTCTATGGCCCATGCATCCTCACTCTCTTCGAATCAGTCCCAGGCCGTTAGCAAGACCAGCGGGGGTATGCCTGGCGGCGTGGCTCGGCGTTGGCTCTCTGTTCATGGTCTCGTGCGCCGGTGATTTCTCACCCGGCGACGTGCGAAGCGGGATCAAGAAGGCCCTGAGTGGCACCGATGAACAAATTTTTCTCGGAGACACGGTTGAGAATCACTACCATCCCAACGTCATCATGAAGCGGGGGGAGGCGTATTTTGAAAAAGAAGAGTACGCGGAGGCATTAGTCGAGTACAAACATTTCCTGGAGCTCCATCGCAATCACGTCTTGGCTCCGTACGCGGCATTTCGAATCGGAGAAATCCATTTCAAGATGGCGAAGACCATTGATCGTGATCCTGAACCCATGCAAAAGGCCATCGCCGCATTTGAGCAGATGAGAAAAGAATTTTCCGGCAGCCGGTACGATAGCCAGGCTCAGCAAAAACTGGAGGAGTGCCATGATTGGATGGCTCAGATGCATCTCTTCGTGGGACAATTCTATTTCCGGCGAGGCTCTTACCTCGCCGCCACGCATCGGTTCCAGCAAATCTTAAAAGATTATCCTGATAAGCCCGTCGCCGCAGAAGCCTTGTACTTTCTCGCTAAGGCATACCATGAAATGGGAGCCGACGATTGGGCACGGGAGAATCTGATCGCATTGGTTGAAAAGTATCCGAACAGTACGGCTGCCGGGGATGGAAAGAGCTTGCTGGAGAAAATCGGCGGAGCTCAACCAAATACGCTCCTTGCCCAAAAGTCGGAATCGCCCCTCCTTTCCGATGCCGGCCCGGGGATGGTCCGAAGCAATCGACCGGCCGCGAGTCCCTCTCCACCTTCAGCGATCGGAACGCTCGGCATTCCCCCATCGCTCGACTCGTTTGGCACCACACTGGGACAAGGCTTTACAGTCTGCCGTCTTGGCGCCTGGTGCTGATTGAAATAGTAACGAGATAGTAACGAGTGCTGAGGAATGAGTCCTGAGTAAGCAACGGTCGCCCGGAATGTCTTACACCACCTCCTGCTGACGCTATCTACTGCCCCAGATACCAGCCGATGCCGTATCGCTCTAGGAAACTTGTCACGATGGTGAGCGAATTGGCATAGATCATCACGCCGACGAGGACCAGCATAACGCCGCTCACCGTCGAAACGCCCCACAGATAAGCCCGCACTTCTTTGAAATACGCTAAGAACCGATCAACGCCCAGTGCCGTCAGAAACAACGGCAATCCTAACCCGAACGAATAGAATGTCAGCAACACGACTCCATTAAGAAGAGAGTCGGTCGTACTGGCATAGAGAAGAATGGATCCCAGAACCGGCCCGACACAGGGAGTCCAACCGGCGGCGAATGCGACACCGATCAAGAATGACCCCAGATACCCGGCCGGCCTGCTGCGGAACTGATACCGATGCTCCATTTTTAGAAACTTCAGATTCAAAAGTCCGAGCAGATACAGCCCGAATACGATGATCAACACACCACCAATGCGGCGAATCAGATCTTGGTGGGAGATGAGAATCTGGCCGAAAAAGCTGGCCGAGGCACCGAACGCAATGAAGACCGATGAAAACCCGAAAATAAATAACAACGAGTTCAAGACGATCGCCTTCTTGAACTTCATCCGTTCGGACGCGTCTGTCAGTTGCTCGACCGACAGGCCGGTAATGTAGGAAATATAACTCGGCACCAACGGCAGCACGCAGGGGGACACAAATGAAAGGAGTCCCGCGGAAAAGGCGGCAATGAGCGAAATCTGCGGGATGGATTGCGTCATGGCTATGACTTCATCAGTTCGTGAATCAAGTCACGGGCCTCCGGTGAGTCCCAATCACGGGCACCGAAAATTTTTTGTCGCACGATGCCTCGGCGATCGACCATGAACGTGATCGGAATCGTACGTGCCCCATATGTCAGGCCCACGCGGTATTCCGAGTCATGAAGAATGGGAAATGTGAACCCCATTTCCCGCTGGAACGGACGGGTGACCGCCGCACCCTGTGGATCCGTCGACACCGCCAGGATTTCGAACTCCCTTCGCGGCAACGTCCGATACAGCTGTTCCATCGCCGGCATCTCGACACGGCACGGTCCACACCAGGTGGCCCAGAAATTCAATAAGACGACCTTCCCTCTGAGCTGAGACAAACTCATGGCATTGCCGGTTAGGTCACGCAGCGTGAAATTCGGCGCTTCGTCACCGACTTGAATGACACCGCGTTCGAAGCCCGGCCGTTTCTTCTGGTGAGGTGATTCTGCCTGGGAGAACGGTGTCGTGCACCACGCACCGACTGCCATAAAAGTGAAACCCAACACCGCTCGATGAAGCTTCATGTCAATGATACAGATGGGCACAGTCTAAGCTGCCGTCAAAATAGCCGTGACCGCTACGATCAAGCTTCCATACTTCGTTATCGGTGGATTCTCTTGCGACGAACGTATGTTACAAGTCCGTAAAAACCTGAGTCAAGCAGACACGGGTGATAAATTTCCCCCTACGATCGAAGTGATGGACAAAGCCGACTGATCTCTCTAGAATTGCCGAAGTTTGTGCGTGGTCTGTCACTCGGCACCACTCGTCACATTCACCATCAGCAGACACAGCAACGCTGGTATTCCATAACCTGAACCCACGAGGGGTATATGCGAGACAATTTCTTGTTTACTTCGGAATCGGTCACTGAAGGACACCCGGATAAGATTGCCGACCAGATTTCCGACGGCATCTTAGACGCCATTATTGCTCAGGATAAGTATTCCCGCGTCGCCTGCGAAACGATCCTGACCACCGGGATCGCTTTTGTAGCGGGAGAAATTTCCACCAAGGCTTATGTCGAAATTCCGGATATCATCAGAGATGTCATTAAGGACGTCGGCTACTGCGATGCGTCGTGGGGGTTCGACTTTCATACCTGCTCGGTTCTCACGGCCATTCACCAGCAATCAAGTGATATCGCGATGGGGGTCGATTCCGGCGGGGCCGGCGATCAAGGGTTGATGTTCGGCTACGCCACCAATGAAACGGACGAGCTCATGCCGATGCCGATCGTCTTGGCCCACCGGCTGACCAAGCGTCTGGCGGAGGTGCGCAAAAAGAACATTCTGAAGTGGGTACGGCCTGACGGCAAATCGCAAGTGACGGTCGAGTACAAAAACGGCAAGCCTGTGAGGATCGATACGATCGTCGTCTCCACGCAACACAGCCCCGATGTGACCAACAAGCAGCTTGAGCGCGACATCATGGAAAAGGTCATCAAGCCCGTGATGCCGAAAGGGCTCTATGATCCAACCGGGGTCAAACATCACATCAACCCGACCGGTCGTTTCGTCGTCGGTGGTCCGATGGGCGACACAGGCCTCACAGGCCGGAAAATTATCGTCGACACCTACGGTGGCCATGGCAGCCACGGCGGCGGTGCCTTCTCGGGCAAAGACCCCACAAAAGTGGACCGCTCCGCCTCCTATATGGCCCGATATATTGCCAAGAATCTCGTGGCCGCCGGCTTGGCCGACAAGTGCGAAGTGCAACTGGCCTATGCGATCGGAGTCGCCGATCCGGTGTCTGTACTCGTCGACACCAAAGGGACTGAAAAAGTGTCAGTCGATATTCTCGACAAACTCGTGCGCAAGCATTTCCCCATGACTCCGCGTGGCATCATTGACCATCTCAAGCTTCGACGGCCGATTTTCCGCAAGACGGCCGCGTATGGACACTTCGGACGTACCGAGCCAGAGTTTACATGGGAGAAAACCGATAAGACGAAGGCGTTGCGCAAGGACGCTGGTCTGTAACGACGACAGACTGAGGCCAAGGTTACGGTTTAATAACTGAGGCTCAGGCTTAGGAGAGGTTGGGTTTTTCACTCAGCCTCGCCTTACCTGAGCCTTCTTTTCGACGAGGAGGACTTTCGTGGATTACGATGTCAGAGATATCAAGCTGGCGGACCAAGGCAGATCGAAGATCGAATGGGCCGAAGCAACGATGCCTGTGTTGCGGTTGATTCGTAAGCGCTTTAAACGACAACAGCCGCTGAAGGGCGTTCGCGTCACAGCCTGTTTGCACGTGACCACTGAGACGGCAAACCTGGCTCTCACGTTGAAAGCCGGCGGTGCCGATGTCCGCCTCTGTGCCTCAAACCCCCTCAGCACCCAGGACGATGTCGCCGCGGCGTTGGTGCAACATGAAGGCATCCCGACCTTTGCGATCAAGGGCGAAGACAACGCTACGTACTATCGCCACATTGAGTCCGCCATTGCTCACCGCCCGCATGTCACCATGGATGACGGCGCCGACGTGGTCTCGCACCTGCATTCGAAGCGAAAAGAACTGTTGCGGAACGTCATTGGAGGCACGGAAGAAACGACCACCGGAGTGATCCGGTTGCGCAGTATGGCTGAAAAAAAAGTGCTCAAGTTTCCGGTGATTTCCGTCAACGACGCCGATACCAAGCATATGTTCGACAATCGCTACGGCACCGGTCAATCCACCATGGACGGCATCGTGCGCGCCACGAACCGCTTGGTCTGCGGCTCAGTGGTCGTCGTCGTGGGCTATGGCTGGTGCGGGCGCGGCATCGCCATGCGCGCGAAAGGCATGGGGGCCGACGTGATTGTGACCGAGATAGATCCGTTAAAAGGTCTTGAAGCCGTCATGGATGGTTTCCGCGTGATGCCGATGGAACAAGCCGCTCCGGTCGGCGATTTCTTCGTGACCGTCACGGGCAATATCCATGTGATCCGGGGCGAACATTTTGCCGCCATGAAGGACGGCGCCATCGTCTGCAACAGCGGACACTTCAACGTGGAGCTGGATATCCCGACCCTCGAAAAACTTGCCGGCACGCGCAAGGTGGTCCGTACGGGAGTCGAGCAATTTACGCTCAAGAAGAACGGTCATCGTGTCAGTTTGCTCGGCGAAGGCCGGCTCGTCAACCTCGCCACCGCCGAGGGGCATCCGTCCAGCGTCATGGATATGAGCTTTGCCAACCAGGCCCTCAGCGCGGAGTATATCGTCAAGAATTACAAACAGCTCGAAAAGAAAGTCTATCCCGTGCCTCCGGCCATCGACAAAGAAATCGCCCGGCTCAAGCTGGCCGGCATGGGCGTATCGATCGACATATTGACGGCGGAGCAGAAGAAATATCTTGCATCCTGGGAAATGGGAACATAACAGGATGCTGAAAATGTCCCCCGGCGTCGTTCTCAGTCGCCGAGCTCCCTGCGGCCTAGCCGGGATGCCATTTTGAGCATCCTGATTCAGGCGGTGCTTAAAAGGTAAAGAGCGCATCTCGACGCGCTCAGGGGGACGGATGAAATTGGCGCGCAATAGAGAGCACCCGCACCACACCTGCTTGAGAGAGGAGAAAACTAAAAGGCCACCTGAGAAGGTGGCCTTTTAGTTTTGAGTCAGTTCTTGCGTGCCTTTCGGGCTATAACTCTTTACGGGTTTGTTTTTTGTTATAGACCGATTGCAATATCGTGAACGAGTGGTAGAGTGTGGTCAAGGAGCCGCTGTGAAATCCTCCACATTCCAACCGCTGTCGCTTGCAGATTTTGATATCTCCCCGGAGCGGGGATTCCTGCCGTCGGATCCTTGTGAAACGCTGCCCGACTGTCCCACACTGAATCATCTCGGCCATGAAATGCCGAAATTGCTGAGTACACATCGGGTCCGGCAGTTTATCGACGAACAACCGTCGTTGCTTTCATCCGTTCCATCTCGCTGGCGCAATGAGGAATTACGAGCGGCCATGCGGATTCTTTCATTCGCCGGTCACGCCTATGTTTTGGAAACGCCGGGACAGCCGGCCCTTAAACTACCCTCTCAACTCGCGCGGCCGTGGTATGAAATTGCCCGGAAGCTCGGCCGTCCGCCGGTGCTTTCCTATGCCTCCTATGCGCTGGACAACTGGCGTCGGCTTGACGGGACGAAACCCATTCAGCTCGACAATATCGTGCTGCTGCAGAATTTCCTCGGTGGGCTGGATGAAGAGTGGTTCGTTGTCGTACATATCCAGATCGAACGGCAGGCGGGAATCGGCTTGGAGGGATTGCTGAGGGCGATTAACGGAGCCGCGGAAGAGAAGGATGATGAGGTACTATTGGGACTACAGACCTTGGCGTCGTCTCAAACTGCCATGCGGGACACGTTGCTCCGCATGAAAGAGCGCTGCGATCCCTATGTGTATTACACTCGCGTACGGCCCTACATTCACGGCTGGAAAAACAATCCGTCGCTGCCCAACGGCCTCATCTATGACAACGTCGAAGCCTATGCGCAACAACCGCAACAGTTTCGTGGCGAGACCGGTGCGCAGAGCTCGATCGTCCCTTGTCTTGACGCGGGACTAGGCATCCGTCATGCGCCTGATCCCTTGACGGTCTATCTACAAGAAATGCGGGAATATATGCCGCCCCGTCACCGCGCCTTTCTTCAAGCCCTGGAGAGCCAGACGGACAGCCAAGGTCGCGCCATCCTTTCCGGCTATGTCCATGATTGTAGGCAGCGTCACCCTGAACTGTGGTCAGCCTACTGTGCTTGCATTAGCCTATTGGTGAAATTCAGAGAAATCCACATCGGCTATGCAGACAGCTACATCAACCGTCAGCATCAAACGAGTACAAGCAACCCCACGGCGGTCGGCACCGGCGGCACACCGTTCATGACCTACCTGCAGAAACATCTGGACGAAACCAAACAGGCTATCGTGGCCTAGTAGACTATCCCTCCCCTTTCTGTCAGTTCTAGTTTTTTTCATCGGCAATGGCTCGGTAGTCCCCGTTCCTCCGCCATGCCCCTCCGGACTTATTTCCCAAAGAACTTTTCCACCATCTGATCACCACAGCTCACCGCTGCCTCCTGTCGTTTCAAATGTATCAACGAATTCTCATCGGCTATCAATTCATGGAACGGGATATCACTGGACGCCTCGAAAGATAGGTCAACAGTGCATAAGTCTTTCCATAGCAGGTTGGACTCAGCATCACGAACTAACCTGCCCTCAGCGGCATATCTCAAATTATAGTAATGAACCCCAGTACCAGGCCTAGGTTGATAATATTGGAACCGCTGAACCACTTGCCAAAATTGCGTATGGAACTTAAACACGACTCCTTTATCAATTGATCGATCGACTAAGAGGGCAGATGTTCAGAAAGAGGCTGTTCTCTGCGAATTGTTCGGAGGCTCCCGATATCCAGTTTCCAACCGAGTCCGCGACGAGTCCACAATAGGATCTCAAAAGGAGTTTCCTTATGTGGCAGAATCGAACAGAGTCCGCACTTCTTGGGTAAGTTCTAACGCATCGGCTTGGGCGATGAGGTCTTCTCGATGAGTCACACCGGGTTTTCGCACTGCAACAATACTTCGGGCATCCTGCAAATCAATTGGTCCTCCGGCAAAGAGCTTCAAGAGCACGAGCGCTTGCCAATTCACCACTGGTACCGAACAACCAAGTTGTGTGGCTCGTGCAACACCCCATGCCGCCACTGCAAAACTACCGATCAACGCGTACGAATGAAGTAGCGTTCCTTCTGTGCTTGGTCTAAACGTCCAATAATGTGGCTTAGGGCTTCGGAGAACACCGGTTCAAATGGTAGCAGAAATCGGAGAGGTTCAATGCAATCGTCAGTCGTTCTTCTGGAGTCTGATTCCTCGCCCGTTCAATCTTCTCGTCAGCGAGTTGCCGACTCAGCTTGCTCGGTCGCCGTCGCGGCTCCTTGGAGATCGTCGGTTGCCGGAATGTCATGAGTGCGAGTATACATGGGTTTGCTCGAACCTAAAAGAGCAAGGAAGAAAGCCGCTACAATGTCACAGCAGAGACACTGATGGCTAAAAATGCACGAGTAGTAGTTGTAGTGGGGATTGATCTTGCTGGGTCACCGAAGCGCCGGACTGGTCTGTGTGTGTTGCGCGATCTGAACGCTGAAACGCGCGTAGCATTCGGCGATGAGGATATCTTCAATTTCGTCAAAGAGGCCCGCCCCATTCTCATCCCAATTGATGCCCCGCTCAGTTTGCCGAACGGACGGCTGACGATTCATGATCGATCTGGCGAACATCTGCGTGAGTGCGACCGGGCACTGCTCCGCTACGGAATCCGATTCTTCCCTGTCACGCTTGGTCCCATGCGGATGTTGACCGAGCGCGGTCTTGTCCTAAAGAAGCGTCTTGCCGCCATGGGTTATCAGGCCGTGGAGTGTTATCCAGGCGCTGCACAAGACTTGTGGAGTCTACCACGGCAACATCAGGATCGAATGGGTTTACTCAATGGGCTCAGAAAACTCGGCCTGCGCGGATTAAAAAAATCCGCGACAAGCGATGAGTTGGATGCAGCGACAGCTGCCCTCGTTGGCCGATGGTTTCTCCTGGGTCGGGGTCTGATGCTTGGCGGAGATTCAGGAATCCTGATTCCTGCTGTAGTGGCTTGAAAGTTAGGGCAAGGATGACACGACTGCAATGATCCGCAGGGGACCACCGGTTCCACCGGCGATTTTCATGGGAAGCGCGATGACGTCAAAGTCGCGAGCCGGTAGGTCATGCAGATTAGAGAGATTTTCGAACACCGGCACGTTTTGAGAAAGCAGCGCGACGTGTGTTTCGAACTTGGTCGATCGTCCAAAATCGATGGAGGCGGTATCGATCCCCACGGCCTTCACGCGACGTTCATGCACCAGCCAAGCTGCCGCCTCCGGATGCAGCCCGGGAAAATACAGTTCCCGTACTCCCTCCGGTCCTCTCAAGTCCGTCCCCATATAGTCCTTCCGAACCGGCCAGAATCGGGCATAGCCCGTATTTAACAGGACGATAGCCTGGTCCTGAATTCGGCCATGCACTGCTTCCCATCGTTCGAAATCCGAAATAGTCACGCGGTAGTCCCTATCATGAGTACATTGCTCTGTGATATCGATTCGGACGCCGGTTCCGATCATATGTTCAATTGGAATCCGGTCCAGCGTCTGCTTCCCTTTTGAAAAATGAATCGGTGCATCGATGTGCGTGCCACCATGCTCAGGCATCTCCACACGATTGGACGCATAGTAGTACCCGCCTGGTGTATTTTCTGCGTGCTGAACGATGAGCCTGAAATCCTGCTCCGTCGGCCAGACGATTGTCTCTGATCCAAAGGAGTGTGTCAGATCGACAATCCGCGATTGCTCCCAGGCGATATGATTCCGCGAACGATCAGAAACACATCCAAGGCTGAAGACTTGGCCCAGTACTGCGATCACCATACTCGCCATGTACGTGAGTCTTCTCACCATATGACTTTCCACACTCTCTCTTTCCACGTCTCGGAAGGAACGGATGCGCGAAGAGGTTCGTGCTATAGCAGGAATTGCTAAATCTGTTGGCAGCTGAGGCCGGATGCGACGGCATTGCGACGAAGTCGCAGCCTTAGAGGAGCATCCGACGAAAAGAAAGGGATTCATCACCCGTCTGGCTTCCAAGCGTTATGGCGCAACCGGGTCCGCGCATCCGTTCATCGCCGAGACGCCCTCCCTACTTCCCAAATGCTTTTTTCAGCAGCGGTTCAATTTCGCCTTTAGCAGCCATTGGGTCGAGGATATCGGTATCACCGTAGAAGGTGCCGTCGATGAACACCTTGGGAAGCGTCGGCCAATTGGTCATCTTCGTGAGCACTTCCCGTTTAGCCGGTTGCGACAGGACGTCGATGAGTTCGTAAGGGTATCCGTACTTGTCGAAAAACTGCATCGTCTCTCTCGTAAACCCGCACATCGGCATGGTCTTCGTTCCCTTGCCGTAAATCAAAATTTTATGGGCCCTCACTTCCTTCTGGATTTCTTCTTCGATCGGGTCGGCCATGGTCTCCTCCTATACCTCGTCTCTGGTGCGTGCGGTTAATTCAAGCGCATGGATACGTCCGTCCTTCATCGGCACGTCTAATGCCTGATAAATCATTCGATGCCGGTCTAAGAGATTTTTTCCGTGAAAACCATCTGAGACGATCAGGACCTTGAGGTGGTCCATCGTTCCGGTACGGTCGGTCACCGTCACCACGGCATCCGGCAGGGACTTACGAATATAGTCAGTCAGTACATCGGGTGTAATCACCGGCCTCCACTCTCTTAGCTTTTTCAATACCCTAGCCGAAATCGGCTTTGAAACGCAATGAGCCGGTTGGTGATTTTCAGCATCATGGTGGTGCAATTGAGCCACCAATAGAAAAGCATCAAACCGCTCTTAGTATGTAAGCTGTTGAAAATCGCTCCATGTTGCCTGCATCACGATTCGGCATCGACTTTGCGCTTAATCGTCGTGCAACGCAAACATTTCTCTCTCTTCACCAAGGAGGTCGCCATGAGCGAATTCAAATCCGGATTTTTTGTCGGAGGTGAGAGCACCAATGGTCGAGTGTTGATCGTCGATGACGAGCCCGACATCCGCAAAGTCGTTCGAATGACCCTACAGAAAGCAGGCTACGATGTCCTGGAGGCAGAGAACGGAGAAAAGGCCATCGAAGTCATCAACTCGGGCGAAAATCGGCTGCTTCTTGACGTCATCATCTGCGACATCCGGATGCCGAAAGTGAACGGCATCGAAGCAATTGCCTACTTCCGCCAGAACTACCCCCGCGTGCCTCTGATCGTTCTGACCGGATTCCCGGACACAGACATGGCCACATCGTTACTGAGGCAGGGAGTCGTGGACTATCTTGTGAAGCCCGTGGAAGGCGAGAAATTGAAGGCCTCCGTCGCTCGCGCCATGGAACAACGTGAATTGGCCCATCTTTGATAGACTGACGGCATCACAGGAAAGAGCATGACGGCCACCTCGTCATCCAACGCCCGTCTGCAACTCGAGAGCGAACGGAACGAATCGGTGCCCGTCGCGCCTCCGATCAGAGTGGCCATCGTCGGGGCGGGCCGTGGAGGGACCGCCCTCCTCGATGTGCTCCATCAAATCGGCACGATTGAGATCCTCGGCATTACCGACAAGGACCCCTCGGCACCGGGACTCCAGCGCGCACAGGAAATCAACGTGACGGTCTATGAGCGGGTCGACGATCTGATCAAAAGTCCGGCGCTCAATCTCGTGATGGACGTCACCGGTGATCCGGCAATGGGGCCGGTGCTTCAAGAGCAACTGCCGGCAGAAACCGACATCATCAGCGGACAGGCGTCTCGACTTCTCTGGACACTCGTGCAGCATGAATCGACGTTGCAAACCGAATTGCTCCATGCGGAGAAACTCGCCGGAATCGGCTCGTTTGCGGCAGGCATCGCCCACGATATGAACAATCCGCTTCAGCTGATTCTCGGTTTGGCGGAAAATTTGGCCGACGAAGTGGACCTCGATGCCGTGCATGCTCAAGCACGGGACATCATCGATGCCGTCAAGCGCACGACCGCCATTTGCCGAGATCTCACTTCATACTCACGCCGCACATCCTTACGGCAAGATTGCCTGGTCAACGTCAACGGCAAGCTGGATGAAGCACTCAAGATCGCCCGCTATGCCGTCGCGCTTCAAGATATCGACATTCGAAAACTCTATCAGCCTGATGTCGTCGTGAAAGGAAACCCCGATGAACTCCTCCATGTGTTCGTCAATCTCATCACGAACGCCGTCCAGGCCATGGAACACCGCGGCACCTTGACACTGGAAACCTCAGCGGTGGCCGGCACAACGCACATTCGTGTTTCTGACACCGGCTGCGGCATGACCACGGAAGTGCAAAGCCGGATTTTCGAACCATTTTTCACCACGAAGCCACCGGGGAAAGGAACGGGATTGGGCTTATACAACATTAAAAATGTCGTCCATCGCATGAATGGCTCCATCGGAGTCGACAGCCACGTCGGCCGCGGCTCAACCTTCACCCTCACTTTTCGCGATGAGCCCGGCACAGGTAAAAGAACAATTTCATCATGACCGAACATCCAATGCCTTCGCCGCCCGGCACCAGATGGGGACTCAAAACCAAAGTCATCCTCTCCATGTTGCTCGTCGGTCTCATCCCGCTCATCGTCGGGTTGGGTATGGCATTCTGGCAGGGATCCCAAGAGATCCGGGAAGTCAGCGGAGAAAGCTTCGAAGCGCTGGCGACTGAAGCGGCCCGCAAACTTGATCTTCTGCTCGCCGAGGAAATCGCCCATACGGCGCTCATTGCGAATGATCCGATGCTCATCCGAGAGCTGGAACATCGGCGGGATGCGCGCGGTAATGCCCAAAATTCCACCACGACTCCCTCGGACTTAGAACGGCGTTGGATCGCACGAGACCGGACGGCGATCAAATCCGTCATGGAGAACCCGTTCAGCGCGTTGCTCCATGAATACTTTACCGGCGTCCATAGCGCGCCGGGACAGTTGCTTCCGCACGTAGTCCGTTCCTCGACGAAGATGCTGTTCTTGACCGATGTGCAGGGCATGCTCGTCGCGACCATGACCGAACATCCCGCGTTTCGCCACCATGAGAGCCGATGGTGGCAAGGCGCCTTCAACAAAGCGGTGGGCAGACTCTACATCGAAGATATCCGTTTCGATGATCAGGTGAACGCCTATGTATTCACCATTTCACTTCCGGTCATGGACAGCCTCCGGTATGAGGTCGTCGGGATACTTCACCGGGTGATCGACGCCAAAGAATTCTTTTCACCTTCGACGCACGTCATTCGATTCGGGAAAACCGGTCATGTCATGTTGATCGATACCAACGGCATCGTCATCAGCTGCCCGCTGCTTCCGACCGGCGTCCCATTGTCCGATCGAAGCTTAATCCCGCTCGTTACGCCGCAGCATCCTGGGTGGGTGCAAGCGTCGAGCGACGGTCATGGAGGACAAGACACCTCCGTGATCGGGTTCGCACCTCTCCCCGAAATCAGCCGAGCGACCAACGGCTCTACCGGCACAGTCTCGTGGCACACGTTCGTGTGGCAATCGTCCGATGAACTCTTCGCGCCCATTCAGCATCTGTTCACCTGGGTCACGGCGTTCGGAGCCGTCGCATTGGTCTTGCTGGCCTCACTTGGATACATCGCCGCCGGCCGCATCGTGACGCCCGTACGACAACTGCAACAGGCTGCGCAGGCCATCGGACGCGGTGAACTGCGGACACCGATTCAGATCGACACCGGCGACGAATTGGAAGACTTGGCCGAAGAATTTAATCGGATGAATAGTCAGCTGAAAGCCGCATTCGCCGGACTGACCGACCAGGTGAAGTTGAAAACCCAGGAGGTCCAGGTCCTCCGGCAGTCCACCGATCAGATCTTGGATGCCGTTCCCACTCCCATTCTTTTAATCGATGCTCAAGAAGTCGTACGTTACATCAATCAGGCGGGCCGTGAATCTTTCAAAGTTCAGGAACCGATGACGGGCACGTCGCTGTTCACGATCCTTCCGCTCGACCCAGCCGTTCAGAAACGGCTTCAAGCGGAATTTCACACCAATGGGAATTCCGCGCTCACCACAGATACCGTCGCTCCTGAGACGATGTCGAGAGATCCACTGACACCGAGCGTGGATCATAAATCAGCCGAGCCTCGCGCTGAACTTCACATCGGCTCGCGCATTTATCAATACCAATGGTTCCGATTACCCACGAGACCAGGGGAGGAAGACGGTATTGGGCTGGTGCTTCGAGATACCACGGACGAGAGCAGGCTACAAGACCAGCTGGTTCAAGCGGAAAAGACGGGAAGCCTCGGTGTATTGACCGCCGGCATCGGCCACGAACTCAACAACCCGTTGTTTGGAATCATCGGGTTGGGAGAAGTCATTCAGGATGAACAGGACTTGGAGCATATCAAAAACTGCGCGCGAGACATCGTGGCTCATGGTCGTCGCATGGCGACGATTATTCGAGATTTTGCCGGCGTGATCAACCGTGAAGCTTCCGACAAGCCCATGCTGGTGCGTCTAGAGAATGTGCTGGATCAAGCGTTGGCTACAGCACAGACTACTGTGGAAATGAAGAATATCATGGTCCACAAGACCTATGCAGGCGATACACCCGTGTCGGCATTCCCGGATCAACTTCGGCAAGCGTTGGTGAATCTTGTGACCAATGCCGCCCAAGCCATGCAAGGTGCCGGCACCCTCACGCTGACGACGCTCGTGTCGAACCAGACCGCGACCGTGACGATCGTTGATACCGGTCCAGGCATCGCAAAACAACACTTAACCAGGATATTCGATCCATTTTTTACGACGAAGGGACAGGGCGAAGGTTCCGGACTTGGACTCACGGTCGCGAGACGCATCATCCGAAAGCTCGGAGGTGATCTCCGCATCGAGAGCGCCGAGGGCCGCGGTACCGCCTGCATCGTCACGCTCCCTACCAATTCCCCCTTGTCTCAAGAAGGAGGCCCATGGACTACCGACGCTGCGCATACCGAGCCGGAGCCATCGCATTCTTCTTAATATTCTTCTTAATCGGACTTTGGATCGGGATTCCGTTTCCATCCGCCAAGGAAAGCTCGGGCGGCATTGCTCCGGAGAAAGTCGCCGATTATATCCATGCCGTCCTCGAAGCCGACCGCTCGATCTATACGACACAAATCGTCAATCGTATGCAAGAAAAAGGTATCGTCGCCGCGACGGAACATTGGGAGCAGGACAATGCCCTTCCTCTCCCCGCTCAATTTCTTCAGCATTCCGGACGGTTGGTAGCCGAGAGCGGTCGAGGCATCCGCTATAGGCTCATCGGGTTGTCTCCGATCTATCAGCGCAACGCTCCCGCCACGGAGTTTGAGCGAAAGGCCCTGGAACTCCTTCGGCACCAACCCGAACGGCCGATTACAGGGATTGTTTCGAGTGGTAAGAAGCAGTACTTCCAAGCTGTCTATCCTGACCGTGCGGTCTCCTCCGCCTGCGTGACTTGCCACAACGGCCACCCATTGAGCCCGAAACAGGATTTCAAGTTGAACGATGTGATGGGCGGAATCGCCATTACCATTCCGTTGGAGTAACCGCGCGGGCCCAAGCTTTTATGGTGGCGTGGAAGAGCTCATCACGACCACCGTGTGCCGGAGATGGTATTCATCCCGATAAATTTGTACGGCGGTGATCAGCAAGCTGATGAGGATGGGCCCGACAAACAGGCCGAGCAATCCATACAGCGCCAACCCGCCCAACACGCTCAAGACAAGAAGCAACACAGGAATCTGCACATCTTGGCCGATCAGCCAAGGCCGAAGAATCTGATCCACCATGGAGACGACGCCGATCCCCCAGACCAACATAATGAGCGCTTTTCCGGTCGCGCCCATCCAGAACAGGTAGAAGACCACCGGTCCCCATATCAACCCCGTACCGCCGAACGGGATCGGCGCCAACACGATGGTCAAAGCCGTGAGCCCCATTGGAAACGGCACATCGAGCGCGAGATAAGCCATGCCTGCCAGTATGCCTTGGACGATCGCGGTCACCAGCATTCCTTTCACCACCGCCCGAATGGTTTGATCCAACCGAGTCAGGATTTTGGACTTGTGCGATTCCTCCATCGGAATCAAATCGTACAGGACCGCGAGCCACTGTCGGCCATCCGTGAAGAGAAAAAACAGCACCAACAACATAATGAAGAAATTCGTCACGAGCGCGAACGTGTTTTTCAGCAGGTCCCCCATTCCTCCGACGAGAAATTGACTGAGCTCCTTCACCCCGGTCATGAGCGACTGCTCCACGGAAATCGTAGGCGTACTGGTACCGGACACCGCCGATTTCAACCAACCGCCGATGAAGGGAACCGTCGCCATTTGATCCGGCAGACGTTGAAGTCCGCCGGCCGAGATCCATAACCGGATCTCTTGCTCGGCTGCGCCGGCCTCCCGTACCAACATCATTCCCATCGCGACCAAGGGAACGATCACAATTCCCAACGCCCCGACGGTCAGCATGCCGGCTGAGAGTGCGTCCCTACCGCCGAACAGTCTCGTCAAACGGACATGAAGAGGAAATGCCCAATGGGCCAATAACCCGGCCCACAATGCCGAAAACAAGAACGGCTTGAACATCAGCCCAATTTGGTAGATGAGCAATACCAGGAGAGAAAAGAACACGATGGAAAAGATCTGTTGTCGAGTCATGGAAGATATCGGAGTCTCTTGAAGAGGTATCGAGTAAATAGCAGATTCGGCAGCCTCTGTCACGGTAGGAAAAACGGTATGGAAGCGGCGAGATCCCCTGATGTAAGGACAGCACCGAGGGCAACGGCGGAATGAGTTTACAGATCAGGCTCTCTTCCGATCAGCGCAACCGCTTTCCCACGATGCGCATTCATGTCGCGGACGTTACTGGGCAACCGAGGCGCTTCTTCGGGCCAGGCCGTCACGCCCATGTCGCTCACACCCTGAAATTTGGCGCCCTCCTCCATCAACATGATAGGACTATGGACTTCGCCGATCAGAATCGCAGTTTTGAGAAGCTGAATCTTTCCGGTCGCCGTGACCGTGGCTTTGATACGTCCACTGCTGATCAGTGAGTCGGCATGGATGGCCCCCTTCACAACGCCGTCTTCCCCGACAATAACTTCTCCCTTCGTATGCACATCGCCTTCGAGACGCCCGTCGATTCTCACGGTACCGTCGACTTTGATTTCACCTTTCAGTTCGACACCTTTTGCCAATAAGGTAATATTGCCGTCGTCTACATACCCGGTCTTTTTCATGAGGGCTCCTCGGTGCAGATCAATCTTTCCACACAAGGGTACCTTAGGACCGGGGATACGCCTAACAGTTTGTGGAATCCGACACCCCTCTACCGGTCTTCAGACTTATTTATTGCGACAAACCGAGCGTCTGCTTCAGCCGCTCCCAGAATCCGCCGCCGTGGACTTCGCAATAAACCGTCGGCTCAGTCCCGGTGATGAAGAACTCCAACCTTTTCTCCGGACATTGCGACGTCGCAAGTTGCCCGCTTTTGGGATCGATCTTCCGCTGAACGACCCCAACCGGCATTTCAAAGTCCAGGGAATCTCGTGGGATGAGCCGAACCGCCAACTCGCTCCATATTGGAAGGGCCGCTTGGGCGCCGGTCAACTTGATGGGCCGTTCATCATCAAAACCAACCCACACACCGATCGCAATATCTGGTGTATAGCCTATGAACCAGGCATCTCGATACCCATCGGTCGTCCCCGTCTTGCCTGCCACATGACTTTTCACCCCTAGAGCTCTTGCCTTAGCCCCTGTGCCCCGATCCATCACTCCTTTTAACAACGACGTAATGAGAAATGCTCCTTGTGGGGTGGCTGCCTGATGTCGATCGAGTGGGGGGCTCCAGATGGTTTCTCCTCCCTCACGCACCATGTTGGACAGCGCCACCGGATGTATGACCACGCCTCCATTGGCAAGCCCAGCGTAGGCAGATGTGATTTGAAGCAAAGAAACGGACGAACTACCCAGCGCCAGGGACAAATTGTCCGCCAAGGGCGTGGTAATGCCGAACGCGTGGAGCAGGCTCGTGAGCGCAGTAATTCCGGTTCGGTGTGCGGCTCGAACGGCGGGAACGTTCAAAGACTGCTCAAGTGCCGTTCTGACCGTCACCTGTCCTCTATACTGCCGGTCGTAATTTTGGGGCGACCAGGATTCTGTCTCGGATTCCAATGTCACCGGCTCATCCATCAGTACGGTTGCCGGAGTCAGGCCGGTCGTACCTTGATCACGTGCGGCCTCAAATCCCGCAAGGTATACAAAAGGCTTGAAGAGAGACCCAGCCGAGCGATGCGCCTGCACCGCACGATTGAATTGGCTCAAGCGATAGTTACGACCGCCGACCATCGCCAGCACGTGGCCGGTCTTCACATCCAACACGACCGCGGCTCCTTGAAGCGGGGACTCGACGTCGGCCAGAGCCGGATAGCTCTTTTCAAGCTTCGTCAATCCTTCCTGTAGCGTCTGAGTGACGATTCGTTGAACCCTGGGATCAAGGGTCGAATAGATTCGCGCGCCGTCCGGTATGTCCATTCCTATCCCCTGCTCGATTTCTCTGAGCACGTGATCGACAAAGTACGGTGCATCGGTGAGAACAGCTTGATTCAACATGACTTTCACCGGTCGAGCCATGGCCTGAATCATGGCATCCTCCGTCAAGATTCCCTCTTCTCTCAGACGGCGAAGCACCACATTTCGTCGCTTCGTTGCATATTCAACGTCTTTTACAGGCGAATAAGTGTTGGGCCCCTTGATCAATCCGACGATCAGCGCCGTTTCATCGATCGACAGTTCATCAAGATTCTTACTGAAATAGCGATGGGCGGCTTCTCCCACACCGTAGATGGAAACAGGTCCGGCTTGGCCGAGATAGATTTCGTTTAAATAGCTCTCCAGGATTTCTTCTTTCCGGTACTTGAACTCGAGCGCCATCGCGGCCATCACTTCCCGCAGTTTCCGCCCGATGGTTCGCTTCGGAGAATAGTAGAGATTCTTAGCCAATTGCTGGGTGAGCGTACTGCCCCCCTGCACGACGACGCCGCGAGTCATGTTGACCCAAAGCGCTCGGCCGATCGCGATGGGATCAACCCCGAAATGGGAAAGAAACCGACGATCCTCGATGATCAGCAGCGTCCTAATCAGAGTGGGGGGGATACGGTCTAAGGGAATCCATTCCCGGACCTGCCTGGAACCGGAGCGCATCCCGCTGATCAAAACCGGCTCAAGAGATACCAAGGAAAGCGGTCGCCCGTCGGATACCGATAACACCTCGGTGACGATGCCGTTCGCCAGTATCAACCGGACCGATCGTGCAGGAAGTCGGTTCTCCTCTTGAGCATGCAGAAAGATCTCGATTGAGTCTTTTGTGGCGCAATACTCACCGGCTACCCGCGGTGCCGCAACGACCGGCTTGTATTCCAATCGTTGCAAATGGTCGAACAATCCGGCATCCATCGGATGTATCCCTGGCGTCAGAAAAAACGGGGCGCCATAGATCAACAGCGGCGGATGCTCGTCGCTTTTTGGAAGAGCCAAACTGGCCGAGAGAAAGACGCCATACCCTCCCACGAGAGCGAACATCACTCCGCATACGATAAGGAATGGAATGAGGAGTCGTCTTGCCGACGGAACGAGCCGGGGTGGTGTTTGAGCCGACATGGTCTCAGCTTACCTTGTATTTTTGGACAAGGAAACGGTGCAAGAAACCTCCATGAGGAACGCGCATCTCAGGGGGGAATGTGTTCGAGCTGTCGCTGTATTAACAGAAGTAGTGATAGTGATTGACTGCGGCCAAAAGCAAGCAGGTTGTCTGATCAACTCGGCTGGTTAAGAAGCACAGGCATCCAGCTCAGGCATTTTATGAAGGTCGCCACCTTCGAAGTATGGTGCGGCCTCAGGCAGCGTCTGGTTTGCTTGAGATGGGGCCGTCATGCTCCGATTCGTTGCGCGGCGAACGACTGTCGTCTTCGCTCGAGAGTTCAGATTCCATATCGGGCGAAGCTCCTTCAGTATGCTCACGGGACCGCCGAATGTTGGCGATCAGCCTTTCTTTGGTCCCCATAGCTCCCTGTAGGACAACGCCTGCCAGCCCAACCGCCATTGTCGTACCGATGGCACTCTCGCTTGTCCGGTCTAATTGTCGGGAATCTACGTGATGATCCGATATAAGTAAAGCGGAGTCTCCATGATCTTGCGCTGTGACCTTCCCTTCGGTCTTGCTCTCACTGACGGGAGCAGGTAGGAACTCCTTTTCTTCTGTCGTCGACTCCACTGTTCCAAAGAACTGTTCCCGAACGTCACCCAAATGCTTTTCCTCAAGGTTCGCTGTATCGATTGGAGGGGGAGTTTCTGTCATTATCTCGATCGCCTTCCTAAGGTCTTCCGGCGGACGGAATTCCGTCTTGCCGATCTCGCTCGATACATCCGGCAAGGAAGACAAGGTCGTGCCATTCTCATGGATAGCCATTAAATGACTTGCCACAGAAGAGCCGGACATGCTTGGAAATGGCAGCGGCTCATACGCATCGGTGAGAGTAATGGTAAAAGACTTGTCGTAGGCCAACCCTCCAGCATCCATGACCCTGACAGTGATTATGTGGCTCGTCGCCGCTTCGTAGTTCAAGAGCGCGCCATTGGCGACCGTGATCACGCCTGTGCTGCGGTTGATCGCAAACCGCCCTCCTGCACTATCGGTTAAGGTATAGGCTTTCGTATCCCCGCTGTCGGGATCGACCGCACTCACCGTCCCCACTACCGTCCCGGTCGCCGCGTTCTCCACCACGGTGTTGCCACTCAGGGTCATACCGGTCGGCGCATCGTTGACGGCCGTCACGGTGATGGCTACCGTATCCACATCGGTCACGGCGTTGCTGTCCGTGCTGGTGACGGTCAGCGTATCGACGCCGGTGTAGTTCAAGCTGCCTTGGTAGACCAGGCTCGCCAGGGTCGCGTTGAGGTCCGCCTGGCTCCCGGAGAGGGTCAGGATATTCGTGCCGTTGCTGCCACTGGTGATCGTGGCGGCTCCAGCGAGGGTAACATTTAACGTCCCATTGCTCACCGCCAGCTGCACAGTGCTCAGGTTGCCGTCCACGTCATTGACGCTGAGGCCGCTGAGACTGAGCGGGGTATCTTCATTGACCGTCTGCGCCCCCGGCACCTGGTTCACCGGCGCATCGTTCACCGCGGTGACATTAAACGTGAGTGTATTCGGGGTCACATCGTACGTGTTGTTGCTGTCCCCCACCGAGAAGGTGACGTTGGCATAGCCGGTGCCATTGGCATTGACCGCCGGCGTGAACACCAGATTGCCCGCGGTGATGTCCGTCAGGGTGACGACCTGGCCCGCCGTCACGGCCAGGCCTGACAAGGTTAACGTGCCCGCACTAGGTACGCTGTCGATTCGCACTGCACTCATCGTATCTCCCGCATCGACGTCACTGAAGCCAAAGTTGGCGGGGGTGAAGATATGCGAGGTATCTTCGTTGATCGTCACTGTCGCATCGGCGCCGGTCGGCGCTTCGTTCACGTTCGTGAGGTTGATCGTAAACGTCTCGTCGTACGTCAGGCCCCCGCTGTCCGTCACCCGCACGCTCACGCTGTGGCTGGGGGCACTCTCGTAGTCCAGCAAGCTGCTGTCCGCCACCGTGAGCACGCCGGTACTGCTGTCGATCGCAAACCGGCCCCCCGCACTATCGGTGAAGCTGTACGTCTGCGTGTCCCCCGCATCCGGATCGGTGCCGCTCACCGTCCCCACTACCGTCCCGGTCGCCGCGTTCTCCGCCACGGTGGTGCCGCTCAAGCTGAGACTGGTCGGCGCTTCATTGACATCGGTGAGGGTGATCGTAAACGTCTTGTCGTAGGTGAGGCCCCCCGAATCGGTGACCCGCACGCTCACGCTGTGGCTGGGGGCACTCTCGTAATCCAGCAAGCTGCCGTTGGCCACGGTGAGGACCCCGGTGGCCCTGTCGATCGCAAACCGCCCGCCCGCCGTATCGGTGAGGCTGTAGCTCTGCGTATCCCCGCTGTCGGGATCGGTCCCCGTGACCGTGCCCACCACGGTCCCGTTTGCTGCGTTCTCCGCCACGGTGGTGCCGCTCAAGCTGAGACTGGTCGGCGCTTCATTGACATCGGTGAGGGTGATCGTAAACGTCTTGTCGTAGGTGAGGCCCCCGCTGTCCGTCACCCGCACCGTCACGCTGTGGCTGGGGGCACTCTCGTAATCCAGCAAGCTGCCGTTGGCCACGGTGAGGACCCCGGTGGCCCTGTCGATCGCAAACCGCCCGCCCGCCGTATCGGTGAGGCTGTAGCTCTGCGTATCCCCGCTGTCGGGATCGGTTCCCGTGATGGTCCCCACCACGGTCCCGTTTGCTGCGTTCTCCGCCACGGTGGTGCCGCTCAAGCTGAGACTGGTCGGCGCTTCATTGACATCGGTGAGGGTGATCGTAAACGTCTTGTCGTAGGTGAGGCCCCCGCTGTCCGTCACCCGCACCGTCACGCTGTGGCTGGGGGCACTCTCGTAATCCAGCAAGCTGCCATTGGCCACGGTGAGGACCCCGGTGGCCCTGTCGATCGCAAACCGCCCGCCCGCCGTATCGGTGAGGCTGTAGCTCTGCGTGTCGCCACTGTCGGGATCGGTTCCCGTGATGGTCCCCACCACGGTCCCGTTTGCTGCGTTCTCCGCCACGGTGGTGCCGCTCAAGCTGAGACTGGTCGGCGCTTCGTTCACGTCGGTCAGGGTGATCGTAAACGTCTTGTCGTACGTGAGGCCTCCGCTGTCCGTCACCCGCACCGTCACGCTGTGGCTGGGGGCACTCTCGTAATCCAGCAAGCTGCCGTTGGCCACGGTGAGGACCCCGGTGGCCCTGTCGATCGCAAACCGCCCGCCCGCCGTATCGGTGAGGCTGTAGCTCTGCGTGTCGCCACTGTCGGGATCGGTTCCCGTGATGGTCCCCACCACGGTCCCGTTTGCTGCGTTCTCCGCCACGGTGGTGCCGCTCAAGCTGAGACTGGTCGGCGCATCATTGACGGCACTGACCGCCACCGTCGTGTCATAGTTCGCACTGGTGCCGCCGTCCCCATCGGTCAGCACAAACCGCACGGTGCGGGCCCCCGTGGTCGGCGCATCCGTGTCGGTGTTCTGATAGGTGATGTTCTTGACCAGCGCGGTGACTGCGGTGAGAGTGGCATTGCTGTTCAGCGTGATGACCAAGTTGCTGCCGCTGCTGCCACCGGCAAACGTCCCGATGGTCGTCCCGCCATACGTCACGGTACTGCCGCTCACGCCGATCTGGCCCGCGCCGGTGCCTTGGTTCCGGATGCTCAGCACGTCCTCGGCGCTGTCGCCTCCGGCCGGAATCGACACGGTGAGGGTGCCGGTATCCAGGTTGGGGCTATCCACATCGGCGACCACCGCGTTGCCGCCTTGCTCGATGACCACCGCCCCGGCCCCCTCGCTGTATGCCCGGCTGTCGCCGCTCAAGCGCGTGATCGTCGGCGCATCGTTGACGGCCGTCACGGTCACATCCACGGTGTCGGTGGCACTGGAGAAGGCGGTCGTCCCGCCATTGCTCGCCGTACTCACCTTCGTCCCCGCCGTGCCGCTGCTCTGATCCCACGCCCGCACCGTCAGGGCCGCGCTGCTCGTCCCGTTGTAGTTGGCCTTCGGCGCAAAGTACAGCCGCGTACTCCCGTTGTCCGCCAACAACAAGGCTGCGGTGTTACTCACCGACCCCACCGCCGTCCAGGTGCTGCCTCCGTCCGTCGTGTAGTACCAGGTCCCATTCGTCTGGTTGCTCCCCGTAATCGCGATGCCCTTGGACGCGCCACTGTCCACATCGGTGATGCCTCCGGTGAAGGTGCTCACCAAACTGCCCACCGCTCCACTCGGCACCCCCGCATCTTCCGCCACCGTGAGCGACAACGCCGTATCCGTCAACACCGGCGCGTCGTTGACGGCACTGACCGCCACCGTCGTGTCATAGTTCGCACTGGTGCCGCCGTCCCCATCGGTCAGCACAAACCGCACGGTGCGGGCCCCCGTGGTCGGCGCATCCGTGTCGGTGTTCTGATAGGTGATGTTCTTGACCAGCGCGGTGACTGCGGTGAGAGTGGCATTGCTGTTCAGCGTGATGACCAAGTTGCTGCCGCTGCTGCCACCGGCAAACGTCCCGATGGTCGTCCCGCCATACGTCACGGTACTGCCGCTCACGCCGATCTGGCCCGCGCCGGTGCCTTGGTTCCGGATGCTCAGCACGTCCTCGGCGCTGTCGCCTCCGGCCGGAATCGACACGGTGAGGGTGCCGGTATCCAGGTTGGGGCTATCCACATCGGCGACCACCGCGTTGCCGCCTTGCTCGATGACCACCGCCCCGGCCCCCTCGCTGTATGCCCGGCTGTCGCCGCTCAAGCGCGTGATCGTCGGGGGCGTTTCACCGGCGAGCAGGCCAACCCAATTCGCCTGGACCCCGTCGTCCACGGCTATTTGCGTCTCGATAGTCCCGACCTGCGTCTCCAGCATCCAGTCGCCGCCCAATCCAGCGAAGCCGGTGGCGTCCGTGCTCGCGGCGACGTCGGCGCCAGTCAACTGACTCAGCAACGTGGCCGCCTCTTGCCCATCCTGGCCTTCGGCGAAATCGCATCCATAAACAAGAATGTCGGCCTGATCTGATAAGGCTTTCCGGATCGTGGCCAGTTCGTCGGCATACTCTCCCGACATGGACTCAGCAGTGAGCGTGCCGGCACCCAGCTGTAACTCTCCCGAGCTACCATGTGAAATGAGATGGATGGCGTCTATGCCGCTGCGTCCGGCCAGCGACTCAGCAATCTGCTCAACCCCATCTCGTGTGGGATCAAGCATGATCACTTCTGCATTGAGGCCAATCCCGGCTACCAGCGTTTGGCAATCCGGCACTGTGGGGTCAACGAAAATCACCTCGGTTGTGGACTCGCCCGGATTATAGGTCGCAATGGCTTGAAGAAGGTTCTGTGACTCGTTCTGCTCAGCAGTTTGGCCTTCGGTATCGGCTTCCCCTGAAACTGCAGCCTCAGCTTGCTCCTGCGCCGCCTGTTCGGTCTTCACTTCTGCCACCGTAGTTGCAGCGGCGGCATCGAACATCAAGCGAGGTTCGAGCGAGAGAAGGGATTGTTTGGTCCTCGTATTCTCGGACGCCTTCCGGGCCGGCTCTGCCTGTCTGTCCGTTGAGGTCGGTTTTGGTTTCTTGCGCAGGAACATATCGACTCCTTATATGATCGGGATGATGCGTCAAGTCATCATCGAATGGATGTTGCCGCTGCTGAAGATCCTACAAAACCACGCAAGATCCGGTCCGACAATGAAGCACGAGAACCAATGGTAATGGATGCGAACCACTCTACAATCCACCGATCAGTGCCGGAAGTGGGCGACTGAAGCGGACATTTCCTTTCGTCGCTGCATGTGGGACCGCTCTACGAGGCCATGTTCCAGAAAGAAGTCAGCCTATCTGGTATCGAGTCGGTCGCTTAGAATCCGCTTTCCCGGATCAGCACTGCTATGGTGCGATCCCACACTCGTTTTGCTAAACTGGAAGACTGTCCTTGGATCTGAACGTGGCCGAGGACGGCTTGGTCGACATCCTGGATGGCATCACGAAGGTTCAGTCGGACTCGATATACTGAGACCTCCGGCTTGAGTTGCCCCTTATCGTCTTTCCGCACCGCCATATCGCCCCCAAAAATTGATGCGAAGTAGGATATGGCTACATCTCGCTCGTCGACTTCAGCGACCTCCGCCACCTGGGCTTCAACGGATGGACTGGTCAGGTCTGCAGGGATGAATCGCGCCGATTGCCCGACATCGATATAGGCGAGCTCATCGACGGGAACGAGACCTTCGATCACAGCATGACCGGCATCGATGAGATAGAAAATGGGAAGCTTCTGATCGATCCATCGGCCAGGGGTCAGGGAATCCGCACGATCGCGTATCATCCCGGCTATAGGGGCCTTGAGAATCAAGTTCCCCTGTTTGGATTTGAGTCCGGCCAATTCGGCCAACCCTGCCTTCAACGATTCAGCGATCACTTGCCGTTGCATGCGGTCTTGATCATAACCGGCCTGACGGTCAAGACGATAGTTCCACATCGCCGCTTTGATTTCCGCCAACCGCACTTCTTTTTCCAGCGAGGGATTTTCCAGTACTGCGACTTGTTCGCCGGCCATGACCCTTTGCCCGTCACGGACTAACACCTGGCTGACACGCCCAGGCATCGGTGTATAGATCGTGGCGTAGGAAGCCGCTTGAAGAACCGCTGGGGCTGAGACACTCGTGGGAAGCGGAATAAAGGCGAGCGAGAGGAGGATGCCGAGGACGACGGCCGTGCCCCAGGCTCTCGATGAAGTCGCATAAAGAGCGCGGTTGGTCCACCAGCCGGTGATTTCCCGAGCGATGGGCATAGCGATGAACCAGACGATCTCGACTAGAAACAGAATGATGCCCAGTGCTTTGAAAAAATACTGATAAACCATGACAGCGATACCGGTGAAAAGAATCAAGCGATAGAGCCAGATTGCCCAGGCATAGGCAATGAGGGTCCGGCGCCGAGCGACTGAGATCTCCTCCGGAGGCGAGGAGAAGCATCCGAACAGCAGCCGGCGCAGTTGCCATTGTCCGAACGCGAAGGCCCGATCCTGAAGATTTGGGATGCCCAGGCCGTCTGCGAGCAGATAGTAGCCGTCGAATCTCATGAAGGGGTTCAAATTCACTGCGAGGCTCATGATCACACTAGTCGTCGCCACGATAAAGGCGATACTCCGGACGGTGCCGTCCGGCAGAAAGCCCCAGGCGAACAATGCGACCGATGCGAGCCCTAACTCTGCGATCACACCGCCCGCGGCAATTAAGAGACGTTTCCGCCTCGACGTCAGCCGGTAGGAATCGGACACATCGGAATAGAAGACCGGCATCATGACCATGAAGGCGACGCCCATCGTCGGGACTCGGCAACCGAATCGCGTGGCAGTGTAGGCATGCCCCAACTCATGGACCATCTTCACCGCACCAAGGGACAAGCTGTAGAGAATCGCGCCGTGCCAGTTGAAGAAATAGAGAAAGGTCGAGGTGAAGGCATCCCATTGACGTCCGACTACGATCAGTCCGATCAACCCCATCATGCCGAACGTCCATCCGGCGGCCACCGTGTAGAAGGGCGCAACGTACGGGAGCGTTGCCTTCAGGAAGTTGTGTGGATGCAGCAACGGTATTTTTATGAACAGATAGTGATGGACCAGGCACATCATCCAATTCTGCTCACCGGCTTGGGCCTGGATCTGATAATCTGTGTGCTTGCCGCCCGCAGACTGCTCGGTCAAATTGTTCGCATAGAGAAACTTCACGAAGTCTTCCACGTCCCCGACAGTCGTCCGACAGGTCGTCTCACGCGCCATCACCGCATGGAGTTTCTCAATCGTTCCAGCACTCCAGTGTTTGATCATCTGATAGACCGTCCATTCGACCTGGAAATACCGGTTGCGAATGGGATCGACAATGGTCCATGTCGGCACGCCATCGGGAGTCGGGGTGCCGCGAGTGAATTGGAGATTCGTGCGAAGCGGCGGGAGCTTGCGTTCCTGCGGCTTGACGTCGGGTGATTTCGGAATGAACATGATTACCAACCCGCCCATTGGCGAATTGCCGTCAATGGACGCCGCAGCAATAAATAGCCCAAGGGTCCTTGCTCGCCGTAGACTTTTGCCGTGCCTTGCCACCCGATGCGAACACGCGGATCCGGTTGTGCCAATCGTGCCGTCACGCGGTATGCCAAGATATCACCCGGCAGAATCTCGGCATGGTAACTCGTATGGGTCACGATGGCTGCGAAGGACTCCAATGGAAGGGCGTTGAGAAAGACGACCGCGTCAGCTCCTTCCTTGAGCACGATGGCGTCCGCCACCGGCAAGTCGATACGCAGCTCGATCTGCTTTGGGTCCGCGATTTCCATGATACGTTCACCGACGGTCACCGGACGCCCCACCCAATCGGACTTGTCTGAGTAAAGGAGCAAACCGGGTTTCGACGCCCTCACTTCGACCTGATCGAGCATCTCTTTCGCATAGTCGAGCTCGGTCTGGCGGAGATTGGCTTCGACTTCCTTCAAGGGGACATCGGCCTTGCGTTGCGGATCGCTGAAACCGGCTTGAACTGCTTGGCTATGCTCAGCTTGGGCGACCGCCAATTGCTTCTCCGCGACACGGAATTGATTGCGCAGATTGATGTCCTCATACCGAAACAACGAGGCGCCCGGTTGCACCATTTGGTTCGGTTGTACAAGCACATCCGCGATGACCCCGTCCATGGGTGCGCTGACCACCACCGGATCTTTCGACATGACTTTGACCGGCGCCACGGCGGAAATCCGGATCGGTAGACAGAGCGCGCCAAGCACCACAATCGGCAGGAGCCACCAGGCTGGTTTCTTGATCTTCCGGGACCAGCCCTGTTCCTTTTTCGACAGCGCCTTCCACGCATACGCATAACTACCGGCCAGCCGATGGACGATCGCCACATCGTTTTCCTGCCAGGCGAAATCCCGTTCGAACCACCAAGCCCCGAGCACCGTCTCGTCCGGATGCTGCAACGGGCACCAAAAGACGTGCCCCTTCACAAACTCCCGCCAGCCGCTGCGAAGCGAATCGGGCAGCAGCTCTTCCGTGACAACCATCGGTTGTTCACTGGTGTTCTCAGCTCGACGCAGCGCCTGAACCGCCTGTTCGAGCCACACGATCATCGGCGCATCGCGATCAACGACAGCGACACTTGACGCGTTGAGCACGCAATACGCATCCGTTGCCAGCCCTGATGACCCCAGCAGAAAAGCCTGGTCGTAGGGAATCAGTCGTCTGGTTTCGTTGACAGAGAGAAACTGCAGCTCTTGGATTGTCTTGGCCGCACGGATTTGTCCTTCCAGATGAGTGAGTGCCGCCAGATGAATCAGGGTCGGAAATTGTTGTGCGGTCGGCTCGGCAGTCGTTGCCATGTCTAGGGTTGCTCCGAAAATTGGGCGGACCCGCTCATGCCGGCCAGGATTTCCGGCGGCAATTTCTCGAAAGCCCCTGTTACTTTGATCGTCTGGCTCGCAGGATCAATCGAAGCGCCGATTTCTTTGACCCTCGCCGGATAACTTCTTCGAGTTTCGTCCACGACAAATGTAAACGGCGACTTGCGTCGGAGCCAGGACAGCGAAGAAGATGGCAGAACGAGCTCGATCTCAAGGCTGCTGTCGTCCAGTAGACTGATCAATTTGTCGTTGGGAAATACGTTCTCATGCTCGTTGACCATAGTGCCGACCACGCGCCCTCCGAATGGAGCGACGATTTGGCATCCTTTCACGTTGACCTCGGCGACCCGGATAGCAGCGAATGCCTTCTTGGCTTCCGCCTCCGATGTTTCTAGATCGAGTTCGCTGACGGCATTGAGTTTGCCAAGCTCGATGTTATTTTTATAGATTTTGTGTTTTGCCTCATGTTCAGCGATGGCGACCGCTAATTCTGCACGATATTTGTCACAGTCGAGTTGGACCAACGTGTGTCCTTTTTCGAAACGTTGCCCTTCCTTGTAAGGAAGTTGACTGACACGGCCTTGGACCTGAGCATAGAGTATCGCCTGCGCAGCCGCCTTCACGATCCCACGAGCAATACCGGCCTCCTGCTTTGTGACATGAACCGATCGGTCTTCTTTGGACCAGCCTGTTGCAGGAACACTCACCGCCATGACGGTGAGGAGTACCAGCACCATCACGCTACTGCGCCACCGGTATCGCATGGGCTTCCGATCTCCTTTCTGCTTCCGACAGCGTGAAACCACTCGATTCCCAATACTGCCTGATCGAATCGGCGAGTTGAGCCACGTTTTGTTCGCCTATGCTTGCGGGAACTGCTTCCTCCCCGAGAGATGCCATCAAGGTGGCATAGGCCGTTTCCAGCCCTGATCGTGCGGCATCCAGTCTCACATCCGCGGCGACATCGTTGACTTGTTCTCGGATCAACGTGAGATCATTCGTCCTTTGCGTCATCCACAAGTTTCTGGTGTGCTCCGCGATCGCCGCCTGTGCTCGCTGATACTCCCAGGCATCCTGATATTCCTCCTTGGCATGCAGGAATTGAGCGGCACCGACATGCACCTCCGTTATGACGGACAAGCTCAACGCCAGGCTTTGGGCATCCAACATTTGCCCGTGCGCTTCGATTGCTTTGAGCTTGGCCGGTGTTCGAAATACCGACAGCAGGTTCCAACTCACCTGGGCGGCATAGGTCAGCCAGTTCTGATAAAAGAGTAAACTGTTGCTGTTATAGTATCCCCCGAATGAAACCTTCAGACTGGGGAAGAGCTCCAAGAATACGGCCTTTGTTTCCTTGGCATTAATTCGCTTCTTATAGTCGATGGCTCGCAGTTCCGGCCTGAGCAAGAGCGCCTGTTCTTCCATCTTCTGACTATCCAAATTGACCGCCGGCACCCCGGTCGCGCTCGGTGGCATGACCAGATCGAACGAAGTTCCAGGTGACACTCCCATCATCGAAGCCAGTTGTGTCTTGGCCGTACTGAACTCACGAAAGAGTCGCCGAACTTCCCGCTGTATATTGAGCAGGTCCCGCTGGTAGCTGAGGGGAGTCAATGGAGCCTGAAGCTTTCGATCGACGATTCGCTGGGCGCTATCCAATGCCTTCGAGACCGATTCATTCAAAAACCGAATCCGGGGAAGCACCCGTTGTGCGCTCACGGCCCGCCAGTACGCACTTCGAACTTCCTGTACGAGCCGAACCGCGATGCGCCGTTTTTCCTCCTCCGCAATCATCACGTTGTCGGCGGCCTGTTGAGCACGCACGAACGACAACCCGAAATCCAGGACATCCCAACTCAAGGCGAGATTGCCGTACGTAACATTCTTTTCTGATGAAGTGAACGGTTCAATTGCTTGGTGTCCGGTAATGATCGATCGCCCTACACCACCGCTGTAATTATTGCGCCCATCGAAACCGGCGTTGGCGGAGACTTGGGGAAGCAATGAATAGTGCGCGATATTGAGCTGCTGATGAGCCAATTGAATTTGCATCGTTTTGACCTTCGCATCCAAGTTGTACTTCAAGGCACGTGCGATGGCCTCGTAGAGATCGATGGGCCTCGTGATTGGCTCCTCTAACGACGAAATGGCTTCAAAATCTTTCACCGCTCGAGCCTTTATCTCATCTCTGTTCAATGCATGCGGTCTGACAAGGCAGCCGGTGAGTGAAAGCAGAGCGACCAAAACAACGGCAGCCCGCAACACGGTGCGAACCCAATATGGGACATGTCGAACAGTACTCAACACTGCCATGGCGGACATTCGCTCATTAAGAAGTTTTCCGCTAATGCTATCGGCCGAGTTGAGTAAGAACTTGACTCAATGGAAGTGAACAGGGTCGAACTATGCTGAGCTATGAAGAAACGGGTCGTGGGGTTATAGTCATTTAGGCCGGATTACCACGGCTATCTTTCTCACAAGAAGATGAAGCACCAATCTTTACCGACTCTACCAAGGAAAATTGACATGACCTGCTCACGTCGCCACGGACTCATGGTGAGGGAACATTCCTGGATTTTGAGGGTACCTACGGATTTCCGGATGCCGGAGTGATTGCGATGACAGGGGCGACCGGCGACCAGAACTTTCTGAACGTCGCCAAGCTTTTCGGTGCACGGTGTGATTCGGAAACCGTTTACAGTGGAAGAAATCCGTCGAGTCGTACGCTTCACGCTCGATCACGAGCTGGACCGGCGATATGGATAGGACAAACCGAAACGGGCCTCGCTCGGGAAGATGGAGGGGTGCTACTCTACCTTGTCCTTGAGCTCTCGATAAATCCCTGCGACTCACCCATCTGGGTAGGCCACAAGGACCCGGCAAGCATACCAACTCCCGCCATTGTGAACCCGACAAGCTGTGGAGGCCACACGTCGGTCGGCCGGCTTACGAGTTCCAACGCCAGCCAACTCGCGAGTCCGGCGGCAATGGCCCACAGTGCACCCTGTGTCGTCGCCCGTTTCCAGTAAAGCCCTGCAAACAACGGAAAAAAAGCCGCTACCAGTGTTATCTTGTATGTGCTTACAACCAGCTTATAGATCGTCGCGTCCGACCATAGGGCAAGAACCAAAACCGCAGAGGCAAATCCCACCAGCACCACGCGCATGAGCCGCAGAAATTCAGAATCGTTCACGTGTGGAAACATCGGCCTGATGACGTTCTCACTCAGCGCAACCGATGGTGCGAGCAGGGTCGCACTGGAGCAACTCATCACTGCAGAAAGAACTGCTCCGAAGAAAATGACTTGCGCCGCGATCGGAGTATGCTGCAACACCAGGGTCGGCAAGACCAGCTGTGAATCCTGCTCCAACAAGGCTCCAAACTTGACAGGATCAATCAATGTTGCGGCATAGGCCAGAAACATCGGCACAAAACAGAAGGTAAAATAGAGCGCTGCGCCCAGCAGCGAGCCCCGCACAGCTGTAGGCTCGTCCTTTGCCGAGGTGATCCGCTGGAACACATCTTGTTGTGGGATGGAACCAAGCATCATGGTCATCCAAGCCCCGACGAATGGAACCCACGCCGCCGCCGTGGCCGGAGGGAACAAGTTGAGTTTGCCGGCCTCGGCCGCATGGTTGACGACCGTACGTACGCCGCCCGCCAGATCGCCGACGATCGACGCAATGTACAAAAGTCCCCCCATGATCACGGAGATCTGAACGAAATCGAGAATCGCCACAGAGAACATGCCTCCGAACGTCGTATACGTCAGGACAATCGCCGCCCCGATCACGATTCCGACCGGCTGGCTGACGCTTCCCTCCGTCACGACATTGAGCACCAAACCCAGCACTTTGAATTGAGCCGCGACCCAGCCCAAGTACGAGGCGACGATACAGAGCGTGCATAACACTTCTACAGTGCGGTTGTAGCGGTACCGATAATAATCCCCCACCGTCAGCATATTGAGTCGGTACAGGCGCGGAGCAAAAAAAATCCCGGCGAGCATCAAACACATACTGGACCCGAATGGATCGGCGATCACGCCACGTAGCCCCTCTTTGACGAAGGTAGCCGAGATGCCCAATACCGCTTCCGCGCCGAACCACGTCGCAAACACGGTGGCCACCACAACGGCTAAAGGCAGACTCCTGCCGGCAACGGCAAAATCCTTGGAGTTCTGCACACGGGTCGCCGCAAAAAGTCCGATGCCGACAGAAAGGAGAAGGTAGAGGATGACGAACCAGAAGACCACGCGCGCAGGATACGGCCATCCCGGCTTGCAATCAACCGATATTCAAAAAATCTTCTGGCATAGAGGCGGACCGTTCGAACATTTCGGTTGATGCAGGAGCGAAAGCAATTCCTTCCCGAATGACCCGGAGCTGGGAATCGGAAGAGGGCCATTGATCTCGACCACCGTAGCCGACCGATCTTGGGAATGGGGGTTCTGCTGGAGATCCCAATGGCTTACCACTGTGACTTCTGAGCCATCACGGCGCATGTGTATGAGCTTTCCTTCCCATCGTCCGTTCGTACGGAGCTCCTCTTCGATCACTTTGAGCGGAACCGGGAAAACCGTCTTGAGGAGTTGATGGGAAGTCGTCCCCAGTGCATCGTGCGGCTCCCATCCATACAGCTTCCTCGCCCCATCACTCCAGTATCGGATCGTGCCATCCAGATTGCGGACCATGATCGCATCGATGGAAGGAATGTCGTCTTTCTTCAACCTCTCCTGACCCGGTGTTTGCTCCGAATAGATCCCTGACAAAAGGCTATAGGTCACTTCTGCCAGAAGCGCGGAGCCTGGCATGGTTAAATGAATAGCATCCCAAAAATAAAATATGCCATCCTTTGCAACTGTACACTTATCCTTTGAGCAGAACAGTTGCGAAGCATCAATAAATTCAAAGCCGAACTTAGACGCCTCTTCGCTGAGAGCCGCATTGACAGCGTCAAGACCGTGTGCTCTCACCTCCAGGTTGTTCGGGACTTCCATCCCCAATCTCTCAAGCTTGTACACATACCTATGAATATCCATTGAGAGTGCCGCCGGCTGAGAATAGACGATCACTCGCTTTTCTTTCAGTTTCTCGAACAGAGCGTCGAGCTTGAGTCGGAATTCCTTCTCGCCGAGTTTCTCATACGTCTTCAGCCAACTGCTCGATACAATAATTCCATCCATGTGATTGTTCGGGACATACTCATCAACAAACCAGTCATAGAAGTCAGTGCATCGCCTGTCACTTCCACTGCGTATTGCCCGACAAGAAGTTCCGGTGAGCTGAATGATTGCATTCTCACCGAATGCGCGTACAAGGCCCGGGTATAAATGAGCTGCAACGCTGTCTCCAAACAATACATAGACTTTCGAGGTTCGATCTCGCCCTCCACCTGCCTGGATAGCCGACGGCTGCACCGAGTCGCAATGATTCTGTACGAGTGTTTCGAAGGTCTGTCCCGGATCAAATAAGCACGTATGCAGCCGAGAGAGCACATCAGCATCGCGGGTTAGCCTACTGGGAGACTCTGCTGTAGTGACCTGCAGACCAACCGCGCACAGAGATAAGACAGCCGACGAAGCCAACGAGAATCTCCACACTGCTCGTTTCGAGATCGTATTTCTTTGGCGAAATGGCTGCTCGACGTAACGCCACGTTAAGTAAGCAAGACCGAACATTAGAACGATAAGGAGCGCCTTAACCGCATCATTGGGCTCGGTGAAACTTCTATGGCGAGCGAAAGCCAACAACGGCTGATGCCATAAGTAGGCACTATAGCTGACAAGACCGACGCCCACTAACACTCGACTGACCAACAACCGCCCAACCAGTGTTCCCGGCAACGCAAATATAATAATTAACCCGGCGCCGACTGTCGGGATCAACGCTGATAAACCCGGGAAAGGCGTCTCTTTAGTAAAAGCCAGTAGGCTATATGCAATCAGTCCCAAACCAGCAAAGCTGAGTATTTGATAGAGAGCAAGAGGAAAATGGTCCTGCTCCTTTCCTTTCAGGTAATAAGCGATAAGCGAACCCATCGCCAGTTCCCATCCACGAGTTGGCAACAAAAAAAACGTCGCCACCGGTTTCCTGCTGACAGCATACTCGGCTAATGCAAGGCTGAGGAGCGCCACGATTGTCAGAAGCACGACGATCCTCTTTCGCCCCAATCGCCACGCCAGCATAAGAAATATCGGGAACAGCACGTAAAACTGCTCCTCTACCCCCAAACTCCACGTATGAAGCAGCGGCTTTAACTCTGTGGCTGTATCGAAGTAATCGCTTTGCCGCCAAAAAAATATATTCGAAGCAAATACCAAAACAGCCATGGCGCTTTTCGACAACTCTTTCACGTCGCTCGGCATGAGCCACAACCAGGCAAAGGGCAGACACAACGCCATGACCAAGTACAACGCGGGTAGAATACGCCGTGCGCGTCGCTCATAGAAATTGAGAATTGAAAACCGACCGGCGTCAAGTTCCGCCACAAGAATCGTCGTAATCAAGTACCCGCTGATGACAAAGAAGATGTCCACACCGACAAAGCCCCCGCTAAACAGCTGGAAATCGGCATGGAATAAAATAACCGAAATGACAGCGAGCGCTCGTAAACCATCTATTTCAGGACGGTATCGCATTCACATCATCCTGTTGCCTGCCTGAACCAGCTGAAAGGATCTACTTATCAAAGTGAAAGCGGCCTCTTCGACGCTCACCGACAATCTTATCGGGAAACAGATATGATATTTCCAAGGCTCTGTAGATTGTTCCGGGGTAACGCCCAACTGCAGAAGTGGCCTGGATTGAACAGGATTTTGAGACACTTCATGTACGCTTGATACGCGGACGATGTTATGTTTTTGCGACCTCCTTCGCGCTTAGCAATGGGACAACGTCCAAGGTCTCAAAACTTAGGCATTCGCTCTCCTCACACGGAGAAACACAATTGTCTCAGAATCGAAGTGCATCTTAGGAACAGCGACAAGCTCAGCGTACTAGTAAATGCCCCAGGCAGACCCCAAAGGCAGACCCCAAAATACCCAATGAAAATGACAAAGCCAAAGGAGTCGCTTCATACAATGCATGAGGAAGCTATTCCAACGTATGAATGCGTGGACATCGGATACCGACTTTAAATGCGGGGGTGGAGACTGACTTGAGGATTATTGTGGCGTGTGCAAGTTCCTGACGTATTGAGGCTCACTGACTTCAGACGGTACCGATGTTATGCGCTGCTCCTGATAATAACACTTAAAATGCCCAGTATCGAGGTGCTCCGAATACCAGACGGCACCCCACGAGAAAAAGTTCACCATGAGACTCAACGGGTACTATTTTCGTCCATTGCACTTCATACAAATTCATTGAATATTCCCATCGTGTTTCAGCAACATGGAGTTCCAGCAATTGCCGCTTTCGAGGCCGGCCACCCATCAACACGAGAATTCCATGCTCACTCCTGTTGACACAGTACACCTCACCCTGCTCAATGGTCACTTGCTTGCCATTGGATGATTCGCACAAGCTATAGGCGCATATCTTTTGTTCGTTCATCCGCACCTCTTGCCGTCGCGAGGGAAATGAGGCCTTCACGTCTTTAGGAACCCCGGCCACAGTAGCTTCTGCGTTCAAATTTCCCACGCGGCATATGGGAGATCCATGCAGGACTTCCTTTGCTCCGATATTCATGATGCCTCCAAAGATCAATCAAACGATACTTGCAAGGTAAGGAAAGCAAAGGCCATACCTTAGAAGCTTGATAATAGCCTACGTAGATTGCCCATAAATTGCTCTTCAAGCTTCTTGTTTAAGAACGTATCGAAACTAAACAGCGAAGGGATATGGATTCATCACTCCGAAGTATTGTGCCTATAAACTATTGATTATAAAAGTAATTATATAGTGAAGGAAAAATCATACATAAAGGGAAGTCTGACCTTCACCGGAAGGTAGGGTCACAAGGAGCGTTGAGCTCGGATTTCAATCGGGATAGCCGCTCAACTTACTTATTGTTTCCTATTTTGGCGGAACCCTATGCGGAATACGGCTAGCAGGCTCAGCTCAAGAGCTCATCGAACAACCCAACACGGTTCATCTCACCACTCAGCTTCTCCACTCGAAGACCAAGCAAGCGGATGAGTTTTTGGTGTGGATTCTCACGTCGATCGAGGAAGGGAAGCATCAGCTTTATGGCCTCCCGTCTCAATATTGCCGGCTCACCGGTCGCCCTAGCTAAGGTATGGGTGCGTGACGTGGTTACAAAATCCGCAAAGCGAATGGTCAGCACGACGGTTCGAAACGAATGAAATTCTTCGCGATGCAGGCGATCCATCACGCCTCGAACCAGCCCGTCGAGTTGACTGAGAAGCATATGACTGTCGAGCGTATCGAATGCGAACGTTTCTTGTTCCCCGATGGATTTCGGTTCCGAATATTCCTCAACCGGTGAGTCATCTCGTCCGCGCACCTTCTCATAGAGATCCACGCCGCGTTTCCCCAACATGGCTTCGAGTTGATGGAGGGGCAGCGCTCTGAGATCCGTGATGGTCTTGATGCTCTTTGCGTTCAGCATGTCTTCCGTTTTAGGTCCGATCCCAGGGATCACTCGGATCGAGAGCGGCGCCAGAAACGCCTCGGCCTCTTCTTCGCGCACGATCGTGAGTCCGTTGGGTTTCCGCCATCCTGAAGCGATTTTGGCGATCAACTTATTCGGCCCAAGACCGATTGAGGCCGTCAGTTGTTCTTCGGAGAGGATCTCCGTTTTCAAATGATGACAGACGCGTTCTGCTTTCTCATACGATCCTGTCCAGCTCACGTCGCCGTAGACTTCATCTATACTGGCCTGCTCCATACGTGGAATGAAGCGCCGTACGATCCGCATCACTTTCTCCGAAACCCGTGCATACTTTTGCATGTCGACCGATACAAAGATGACCGGCGGCTTTCCCGCACGGCGAGCGGCCTCAGACAAGCGCCATGCGGTCGAGATAGGCGTGGCTGAGTGAATTCCGTACGCACGCGCCGGATAGTTCGACGTGGACGCTACCCCGCGACCTTTTCCGCCCAACGGATCTGCGCCAACGACGAGAGGAACCCCGCGAAAAGCCGGAGTATCACGCTCCTCAATCGCGGCGAAGAATGCATCCATATCTAAATGTGCGATAATCCTCGGCACTTTATCTCATGCTCTCTCGGACACCATCAAACAGTCGCCGACACACAGAGAAAAGCTGCACCATGGAACGTACGGTCATTTTCACCGTAGCTTTTCGTACCAAGGGTGACGTACAATTGCTTCCAAGCAGAAGACGGGTTGAGTTGCACGATCGTTGCTCACAAGTCAGAGACATCAACGAGAGGAGGCAAATCGTGGGTTTTCGTTGGTTCAATATCATCGGATTTCTGATGTTGCTCTTTGCTCTCTTTCTAAATGAGGTCGTGTATTTGAATGTGTGGTACGCCTTCAACTTCGCCGTGATTGTTCCGGCTATCTTGTACCTCGGTGTTGGGCTTTGGCTCTCACTGTGGGGAGGGCCACGTCGTCAGGATGCATGATGTCGTTCACCCACTCACTTTTCAAGTCTCAGACATGGTCTCGGGCATGGCGTAGGGGGTTCCGACGCGGTTTCAATGGATAATTCATTCAGGAGTTCATCGAACGCGGGCAAAGGCCATCACTAGAAAGGAGACAATCCATGGGTATGAGCTTTATCAATTGGATTGGATTCGGTATGTTGCTGCTGGCGTTCCTTCTCAATGAGGCATTCCTTGGGATAAACGCCTGGTACGATCTCAACATAGTGGCAGTTCTTTTGGGTGTCGTGTGGCTGGTCGTTGCAGCCGCATTGTCAATATGGCCGAACCGAAACGATCAGAGAGCCTGATCGCTACTGTTTTTCTCCTTGCCAAAAATCGCGCGTAGAGGTTGGGTGTGTCTTCTGCGCTTTCCGTTCGTGCGTCTGATTGAATTTTCAAAAAGTAAGGAAGCGTGCATTCACTGAACGCCCTTTCCCCCCAAGAAAACAATTATTTGTATGATCATTCACCAGCCCGACTGCCTGCATGTAGGCATAGATGATCGTACTGCCCACAAACCGGAAGCCGCGCTTTTTCAGGTCGTTGGACAATGCGTCGCTTTCAGCCGTGATGGCCGGAACCTTGCTGAGGACCTTCCAACCATTGATCCGTGGCTTTCCACCGACAAATCGCCAGACATATCGGTCAAATGATCGAAACTCCTGCTGCACGGCCAGAAATGCCTGCGCATTCGTGACAGCGGCCTCGATCTTCAGGTGATTGCGGATAATACCGACATCCTTCATCAGTGCGCCCTTTCTCCGCTGAGTAAACCGGGCGACGACAGCAGGATCAAAGCCGGCAAAGGCTTTACGGTATCCTTCCCGACGCAGCAGAATCGTTTCCCATGCCAGACCTGCCTGAGCCCCTTCGAGCAAAAGCATTTCGAAGTGTTTGCGATCGTCGTGCACCGGCACACCCCATTCCTCATCATGGTAGCGAATGAGATGCGGTTTCAGTCCGACCCAGCCGCACCGAATCTTCGTGCCTGACATGGTCACATGGACGCCTCGGCAAGATTGTAATGGCGAGCCGAGCGGAAAACAACGAGCCAGTTGTTACTGCCGTCGAGTGTTGAACAACTCCGTCACGGTCTGAATCGTGTCGGCTTGAATGGCGGTCTTGTCGGTCCGGTACCGCTTCACTCTGGCAAAGCGGAGGGCCAGACCGGCGGGATAACGCGGCGAGTCTTGAATATCACTGAACGCAATCTCGACCACCACCTCAGGTCGCACAAAGATGGTAGAGGCGTCGCGACGAGTCTCAAGAGAAAGCAATTTCTCCGTCTGCCAACGAAGCATCGCATCGGTCAATCCTTTGAATGTCTTACCGAGCATTACGAATTGACCGCTCCCGGGATCCCACGCTCCTAGGTGGAGGTTGGAAAGCCAACCTTCCCGGCGGCCGTTGCCCCATTCTGCGGCAAGGATCACGAGATCAAGCGTCGTAGCTTCTTTCAGCTTCAACCACTGGAATCCGCGCTGTCCCGCACTATAAGGCGCACTCAACGCTTTTGCCATGACTCCTTCATGGCCGGCCGCCAATGCTGCGTGAAGGAACGTCCGTGCCTGGTCAGGATCACTCGTCTGTATCTGCGGGATCCTTGCGGAAAGAGCCGTTTCGTTCAGGACTTTGATACGATCACAATACGGTTGACCGATCAATGATGTACCGTCTAGATACAGGACATCGAACATGTAGGGCGAAAGAGGAATTTCCTTCCTGAGGAGAGTCGCCACGTCTTTCTGTCTACCAAGGCGCCGCATCGTGATTTGGAACGGCTGGGGCCGGCCATCTGAGCGCAAACCCAGCGCTTCTCCATCCAGCACCATGTCTGGAACCGGTAGATCTTTCGCCCACTCGACGATTTCCGGCAATCGCTGCGTCACGTCTTGCAATTGTCGGGTGAAGATTCGGACTTCATCGCCGCCTTTGTGCACTTGAATACGGGCACCGTCCAACTTATATTCCCACGCCGCTTCCTCCAGGCGATTCAACGCCTCTTCCACATCCTCGGCGCTGTTCGCCAACATCGGTGCGACAGGCGTAAACAACCTCAGTGAAAATCGGCCGATCCCCATCGCTCCCTCTTCCAAGGCAGCACGCGCCAACACACCGACGCTCGGAACGAACATGGAAGCTTGGCGGACATCGGATGGAGGAAGATGAGCCGCACGGGCAATAGCCTCAAGCAGGAGACCTTCTAACGCACCTTGTCTGATCTCGCCGATCAAGAGTTGCGAGAGAAATCGCCGCTCCTCTGCAGTCGCCCGGCTGAACAGCCGGCCGAGCTCAGCGCCTCGGCGCTCTGTCGAGCCGGCGCCCTGCTCGCCGGCCAGACGGCTGATCGCATCGTCCACATCATGTAAAGTCAAAGGTTCCACCGAGGATTCGCCGCCCGTCAATGCCTGTTGAATGAGACTCCAGCCGACACCGGTTTTTCCTTGGGGGAGCGATCCGCTGAGATAGAACGCGACCAGCTCGATCTCGCGCGCGTGGGCGAGAAGCAGCGTATCGGTTAAGATGCGGACTTTTTCGGATTTTTTATTGGTCGCGCGGACCCGAGTCACCGCATCGACCAGTTCGGCAAGTCGCATGTTTCATTATAATCCACCGGTCTGGTCCTCAAGCAGTCGGGAGGGTTGATCTGTTACGTACCAATCCTCTACGATCTCTTTATTCAGCTAATATCAGAAAGCAAGCGATCGCTTCTACTCCAACATGATGCTCGACACTTTCACCAACCCAACCCCAAACCAGAGGAGGTAGTCATGGCAGACAAACAGTACAAGCAGCTCGGATGTCTGGATGTGCAACCGTCGGGCGGCTGCGGATTCCAGGTGCGAGCGGAGACGGAGGCGGAACTGATGCAGTTGGTCGCCACCCACGCCAAGCAATGCCATAAATTGGAGTCGATTCCACCTGAAATGGCCGCCAAAGTGAAGGCGGCGATCAAGACCGTGCCTGTCACGGTCTAAGAGCGCTCCTCATCGGAAGCTTCATAGGGAGAAGGGGCTTCACGACCTCCGATCTGGTGGCGGGAGCTCCTTTCTCGAAATCACCGTTTGGCCAAGGAGGACACATGCGCTGGAGGTCAGTATTCCCAATTGCCGTTCTGCTACTGCTGAGCACAAGCGGATGCAGCTACCTGTTTTATCCCCACGCTAAGGAATTTACTGAGAAAGCCAAGGGAGCAACGGGTGTCGAGACGCTCATTAATCTGACCGATATGGCGGAAGCTACGGCCAAAGCCGCCAAGGGAGGCAAGGGAGCCGATCAATCCTTCGACGATCTGCACAATCAGTTCCATGCGATCGATAACAGCTTTTGCCGGGTCGAGAAATCGGTGAAAGAACAGCCGGTCTATGCACTGGCCGTCACGCACAACAAAGAGCTCAGGACGATCTTCAAACGGCTATGGAAATTCAAGAATGATCAGCCGCAGCGCGATCAACACTTGGACCTCTTTGTGTCCGAACTCCAAGAGATGCGCCAGACTCTGCAAACCCTGAGGTAACTTCATGGCAACGCCATTGCCCGAACAAGTCATTGACGGTCAACGCCGGGATTGGAACCGCGTTGCCGGCGGCTGGGAAAAGTGGGATCGCTTCTTCGATGAACAGATGGCGTTCCTGAACCACCGGCTCGTGGCCGACGCCAGGCTGCGCAACGGACTTCGCGTCTTGGATCTGGGATCGGGGACGGGCTATCCGGCACTTCTCGCTGCCCAGGCAGTCGGAGCGGACGGCAGCGTGGTAGGCATCGATCTCGCCGAGCATATGCTCGCTGTAGCGGAGAGAAAGGCGAAGCAATTGGGCTTACCTAACGTGACGTTCAGGGTCGGCGATGCGACCACCCTCCCGTTCGAGGCTGCTTCCTTCGACGCCGTTACCAGCCGCTTCTGCCTCATGTTTCTCCCCGAAATTCCCAAAGCTGCTACCGAAATCGCACGCGTCCTGAAGCCGGGAAGCTGGGTCGCGGTAGCCGTCTGGTCCGCTCCGGAAAAAAATCCCTCAATCGCCATCTCGATGGCCGCCGTCAAACAGGTGATCGACCTACCGCCGACAGACCCCATGGCGCCGGGCATCTTTCGTCTCGCTGCACCCGGCGAGTTCGCCGGTATGTTGGAAAAAGCCGGCCTTACCGACATCACGGACCAAGAGTTTCTTGGAGAATGGTCCTACGGCTCAACCGATCAATATTATACGAGCTTGATGGAGATCGCCGCTCCGGTCCAAAATCTCATGGCGCAGCTGTCCGAGACGCAACGGCTGGAGGTGAAACACCTTATCATCACAGCGGCTTCACAGTTTCAGCGCGGTGCTCACATCACGTTCCCGATCGCGGTGCGGATGATAGCAGGACGCAAACCCGGATGAAGCATGTCTCCAAAGAACCACGGCTTCAAAGACTTCATCCTGGATCAGTTGACCGATCTTCACCATGTGAGGTGCCGAGCCATGTTCGGCGGCTACGGGCTCTATCGACAAACCATGTTGTTCGGCATCGTTCACAAAGATCGGCTTTACTTCAAAGTGGATGCGACCACCGTTCCCAATTACAGGGAACATGGCATGAGACCATTTCGACCAAACGCCAAGCGGACACTCACATCCTTTTATGAAGTCCCGATTGATGTGATTGAGGATGCGGAAGCCTTGACCCAGTGGGCGACGGAAGCAGTCGAGAAATGATCACGCCATGCCTCAGACTCTCTGGACCATCGGCCATTCGACCAAACCGATCGACGAATTTCTCGCGCTTCTAAAGACGCATGGCATTCAGCAGCTTATCGACGTTCGTACCATTCCCCGCTCTCGCTACAATCCTCAATACAATAACGAAGCGCTTTCAAAGAGCTTGCAGCATGAAGACTTGTCGTACAAGCACATGCCGAAGCTCGGTGGGCTGCGTAAGCCCAGGAAGGATTCCATCAACACCGGCTGGCGCAATGAAAGTTTTCGCGGTTACGCCGATTACATGCAGACGAATGAATTTCAAAGAGCTCTTGAAGAGCTGATAACGTATGGTACGGGCAAGAAGACGACGATCATGTGCGCGGAGGCCGTGCCCTGGCGGTGCCATCGGTCCTTGATCGCCGACGCGTTAGTGACGAGGGGCTGGGAAGTCCGACATATCATGTCGGAAACGAAAGCAGACCGGCATCGGCTTGCCTCCTTCGCCGCGGTGGAAAACGGGGAGCTGCGGTACCCTGGACCGGACAGTGGGAGTCTATTTCCCTAGCGACGTCCATGCCCTGGGCTTCTTCATCGAAACGGGTGATCCTTGATCGCCGATGCATGAACGAATCGAGGCCGGGAAGTTCAACATATCATGCCGGAAACGAAAGCAGACCAGCGCCGATTCACTCCCTTCGCCGCTGTGGAGAATAACCGTCTGGTATTATCCAAAACCGAAAGACCGGTCTCCTCGTTCTCATGCCTATTCGCCAAGTCAAAGCAGAACTGACACACCGAAAAAGGTACCCCTATATCGCCAGCCAGCCGAGGCCAAGATTTTCATTTCTCTCCCTTGCGCTTCGGCTGTCTTGGTGGGGCCGACTGCTCGCCTAAGCTTTTCTTATCTTCTTCAATTTGCTTTTCCCATTCAGCAATCTCGACCTTGTATGCCGTGATCTGTTGATCGAGTTGCGCCACGATGTTTGACTTAGCATTGGTGAGATTCTCGATCCGTGCCTTAAGTTCCGCAATGGTCGACTCGCGGGCAGTGATTGTGACCTGGTTCGTCGGCGGCTTCTTTTGCGCCGCTTCGAGCGCCGCCTTCGCGCCGCCGATGAGTTTCGCTTGCTCTGCCAGAATTTCGTTCAATGTGGCCATCACCTGCTCCTCCAGTTGCGCTAGGGTTTGTTGAAACCGGAAATCGGGGCCGGGATGCCGCCGAAGTTGGCTGGGTTGGTCTGCGCGATGTTACCCATGTAGACCGCATCCTTGATGCCGTGGAAATCCACCGAGGGAATCGTCGCCATGACCTTGATGTGATTCCCCATCACGATCGCGCTCCGGCAGAACAAGGACACGGTCGCGGTCTTATCGGCTGGCATGCTCATATGCCAACAGAAATTGTTGTTGAAAAACACGCGCTCGAATCGTCGCCGCAACTGGTCAGTCACGACCAATTGAGCGACTTCGACCAGCGCTGAGCGTCCCGGTCCAATAAACTTATTATCCAACACTTGGGCACTAAACCCCACGCCGATTTGTCCTGCCGCTAGATTGATCTCCTGCTCCAACCATCCCCGCAGCCACAGGGCTCGGTGCTCCTGGTTGACATCCAACAGGGCGGCGTTGGCATAGGTCACCAGATTACTCTGGACTCTCGCTTCGAGCACAAGATCGGCAAAGAGACCCCATGCGAGCGCACTCACCGTCGCATGATCCGGCGACACGCCTGTGTTCATCACCTCGCAGGATTCGAGCGCAAGTTCTCCAAATTGCAATGAGATCCCAACCCCGATCGACGGTCGGTCTTGATAGCCACAGGACACGAGCCGGTTGTCGGTGAAAGCGAATTTTCCGAATCCCATAATACTGATCGCCCCCCACTGGCGCATGTCCTCAATACGATTGCCGGCGCAGGTCAAGGAGGTCTGCGTCAGGCAGGTCAAACCGCCGTCCCCGTGCAGGACACTATTTTCTACGAACGATTGTGCCGTGCCGCCGCTTGTCGCAAGGGCCCACCTACCGTTGGTCACACGATTGCCTTGGACTCTGGTACGGTTGCAGCCAACGCTGAGAATACCGAAACGTACCGGTTGTCCATCGCTCTCGATGTTGTTGTCCAGTATCTGTGCTTCATCATTGCCGATCAGCACGATTCCGTCCTGGACACCGACGATGTGATTTCCGGCAATGCGGCCTCCGGACGATCCCAACGTGGCCTTCGAGCCAAGCTTCCCAACAAGGATCGCAAGCGGTTGCACTGCGCCCGCTTCTTGTATCAACGATCGCAGCTGGTTCCGCTCTACTATGGCATCGCGTCCCCCCGCGCTGATGCCGCCGTATTGCAAGGAACCATAGAGAAGAATATTGTCGCTGATGAGACAGTCGTCGGCCGCCACATCGATGCCGAATGCCTTCAGCGCCGAGTTCTCGATCTGTATGCCCAGCCGCGCAATGAAGTTGCCCACGATCCGCGATCCCGATGCAAGGGAAAACGGCACGTTACCGAACAATCCGTTGTTCAGCGCGATGCCGATGACGAACCCGGTGATTCGGTTATGTTCGATCCGGGCGGAAGTGGAGACTCCTTGCAACAACATCGCCACTATGCCGCCGTCGGCATCCTTCTGTCTGGCTTCTAAGCTATTACGAACGATCTCGAGTCCTGTCGAATCGGCGACGATCCAGATTCCATATCGGATTTGTTCGACAACGCAGCCCGCGACGCGGCTGTCCGTGCTTTGGCCGATCGCGAGGGCGGCCGCCTGGATCAGACTGGCCGCACGCAGGATGCAGCCCTCGACTGTGGCCCGGCGACACCGATCTATTACCACCATTGCCGACAAGCCCGTCGGTGGGATTTCCTTTGCGCTCACGTAAAAGGCGATTCCGCTGACGGTCACGTTCTCAATCGTCAGGCCATCGGAATGAGCGATTCTCAACAGTTCCACGCCATCGGCTCGCACCACCCGAGTCCCCAGCGATTCTCCGTGCAAAGAGACGTTTGAGCGCTGAATGCGGATGGGCGCCCGGATCTCATGTTCACCGACCTTGAGACAAACACAGCCCCCGGCATCCGGGAGCGAATCGAGAGCGACCTGGATGTCTTCGCCAGGTCGGACAACGACCGTGCAGCAACTGGGCTTCACTTCGGTCAGCGGCGGGAATATGTGCCGACAGTCGGTAATGCTGGTCCAATTCGTCCCGTCAAACTTGGCCACCGCAAGCCGGCAATAGTGATGCTGTATCCCAAAAGGCAGTTGAGTGACCGGCTGGTTCGTCACCAGATCGATGGGCCATTCCACATCCGCCGTCGCGGTTCGCGCGGGAATCAACCAGTAGTCGCCGGTCTTGTAGCTTCCGGCCGTAAAATGCACCTGTACGCCGTCTTCCAGATCGATCCAGTTCTGAGTTGTCGGCTTGAGCAATGCCGCCATGTCCCAGCGCCGCACGCGCGGATTGCGCGGGAAGCTCGCTAGGTTGGTCGGGCCGGTCGCGGTAGCCGGATCTATGATGAGGACGTTCCCCTCGGCCTTTACCAGTTGAACGAGCGTGCCTGGCTTGCTCAAGAGCTCGAGCGTGTCGTCGATCAACTCAACCCACTGCCCGCTCGCGAAGCTCAACACCTTGTCGCGCCCGATGCTGCTGACCGTCAGGTCGTTGACATTTTGGGATTCCCATCTCGTAACGATAGACCCGTTGTCGCGCGACCACTTGAACGTGGCCGCACCCAGATTGCCTTCGTCGTGGACTTCGACGCGGTAGTGCTGATTTTCGAGCCTGCGGTAACCCGCGCCCGGCGCAACAATGCAAGGGCTGTTGGACGGCGTGCTGACCGCCGCGCGCGCCGCCAGCTTGCCGGTGCCCGCTGCGATTTCGGCGTCCCACGACAAGAACGCCGTCGAGCAATTCGCCGCGAGATTGAGTGCGCCGACCTGGAATAGTTTCACTTGCCAAACGGTTTTCGATCTGGTCGCGGTGTCCGGCCCTCCAAGCGCGACTTCACGAATAGACGCGTCCTCGAGCGCGGTGATGTGCCGTGACCAAACGTCAATGTAAGCCAGATAAGTTCCTGCGGTGGCGACAGGCTGCACACCAGGCAGGTCGGGTTGCTTACTGTAAGCGACTATTTGCTCGTTCTCGCAGAGGATGCCGTCAGCGTAATAGCGGCCGCCCGAAATCAAAAGGTCGCCGAACGCAACAGCCGGCGGATTTTGATTCTCAGGCATCGTCTTCTCTTCGGCGGTCAAATCGTTGGCACTGGCTACTATGTGAAAGCCGGCATCATGCAACGGCGCACCGCAGTGTCCGACTACGTCGATCGTCTCGGTCTCGATTCGATGTCCGGCGATGTCGAGTTGCTCGTTCCAGTCGGCGTCGAGCTGAACCCGCCCTTGCTGCATCAACACGCCATTGTAATGTTTGGTCTTTTTGAAAGTTGATCTTGTAGTGTCGGCTTTCATGATAGTTCCTCTTGTTGGGACGATTGCCGCGCGACGGGTTCACGTCACGAAAATGACTCCCGCTTCGAGACCGAACCTCAGATACTCATCCAGACTCGTTTCAAGATTGCTGACGCGCTGCGGCTGCCTGAGAAAGCTGAAGGCGCCCATCTCCGATCCGTCGTCGGCGCCCGCGGTTATCTCGACGGCGCACGTTCGGCTGAGTTGGGCGTAGGCGTAGTTACCATATTGTTCCGAAGTGAATGACGGGACTAGCCGAGCTTTGATTGTGCTCTTGTCGGCGGGCTTGGTATCTTCGAGCGCAAGGTCGGGCTGACATCGAAAGCGACGCGGCGTCTTCGATCCATCGGGGACGTATGAAAAACGAACACAGCCTATTTGGCGTCGGACGGCGGTCAGATTGCCGGTAAAAATGGAATTGCCGGCTTCGATCTTTAACGCGTGTATCGGTCCGAAGGCGGTCACCTTTTCGATCTCAACCGGCGTACTGCTTGCCGAAATCGCATTCGCCCCCGCTCCGTCGACGATGCTTTCCTCGACGCGGAGAAAAGGCACCGACTTCGGGAGCACGATAGGTCCGCTGATGCTGCGCGTGACGGTGAGATTCAATTGATCGTTCTTTGGCTCGACCGACATCCCCCCCTTGTCCGGCACAAGCGTGCAGTGAGTAACGTTGAGCGATCCGAGATTGCCGTTAAGCGCGCCTTCGATTGTGAGCATGCCTTCGATCAGCAGACCGTTCAATCCCAGCGTGCCGGGAGTCTGACTCGTTTCGACCGCCGTACCGGCAGCGGCAACGTTGCCGAGAATGTGCGGCCGCCGTTCATCGGGCTCGAGTTGGCCGGTGATTCGCTGCTTCTGGCCCGGCAGTCCGCCGGGAACCGGGACTTCGGGCCAATCGGCGGCGACGATCAACAACTGACTGCCCTCGGGAATTGTGATCCGATTTGCGTTGGTCAGATTCTCCTCATACGTGGCGCTATCCATGATAGCGATCACGCCAACCGCATCCGGCGGCTGCAGGTTCCACGCGGCGATCGCGTCGGCAAGCTTGTCGAAGATTTTTCCGGGAGCCGGTGCGACTTCTTTGCTGACTCCCACCTGCCAGGTCACTTTGCGGGTCAGAGTCTCGACCACCGACTGCTTACGGTTGTATGGGCCGCCGCCCACGTCACCGCTGAATCCATAGGCGTGGCTGACCCGCACTTCGTCGGGCGTGACGCCTGTCGGAAACGCGAGCCGTCCGAGCACCGGATCGGCGGCTACCTTGATCGTGCGCGGCTGTTTTGGTCCGCCGGCCGAGGATTGATATAACTTGCTTGTCGGGGGCCGCAGCCAGACTTCGGGCACAGGAACCGGCGGGTCCCTCAAATTGCAGATCAATATTTCTTCAGGCGCTATCTCGACCAGCGGATCGCCGGGATTGTCTCGCACGAACACTTGCAAGACGGGCTGTGAACCGAAGTACACTGCAACGGGGGCGGCACCATCGACAAGCGCCTGACGGCGTGCTTCGAGCTCATCATAAAGCAGGCGGCGTCTCAGCAACCCTGGCACATTTATTTCTTCGGCGAGGTGGGTAATCTCCGTTTCCGTTTGTGGCCGATTGAACAGGGGCTGATCCTGTCCAAGCGGACTGAAGGTATAGCGGCCGTCGGCTGGCGACGCTTCTGCGCGCGGCGACGATCGCGACACGAAATAACTTTGCAAGCGCCAGATGAACAGGCCGATGTTTGGTATGTTGTACCAGCCTCGTCCCAGCTTGATGCTGCGCACATCCGCGGTGTGAGCCGCAACGTCAAACCCCGTGTCGATCAATTCAAGCTGGTTCGTCGGCCGCAAGTCCGGTGTTCGAACGTTGCCGAGCCTGACGTGGTTATAGTGCTGAGTCGTCTCGAGCAGTTCAAAGAACTCGACCGCGCGCGCTTCCCAACCGGTGGTGTCGTGCGCAAGCTGCTCGAGCACCGTCGCCGTTCCTTTTCTCCGGCGGTAGCTCAGAGCGTTTGCGACTAGGGCCCGCTGGCTGAACGGAGCATCCGGTCCAAGCGAGTGCAAGCCGCGCACCGCGAGCAGGTCCCCAATATAAGGAACCACCCATTCATCGCAAGTCTCTATGAACCAGTTTTCGTACAGGCGCGCGATGTCCGCTTCCATCACTGCCGCCTGCTCGGCGATGACGGTGACCAGAGCCCTAAGCGGCTCGCCCTGCTCGATATCGCGAATGCGATAGACGGCCGGCAAGAGTTCATACAGTTGTTCGGCGGTGAGGCGCATTATGTCATCTCCGTAAGCTCGATCCCGCTCGCGTTGATCGTGAGCAGCTCAGCTGATTGAATCTGATTCGCTTCCCAATGCGCGATGTTCGCAGGAAGCCGCTGGTTCGACGTCGCGTTGCTGCCGTCGAAGTAAAGCTTATCGAGATCGACCCCCACCACGCCGCCGACGCCCTGGGCGGCCGCGATTACTTCGCTTGCGGTGATGGCCTGGCCGAACGAACGGTTGTCAAAAGAAAACGCGGCAATCAGTGCATCCTCGACCGCAGCCTTGACCTCGTCAAAGAGATAGTCGGGATCTATCACCAGCTTCGCTTCGACGTCGAATAACAGCGATGTATAGGTGTCAATCCTCACTTTCTGATCGGCGTGTCTTGAGTTGTCGATAGCGGAAGCGAGATTACTGAAGAGAGCCGACGTTCTTGGGACGTCGCCGCCTTCGACGCCGGCGATCGTCAAATGCACGAGGCGCTTTTCACCGTCCCACAGCCATGTGGCTTGCGCCTTGCCGATTCCCGCAAACGCGCGCGCGAAATCTTCGTAGTCCTGAAGCGAAACGATCCTGTCCAACGTTACAACGGTGAGCGGCGCGTTTCGGCGAGCCTGGTCCAACTGCTCGGGATCTTCAGCGCCGGTCGGAGCGAGGGGATTGGTCACCGACTTCAAGCCGAGCGGGCGGCTCATCAACAGATTGATCTGATCAGCGGCCAGCATCCCGCTCATGCCGATACCGACGCGATACTTGGCGGTGACATTTTCGGTTCCGGTCGGCACTCGAGCCCCTGTTGTGCCGTCGCCGAATTGAACTGTTACCTTACCGTCATCAGCGATCCTGGTGATGTAGGCACGCTCGCTGGAAGGAAGCTGATAGAAGTTCGACTTCTCATGCCAGAGGACTTCATTGACCCGCACTTCGAGCGTGGTCTCGGCGCCGCTTGCGGTAGCCGCGGAGACAAAGGTCAACGGCTTTTGCTTGAGCTGGAACTTCTGAAATGGCTTTGATCCGTCGCCGCTCCCGAGAACCTCTTCCTTGGTGTCGCCGTGAGTCGCGCGCGCCACGTTGGCGTTGATCACCGCGCTCGTCCGCTCGTAACTATTTTCCAGAGCTGATTTGAGGACGAGCTTCGTCAGCCCCCCCTGCTGTTCGACGCGGTCTATTGCGGCGATCTCGGCCATGTGCTCGCCGGTTACGCTATCGTTCCCGGTTATGGCGACGAGTTGGTCCGCCGCCAAACCGCCGACCTCCGAGTTCAATAAGACCTCGAGGCCCGTTACCGGTGCGGTCATCGGGCGCTCGCCCCATTCGAGCTCTTCGCTCCCCGCGAACACCACCGCGTCGCGGATCCTTTCGTCGAACAGTTCTCGAAGTTGTTCGCCTTGAAGAGTGAGACGCGTCGTCTTGGCGCTGAGCGTGAAATTCGAGCGGGAATCCTCCGCGACGTTCTTTATGCCGTATACCTCCTGATATCCCGGAATCGACAATACGGCCCAGCTCCCCGCCAGAATCTGTGGGTAGATTGCATCCAGATGGACGTCGTGAATGTCTCGCGGATAGAGGTGAGACGCGGGAATGATTTCCTTCGCCAGGCCCGGAGCCGACCATGACAGTTTGATCACGGCTGCGCCAGCGTGCTCGTAGTACTCGAGCTTGATGTCGTACTTCTGTCCCGCGGCCATCTGAACGGTGGAAGCGCTGGTATGCTCGGTAGCCCCCTGGTCGTACCACTCGTCTATGATCAGTTTGCCGTCTACCCAGAGGCGGACGCCGTCGTCGGAGATCGAGTGGAACGAATATGCGCCCGATGCCTTTGGTTGAACCCATCCGGTCCAGCGAATCGAGAAGTTGTCGTTGCCGACTCCGGAAATCGGCGAACCGGTACCCCAATCGAAATTCATCGTCGCGTCGGTGCGCGTGGCCTTGCGGTCGTGGAAATCGATGGTATCGAAATACTCGCCGTACAATCCGGTGCCCAGCGCGCTGTGCGGCGGAGGATCGGAAACCGCGGCGATGCTGAAATCGGGCCAGTTTGTGTACGGCTTGAGCAAATCATTCAAGTTCGACGCCGCCGGATCAAACCCGAGATAGCCCGCCTTCAAGCTGTTCGGCATTGCGCGCCAATCGGGCGCGTTGTAGCCGAACAGCGACGCCCGCTGGCGCAAGGCGAAGATCCTCGGATTCTGTTTCGTCGGCTCGACGAGCGGAACAAACGAACCGAGCCCCCGGTCGAGCGTGATGATCGTGTAGGTTTCGTCCGGATTGATCGACCCCACGGGTATGACCGGCGTCACACCGGTCAGCCGCCTGAAGTCCCAGTTCTCGTTTCCTGGATCGGCCGCGCGCTCGTCGCCAATGATCAGCACCGCGTCCCCCACTTTCAGATTGGTTGACGTGCCCTTCAAATAAAGCGTCTTCAATCCAAGACTCGGCGGCACCGGCTCGGTCTGCTTGGGCTTCAACTTGTTCCAATCCGCAAAGCCCTCAATGTCTTCTGTCGTTTCGAATACTTGAGGAGTTTCACTCTGAGCCGGGGTGCTCTGAGCTTTGGTCCCGATTGGTATCTTCGCCGAGAGCGGCGCGCCTTGCGCCGTTTCGAGCGTGAAAGCCAGGAACGTTCCCGCTGCGACACCCGGCCGCAGTTCGTAGCCAATGCCGCGGGCCATCTCCAGAATTGAGCGCCGCTCGGTCGCGGTTCGAAGATAGCCTTCATTCGCTATTCTTTCCTGGTAAAAACTCAATACGTCGAGAACCGTCGCCCAGCCATCCAGCGTCGCGATCGCCGGGTCATTGTCGTCGCGAGTCGTCAATTCGCGAAGCGCCGCCTGTCCCGACAATGCGGCTTCCATCGTCGCTTTGAAGGTACCGTGCGTGCCGACGCGATAAGCAAGCACCGACAGGCCCGGCAGATTCTCAACCGAACCAGGCGTCAGTCCCTGGACGCCTTCGCAGCATCCGCATTCGTCCAGTTTGTCGTCAGCGTTGCTCACAGCCCACCGTGCATTTCAAAATCGATTCGTCCGTTTTCTGGAAAGTTGGGATCGTTGTCGAGCTGAACGATCTCGAGCGAAGCCGGCACCAGTCTGCCGTTCTCGAGTTCCTTGTTGGGAAGCTTGCCCCAACGCTGAAATCTTATTGCTTCAACCGAGGCGACCCCCGCGACTTGCATCGCTGTTTGATAGATTCGACTCAAATATACCGGCTGGCCGAACGTGACGGTGTCGGGATGGAAGAAGCCCCGCCCCCCGCCCGGAAGATCGTAGCGGCTGAAAACATTCAACAACGTCTGCTTGACGTCGCTGCGGAAGTAGCCGTCCTTCACGCAGACGTTCAACAGTATATCCAGAGGCACCGGCACCGGATCGTTGATCTCGAGGTCGTAACCGGCAACCCTGAACCGCTCGAGAAAGCTCTCGATTTCCGCTTTGAACTGTGGGTCGCCCCTGGCCGAAAGGCCGCCCTTGCGGTCGATGGTGATGAAGACCGTGTACCAACTGCCGGTCCAGCGGAACGTCGCCGCCGCTTTTTGCACTGCAGGATGGCGGGCAGCTACCTCGGCCCAATCCGCTTCGGTGACCGCGCGCTGCTGCGTTCGAAAGGCCTGCGGAGCGAACTGGCGCACCTCTTCCATGGTCTCCGCGTCCGCGCCGCCCTGAGCAGGCATTGGATTTCGAACTCGCTGAAAACCCTTCAAGTCGGAAACGATTCGAGCGATGGCTTCAGCGCCGACGTTTCCCGCGCGCCCGTTGCCGACGCGATACGTCGCGACAAACTCAGTCCCGCCGTCGGGTTTCTTGCCTGCGGATACTCCGTCGCCAAATCGCAAGTGCGCTGTCGAGTCGCGCTCAGTCTCGACGACGAAATCCGCGGCGAAGCGATCGCTGTTCAGCAAATCACGGCGTGCGGTCCAGTCCTCGTCTCCATCGTTCAACGTAACGGCCGGTAATGCTTGTCGCACGTCTTGCGTGAGCGCTGCCGAAGCGGGCTTGGACCGCGCCACCGAATCATCGTAAGCGACCCGAAACGCGATGTTCTTTCGTTGGAGCTGAGGGCGATAGTTGCCTTCGTCGGGCACTTCGGCGGGAATGAGGTCCTCGCCGGTCAGCGTCAGGCCGTGATCGGCAAGCGCGACATTGCCTCTGGCGACGCTTATCTCCTTTACGATTGGAGTGCCGGTGTCGCCCACCACGAGCGCAGTCAGGCAGAGCGGAAAGGGCAACGCATCTTGCGGGTCCCATTCGATGTCGGCGACAACTGTCCCGTCGAGCGGGTCGGTTCGCTTCGTGATCCCTTTCAAGCGAATGGCGCAGCGATGGGAGGGATCGAGCTCCGCGGCCAGCCCTGTTGTCGGGCTCAACACCTCTTCAAAGATTAAGACGTCGCCTACGGTCAGCGTGAGCCCGTTGTCCAAAAGCGTCGCGCGCGTTGCTCCCTTTGGCAGGCAACAGTCATGGTCGCTCCACGTGTAGAACGAGATCGAATTGTGAACTGCGTTCAGCGTTAGGTGGTGCATCGTCTCGAACACAATCGGCTGCTCGGCAAGCACGTTGTCCAGGTCCACAGCCCCTACGGCTATTTCAGCCGTCGAGCCGCGCGATAACACCATCGTTCCAGAAGGAAGAGTTTTTCCGTCAGCTCCTCCGCCACGTGTGATTTCGAACGTGACCCACGTTCGTCCGTTTGTTCCGTCGTGAACGAAGTAGTCGAGCAAACGCGCATGTCGTCGAACCGAGACTCGACGTCGTGCTGTTCCGAGGTAGGACTCTGCCGCCACCGCATCCTGAAAATAGCTGAGGTGATCGCCGACGTATGCCATCATCTCGACCAGCACAACCTGCGCGTCGGCGGCGTTGCGCTCGCGCCAATCGGGCATCAACGTGCTCATTCGATCCAGGACCAGACGGCGGAAACTCGAGTAGTCCTTTGCAAGATAGTTGATCTCCGGTTCAACGAACTGCGGCGGCGGGCAAACCGTGACCTGCTCGCAATCGAAATCGCTCCGACACTCGACCTTGAACGAAAAGTCGACAGCAGAGAGTTGAGGATCAAATCCGGCCGGCGGATCGGGACTTGTCGGAGAGGTAACGATCCGCAACGTGTAGGTTGAGAAGTCGCCCGCCCTGCTTACATTGACAGTCAGCACATTGTTTGATGTGGACATGGAATCGACACTGATGCCGCGTATGCGCACGCCGCCTTCGATTACAACGTTACCCTTCGTCAGCGCCGGGGCGGCTGGCGGAACCGGATTGGGCTGACCCGGCAGATTGTGTAAGAAGAAAACTTTGAGGGTACGCTGATCAGTTGAACCGACTTCCAGGTAATCGATCCCGTTGAGTTTGGGCTGAATGGGATTACCCTGAGCGTCTTCGGTAGCGCCGACCCGTCGGCGTCGTTCTTCGTTCTTGCAGCGGTATTGTGTTGCCATCAGAGTGCTCTTGAGAACTGCGTAACGCGCCGCTCCTGGCTGCGGCGGATCACGTACTGAATCAGGACCAGCAGCTTCGAGTCTTCGCTGCTTACCTTCACGTCCTCGACTTGAATCAAGTCACCAAGCCACTGTTGGAGCGCGCCCTGAACCGACAGTTGAGCCGCCGCCGCAAGCGCATCGCTGTTGGGCGCGAAGACGTGTTGCATGACTCCGCTGCCAAAGGTCGGCCGATTGACTCGCTCGCCCGGCAACGTGAACAGAATCTGCTCGATCATGTCGCGAATGTGCTCTTCGTCGGAGGTTTCGGCGGTCCTACCTCGCTCGTCGATATGAAACGGGTAATCGACGTTCATTTTCCCCTCACATCGCGGTTGCTCTCGTTTGAGTCATCACCACGATCAGCGGCGTCGCAGTCGGAGTACATATCGCCTGGCTGTCCAGCAACAGCAGCGGTTGTCCGTTCGAGGTGACCCTTGTCGAGGCCGTGACAAATTGCGCGGTCACGCAGGGACCGTTGGCGGCGGGCGGCGGCGGCAACGCGCAGCCCGCAACCACGTATGGACTCGAAATCGCGACCGTCGGCTGGCCACTCACCGTCACGCGAGGGTTTGGCACCGTCGGCTGCACGTGTCCTGCATGCGAGCACATCACGTGAGCACCGACGTGAAGTAAGAATCCAGGCATCGCTGTCCTTCTCATCCATGCGATTCACACCACAACCAGCGCACCCCCGTTGATAGTGACCGTGGGTCCCGTCATAACGATCGTCGCGCCCTTGCCGTTCGAGATCGTGATCCCGACGTCGTTGATGGAAATGAGCGCGCCGGTCGTGGTCTTGAGCAGAATCCCGCCGGCGGGGCCCGGCAGATCGCTCAACAGCAGCGTGTTCTGTGTTGCCGTCTGCAGCACGATGTCTGAAAGCGGCGGCGGCGCGGTCAATGCCAGCGCCGGTACTTCGGCTGCTGAGCCGAACCAGCAGCCGCTCCAGATCGGGTAATCGGGATTGCCCTGCTCGAACTCGACCCAGACGCCCGCGCCGATTTGTGGGATCGCCCACATTCCCATTTGCTTACCCGACAGCGGGAAACACGGCATTGCCCAGCTCGACGGGAGTAAGCTCGTCACATCCGGCACTTGCACTTGAAGCCGGCCCATCTGCATCGGGTCGATGTTGTTCAACACCGTCCCGCGGTACTTGCCGAAAAACTTGTTTGGAAGTTTCTCTGATTCTGTCATGTCGGAACCACCGGTGTGATCGAGACCAGCCCGTTTCTGGTCAGATTGAATGTTTGCTTGATCTCATTGCGTTTCAGATTGGTCGTCACACTCTTGACGTAGTACAGGCCGTCATAAGCCATCCCGGCGCCGCGCACACCGACCAGCTTCCGCGCCTGAAGCAGCCGGCCATAGCGAAGCACGTCGAGGGTGCCGGTGCCGGTGACCGCGTCTTGCGCTTGCCCCGCCACTTTCAACCCGCGGCTGATCGCCTGCATAGGCGAGAGCTTGGCCGTGTCGCGAAGCACCGTGACGCTTGTCGGCAGCGGCGGTATCGCGCCGAGGGGAGGCTGAAGCGGATTGATCGGCGGTATCGGAATCGGAATGGGAACGTGCGTGAGTTGATTCTGAATGAAGACAATAGGGAGCGTGTATTCGGTGCTCTTGAAACTGAAGTTCAGCGATTCGACGTTTGTATACGCGTCCATGTCGAAGTTAAGCGCCGGCTGCGGTACTCCGAACTTGATCTCGGGCCCCCAGTAAGCGGTGTTCGTACCGGGTACCGGTCCTGGGTCTATGTAAAAAACGTGGCCCACCTGCGACGCCAGTTGCTCGATGTACTTCAGGTCGGTGCCCTGCTGAGCCGGGATGCGCTCGACGGGAATCGGCACGTCGGTGAACAGGCTTGGAATCACAAGCGGGATCATTCCGTACACGGCGTACTTTGCGATGATCAACGCCACGCGGGCTTCAAGCGGCATCGCGGGAAAAAGAATGATGCCGCTCAAGTCCTGGAGGTCCATTACCCTGGTCAGGTCCTCACCGGTGACCGTCAAAGCGGACTGGCCGGGTTTTGCCCCCGGGTTTACTTCGGTGTGGGTCAGCACACCATCCATCAACACCTGCGGCAGTCCGTTTATCGTGACGACGATGATCACGCGAAGCAGCGGCGTCTGCCCCGCCATCAGCAGGAACGCGGTTTGAAGCGGTGACGTATTTGTGAGGGTGAATGTCAGTTGAAAGCCGCTCCGCTGGCCGGCCGCCACCGTGACTTGAACGCCCGTCAGCGCGTCCACGACCTCCTGCGGCACCGGTACCGGCACCGTGGGACCTACCAGCAATGTGAGAAAGATTCCTTTAAGCATTGCTGTTCCCGGGAATCCCTTCAGGCAGCGTGATACGGACAATCGACCCTACCTGCTCGGTCAGTTCTTCCGGTTCCATCGCGTTGTTGGCGTCGCACAAGCGCCAGAACTGCTCGGGATCGCCCAGATACTGCGCAGTGATATTGTCGAGCCGGTCTCCTTCGATGACGCGGTGTTCCTGTAACGTGACGAAGTCGTCAGACTGAGGTACGCGCCGCCGGCGCAGATATGCGATCGTCTTGCCGTCAGCCGTAGTCAATTGGGCTGTCTCGACGGTGTAGTACCGGCTTGTGACGGTGAACAGGTCTTTTCTCACGGTATCCCTCCCAACCCGAGTGCCCCAAGCGATCCTGCGACGGCCTGGCCGGCGAATCGCTCCTTCTGTTGCTGATAGATCAGGAACAGGCTGCCGCCCTTTGAATTGAAGTCCAGGTCGTCGATGCTCAGCACGCGAAGACCGAGCGAGACCTTAGCGAGAATGGGATTGAGGTTCGGGTCGTACGCTTCCTCGACGATCGAGAAATCCGTGATTCGAACCGGCGCCAGGTAGGTTCGGCCAAGCGAGAAGAGAACGAGCGGCGCTTGCATCGGCACGATTTCGAGCGTTCCCAACTGCGCGAGCTGGTTGTTTGATTGAAGCAGGCTGCTCGGCGGATAGATGATCGTCTCGATCGCCGCAAGCTGCGGACGAATGCCGAGTTTGGTCGTCGTTTGATTCTGGTCCGGGAACTCGAGCTGATCGGTCGCGTCGATTGAGGCTTCGAGTTTGATCGTTTCGACGGGCGGTCCCTTGAGTCTAAGCGCCTGCGAGCGATCTGCGGTGTCGCTTCCGACGGCTTGCACGGCGAGCGTCCTGGTCAGCGTCTCAGGGTTGTATTGCAACGTGATGATTCGATGAATAGCTCCGCTGTCGGAATCAAGCAGGATCAACCCGGCTTTTAGCAATTGGGGTGAACCCGGGAAGCTGCTCACGCTTGGACCTCCTTCTCAGACGCCGAGCCGAACAGTTCGCCGAGGATTCGCTTGAGGTTGTCGGTAGTAATTTCCGGCTTCTTGAGCGTGACGTCCTTGAATTCGGGCAGCTTGACTCCCGTGTCATCGGCATATTCGAAAGGCGCGCTGATGAAGAAGCCGACCCGCGTATCTATCGTCTTCTTCGCAAGCGTCCAGTCTTTTCTCAGCTCACCGCTGATGCCGAATGCCCCCGCCCACGCTCTTGCGAACGCAGTCAGCGACAACCCGAGCAGGAGCTTGGTATCGATACCTGCAACGAGTTTTGCCGTCAGTCGTTTCTTCTTATATGCCGCGTCGAAGTTGGCAAAGGCCCCCGCACTCAAAATTAGGTCGCCGCGCAACTCGAGTCCGCCTTCTGCGCCGGCGCTTCCGACGAGAATGTCGACCTGAACAGAGAGGCTGCCGCTGATCCAAGCCGAAAGCGTTGCAGATGCGGGCACCTTAACCGAACCGGTGACGGTCAACTCGAGATCCGGATCTTCCTCAAGCGGATCAAAGCCGGCCGAGAACTTGAGCGGTTCGAGCGCGCCCGGCCCGAAGCTGTATGCCGCGCCGACGCCGCCCCGAATATGAAAAACGAGGCCGGTCGTGCCTATCGACAACCCCGGGATTGGAACCGGCACGTCGAGGGTGAAGAGGTCTTTCTTATCGCCGTATTGTTTGAATATCTCGTAGCGAGTAATCAACAACTCGCCGGTGACGCGGAGCTTTTCTTTTTCGTTAAGCTCGACGGTGCCGGTGACGATGATGTTTTCTTTGATCTTGTAGCTGAGGCTGCCTTTGCCGGTGAATTTGCCGCTGGGATGAAGTTCGACATCGGCGTGGCCTTCCGCTTTACCCTTCTTGAAGTCGAGCCCCCCCTTTCCGTAAACCTTGACCGGCTGGTTTTTGACAATCGTGAATGTGACCTCGTCCAGCCGCCCACCCAGCCCGATCGCGGGGATCTTGAAGCCGGTCTTGCCGGTGGCAACCAGCGTGTCCTTGGCGAGGAAGTACTGTACGGAGACGGTCGTGGGGTCGAGCTTTGGAAAATGAAAGGTGCCCCCGCCGAAAAGAACCCATCCGTCCCCGCCTTTTTTCAAACCAAGCTCGGCGGTGTTTTCGCCGGGGAAAGTGGCGTTTATCCTGCCGGTGAACTTGATGTCGCCTTTTTCGATGAAACCGTCAAACCCGCCGCTCACAGCCACCGAGGAACCGAGGTTGATGTCCTCACTCTTGATATGGATTTCCGTCTTCCACTCGTCGCGGCCCCCTCCGCCCTTATAGGAAATGTCGGATTCAGCGGTCTGCATCTTCGGTATGTTGACCTTGAGCGTTCCGTCTGCGATCAGACCTATGGAGTCAGCGCTGAGTTCGAGATGGGCGCTTGCGAGCGGATTTGCGTCGGAACCAAGTTGGAGTTCGATCACTCCGGATGGCTTGAAATCCGGCGACAACTGGAGCTGCAACTGAGCCTTGGTCACACGCATGCCGAGCACGGAGTATTTCTTGAGCGTGGCTTCTTCGAGCCCTTTGATGAGATTCAGTTGCCCGCTCTTGTAGCCCACATCGAGTCTGCCGAGCACAGGGAGACTCGGCTTAATCCAGCCCGTGAACTCCAACCCCTCAGGGCCACTGTCGAACTGGGTAATCATTCCCGGACTGAGCAGTGGATATTCGATGGAGATCGCTCTGGCTTTGCTCTTATCTTCGGCCCTGAGCTTCAAGTCTCCGGTTGCCGGGTCGACGACAAATACGACGGCGGTCTGATCTCTGGCTTTCAACGTTATCGGGAGCTTCCCTTTGCTGTCGTCGAAGTGTCCGTAGATTACTATTCGCCCGCCTCGCTGATGGTCTAGCTTTTCAAGCAGGAATCCGGGAATGAGCGAGGCCGCGTTTTCCGAGAGCGATATACCGGGTGCCTTGATGTTTTGGACCCATCCCGCCGGCGTTTCGATGTCTGCCTGAGAGGTGCCATAGCGAACGGTAAGTGTCTCGACAGGCGGCGGCGCTGGAACAGTAGCCCCGGTGACTGCCCCAGGAGAGGGCGCGGCAACCTTTGGCCCGCAAGGCGTATTATCGCAGCGATAACTGACTCCGCCTTTTCCATTCGTCTGCAAAACAAGTTGCCGCCTCTTTTGTCCTTCGACGCCCTTGTCTTTGCAGTCAACGAGAACCTCCGGCCCCGCCTTGTATGTGCCACCCGGCCCCCCGTCGGCATTTAATGCAAACACTACCCTGGTGAAGGCAGTCGTTACCGGCTTGCCGCGCTTGTTCTGCAAATAAGACAAGAACTTCCAGGCGTTGAGCGGCGTTTCATTCTCTACATCAACACCGCTGTTTCTGAACGACTGAATCTGACCTTTCGTCAACGTTCCGGACGCTGATGCCAGTGTCGGGTCGGACTTAAGCACGGCTGAAACCTTTTGGATGTCCGGAACGAGCGGCTGAAGAGCGCTCACGTATCCCTGAGCTTCAACAGAGGCCCTTGCGCACCCTCCACCATCATCGCTACAGGATTTGATCTCAACGATCTCGACATTGAGCTCTGTGCCCTTTTCGCTGACTTTTACGCCGTCTGCCCGCCCTCGCTCGATGCCGGCCTTTGTCGCGTTGGGCGGAGTCCAGACCTGACTCAGCCATTCACCCGGAAAGGCGGCCGGCAGTCCCTGTCCAACAATGATTTCGTCCAGCGCTATGTTCTCTACTTCCTTCGTGCTGATGTCTTCGAGACTCCAGCGAGCTTGTGGCCCTCCACCGCATACAGGCTGTCTGCCGTCCTGCTCGCATTTCTGCCGCTGCAATGCCTGACGCGACAAAACTGGACCGGAGCGGGTTGGGAGGGACGGTCTTTGATCGTTCAACGCCGCGAAAGCTACTCGATCCGCTTCACGCTCGAGATGCGCATCCTCAGTAGTGCCTAACGATAGATCACCGCCCGAACGTTGAAGACCTCGTTGCTGAACCGTATGGGCAAGTTCGTGCGCGATAAGTTGCCGCCCGCTGAATGAATCCGGCTGGTACGTACCCGCCCCAAACACGACGTTCTGTCCCACCGTGTAAGCATGCGCGTTCACCGCACGAGCGGACTCGGCCGCTTGCGAATCCGCGTGAATGCGGACCCCACCGAAGTCGTGGCCAAAACGCGATTCCATGAAAGAACGCGTACCTGCATCAAGCGACTGCCCGGGTGAACTCAGCACCCTGTTGACGATGGGCGGCACCCCCGAGACCGAACGCCCCGCCGCGCTCCGTTGCAGCGGCCACTTCTTTCCCGTGCATTCCTCGCATCCGCCGGCCGGCCCGCCCCCGCACGCACACTTGCGTTGCAACAGCAGCGCCCGCGCAGGCGTGAACGAGCGCGTCACGACAGGAGCCGCGACCGTCGCTTCTGGAGCCGCTTTGGCGCTCATCGAGGCAAGCCTCCGTAGATCGCGCGGGCGACGCCCTTGCCTAGGGAACCTTCCCTTTCTTTTTCGCTCATTCGAAAAGTCCTGCCGTTCACCAGCTCGATCCCAACAGACTGCTCGGCGGGAAAGCCCTCTTGAGCGAACAAAGACGACAACTCGCGTTCAACGGCGTCGGCGATGGGGCGCCGATCCGCTTGAGAGAAGCCGTGCAACACCAGCTCCTCAATGTGAACTTCGATCGATCGCCGCGGCACGGACGCGGTCTCTGCCCCTTTCGCAGTGCGGTCTGCCTCGGGTCGCGCCGGCGGAGTGATGCCAGGCAACTCTTTTGATCTCCTTCGGTTCTCGACCCCGTCAGAGCTCTTCCTCATACCCAGCCTCCGACCTCCGCCTCGCTCAGCGGCTTTTCGAGCTTGGTGTACTCGCACTGAGCCGCCGTAAGCAGATGCTTCATTCCTACCGACTCGCCGGCATCCGCCGCAAGAAACGCTGCATTGAGAGCCAGATTCCGAATACTTCCGCCTGTCAGATTGAGCCGGGCCAACTTCTCGAAACGTAACTCCTCCATCGGCATGCTTCCCGGGAAGATTCGCCGCCATATCTCAATGCGCTGCGCGGTGTCCGGGAATGGAAAGTGAACGATGAAGCGAATCCGCCGCATGAACGCTTGATCAACCGCGTTCTTCAAATTACTGGTCAATACCGCAAGCCCCCGATAGGCTTCGATCTTCTGTAATAAATAACTCACTTCGATATTCGCGTAACGGTCGTGGCTGTCTTTCACTTCGCTGCGCTTGCCGAACAACGCGTCCGCTTCGTCAAACAATAGAATCGACCCGCCTTCCTCCGCCGCCTCAAAGACGCGTCTCAAGTTCTTCTCCGTTTCGCCGATGTACTTGCTCACGATCGCGCTCAAGTCGATGCGGTAGAGATCGAGTCCCAATTCATTCGCAAGGACTTCTGCGGCCATGGTCTTGCCGGTTCCGCTCGCTCCGGAAAACAAGGCGCTGATGCCGAGACCGCGCGCGCCCTTTGAGGCGAAACCCCATCCCTCATACACAAGCGCTCGCCACCGGACGTGAGCCGCAATGCTGCGCAAAACTTGAAGCTGAGCCTCAGGCAAAACCAGATCGTCCCAGGTGGCCGCCGGCTGAATGCGCTGAGCCAGGTCATCGAGCTTTGGCCGCAACTGACGCCTGCATGCTTCCCACAACATGCGGCCGAATTCGCGGTCTTGACCATGCCGCCACTGCCGGAGCACTTCTTCGCTCACCACATTTATTGAATGAAGGCTGAGGTCGAATTGCGTCGAGACCAGGTCGAGATTTCCGTTTAGCCGCTCGGCGGCTTCGCCAAGCGCTCGCCGCCAGATCGCCTTTTGCTCGCCGGCGCTTGGCCGGTTGACGTCGATGCGCACAATAGGCCGCCTTCGAGACCGGAGCGGCTCAGCGCACGTGACGAACAAGAAGGATTGAGCGGACTCGACAAATGACAGAATCCCGCGCGCAACCTCCGAACTTGTCGTGTCGTCCTCGTCGATCAGCAACGCGCAATCCGCCAAAAGCGCCTCTCGCTCCCAGAGTCTGGCGAACGCATCCCGCTCGGAAGAAGCGGATGGAAGATCCGCAGCCCGCACCGCGCGCAACTGCAATCCCATCGCCGCGCAGGCGACGGCGGCCACCGCTCGCTTGCCGGTCGCATCGTTGCCGCAAAGCTGAATCACGGCCAATGCCCCGAGCTCAGTTTTGTCCGACCATGCCTCGGCGACACGCACCACGGCAACCCGCTGAGACTCAGGCAGCTCCAGAGGCGCCACGCAAGGCTTGATCAACCCCTGCAGCCGCTCGTCCAGGTAAGATACGCCCGACAGAAAATGGAGCACTCGCTCGTCGATCCGCAGAGGGCTGGACATCAAGCGCTCTCCCGCGCCGACTTCGATCAGCCGCCATCGCCTCAACGTGGACGACGGCGTAAGGGCGTTCCAATCCGGCTCGGGAAAGGCGGCCAAAGCCAGCGACAAGGTGGCATGGTTCATCCGCTGATCGCCGTTCGCGGCCGAGCACAAAGCCGGAAAGTCGGGACATAGCTCGACGCCCGCGCACAGCAAGAGCATTGCCCGTTCAAACGCGCTAAGACTGAATACCGAGCAGAGCCGGTCCAACGCAGCAGGTTCGGATGCGCCGTCGTCCGACAAAGCGGAGGATACCGGAACAATCAGCCGATGAGCGGACTGCGTCGCGTAAGACAGCACGGATTCCGAGGGAGGCACGCCCGCGAAGTCGGCCCCGGCAATGCGAGCAATTCCTGTTCGAACCTCGGCAAGCGCCGCCATCAAGCTGCGTCTGCACTTTGCTTCCCAGTCTCGCGTCTTGTTCGTCATATCGTCACTTTTGGCGTTGCGTACTTGCCCGACCCATCCACCGCAAGCACGCTCTCCGCGCCGTCGGCCTGAACTCGAACCAGATAATCCCCGGGGATGACGTTGGTGAAAGCAATCGTCACAGAAGGGGTCTCAGTGTTTGGAGCGACGACTCCATTGCCCGGCGTCGCCTTGAAGCTGTATGCCCGAGCCGGCCTGTTTGAAGGCGGATTGAACTCGTTTAACAGCAGAATGATTCGTTGAGTTTTGCCGACGTTCGGATTGAACTCGACTTTGATGTTTCCCGATTTCACGTTGACGCCGTCGACCACCGAAGCGACTACATCGGTCGGAGCGTTCGGCGTAATGATCGGGCTGAGAATGAACGCTTCGACGTTGGATTCAACCGCGGAATGCGGCACCGGGGGGGTGCACATCGGCATCGGATGCACGACCTGCACAGTCTGGATACCCGCGTGCATCCCCGCGGGAAGCGGCACTAGCGCGAACTTGATCTGTGTCTCGCGCAACTCGCTGATGTTCGCGGTAATGTCGAACCCGCCGACAATAAGCTGAGTCGTCTCGCCGCGAAGCTGTCGCCCCTTTGCGACGAGCCTGCTCACCGCCGTGATCGGCGCGGTGTCGCTTGTCTCTTCAGTCACACTGTCGATGACCGGCTGATCGAAGGGCACCACGTAGATGTTGCGGGCGGCGACGGGCAGCGCGTTCTTTGTCGGGCGGCTGCTCTCGACGAGAACAACCGTCACTTGATACGCCGCGGTCGCGCGATAGTGAGCCTGTATCGCGGCCCAGAGCTTCGAGATCTCTTCCGTGTTCATTACCTCGGGCGAGATGCGTAGTTGCTCGACTTGATCGGCCAGTTCCGACGTGACGAGGGCGGTAGGCCAGTCAGGCGGCTTCGGCGAGGGATTCAGCGCCTTGCGAATCGCGTCGCGTGTCAGAATCGGAGTCTCGTGCAGCAACTGCATCGCATAACCGAGGATGATCTCAGGGTAAAAGTTTTTGGCACCGTAAGCGCTGATCAGATAATGCAGATTCAGCGCGAGCGGGTTATCGCTTATGCGCTCGCCGTTCGCGTTGCGGGTTGGCAGTCCCACATTGCGCCAGCCCTGGTTCGGCGTCGTCTGATAGAGAAAAAGATTGAGCTGCGTGGGGTCTTCAGCGCCGCCGACGTCGATCTTGTCCGGAGCTACGGCGCTGACGGTGACGTCGCCGCCGACGATGTCGCCGACTTTGTAGGCTTTGAGCCCGTTGGCCAGCAGATCCTTGAGCACGGCGGTCACCGCCGCGATTGCGAGTCCGTTACTCAACTCTAAGCTCCATTGCGTTTCTTCAGATACTCGTCAAGCGACATCGGTCCGGCTGTCGCCGCCTTGCGAACCTCATGTGTTGCATTCGCGGGTTGCGGCATGATGGCGCGCACGTCCACTCTTCCGATGGTGATGCGGATTGACTGCGGCGCTTCCTGAGAGGACAGCGGCACTTCGAAAGTTGGCGTTTTCCCTTCGCTCGCAGCAAGCTCCGGTCTGACAATCACGCCGTCGTGAAACGGCGGTTCGCGGCGCGGCTTGCTGGTGGCGGTCATCGGCCCAGGCACGGCAAGTTCTGGCCCGGACTCGATTACGTTCGTCTCCTCGATGATCCCGTTTGCCGGAGGCGGCCCCACTCGCGCCGATTCGCGTTGAATCGCGGCGGGGTGCGTGCGGTCCTCTTCTTGATCCACTGTTTCGACCTTCCGCTCGCCTCCGGTCAGCTCGCTCTTCGCTTCTTGCTGTCGGGAGGCGACTCGAACCGGCCGTGGGGTGGTCTGTTCCGAAATGGGCTTGATTTCGGGTTGAAGGTTTGCGACTTGTCGGATAACGTCGAATGCAGCGGGCCTGATCTCGGTGTAGGAAGACCGCGGTCCTGTTTCGCGCCCCGCCATGTGCTCAATCAGGCTGGCGGGCTTGTTTTGCTCATCGGCGGTCTCGCTCGCACGCCGAAGCCGGACGACGTGTTTCTTGCTGATTGGCTCCAGGAGCCTGACGCGGGGCCCTGACGATTCAAATAACGACGCGACGTGCGGCCGAATCGACTGCGGCTGCTGGATCGCTCTTGCGGCTATTGCGCTCAGGTAACTTCTCATCGGTCGACCATGTTCAGGTAAATACCGCGGCGCGCGGCGCTCATCTCGAGTATGTCCGCTTCGCGCCATCCATACGCGGACGCCAGCGTGTGCACCTCAATCAGCAGCCGCTGCGCCCACGCATCAAGCTCGCCCCAAAAGAAAGTGAGAATGTCGAATACGGCGCTCCATTTTTCACCGCAGACAGGACAGCCGAACTCCAGCTGAACATGTGCCTGGGGGTCCATCTCGAACATTTTCCGCTCGATTTCCGTCACGATCTCTTCCGGCAATGCGTCCATCGGCCACTCGGCCGAGTTTCGCCGTGCGGACAACACGCAGCGCTTAAGCAGAATCTGCCTGGCGGCCTCAGCATCTTGTTGGTCGCCGGCTGCAAGCAGATCGGTGGTGTCGGGTAGTCGGAAACGCACCTCGTAGCCATTCGCCGAGACTGAGCCCGACTCGGCAGCCCGTGAACCGTTTGAGGTGCGGACGTCCTCGACATAAAAGTGGGTCTCTAATTGTTCGCCACATTTCGGGCAGTTGGTTATAGCGGACAGTCTCGGGCCAAAAGCAGACTCGCGTGCAGACACGAGAAGCCCGTCGCGCCGGCCGATGCTCAAGCGAGCCAGAGCTTCGCGGTCGAGGTCGGGGCACGCAACGCTGAGAAGAACAAGTGCCCGTTGGGCGAGAGGCTGACGAGAGCCTTGCTCCCAGACCTTGAGCAATTCAGCAGCCGAAAGGAGATCCATAAGTCTTCACAGTCCGCGCCGGCTGTTTAGATTGGCGGCTCGGTGAAGGCGGGCTCGCTCGGCTCCGTCACCTCGTAATCGCGCTCCCAACCTTCGTTTTCGAGCTTGAGTCGCGCGATGGCAACGGCGTTCGCATTAGCGTCAAGGTCCGGCAACGACTGAAACTCTGAGACCCAACTGCGATAGACCTTGTAGGCAAGCGCGAGCTGTCCCGCTTCGTTATACAGCTCGATGGTTATGTCTTTGCGGAAATCTCTGAGGGACGTTTCCGCGCCGAGCCCCGATCCATAGTTCCACACCTTGTTCGCCCATTTTTCGAATTCGGTGTCGTGAGTGACCCCCCGCTCCAACGTGATTGCGTCATACTCCGTACGACCGGGGGACTTTCGGCTACTCGAAGGATCACCGCCCTCGCGATGCTTCACCACCTCGGTGGTGCGCTTGAGCGTGCTGACTTTGCTTATGCCGGCCACGTAACGTCCATCCCACTTCACGCGAAATTTGAAGTTTTTGTACGGATCGAAACGTTGCGCGTTTACGGTGAATTGTGCCATCGCATCCTCCTACGATGCTGAATTGGGAGTCATGTTCAACGTTCTCGTCTCGGCTTGCTTCGTTCGCATTGCACGGCTCCCCATCATCGCGAGCCGGCGCCCTACGTTTGAATCTGTCCGGCCAGTTGTTGGATCTTGATGATCACAAACTCCGCCGGCCTGAGCGGTGCGAATCCGACCAGAATGTTCACGATGCCACGGTTGATGTCGTCCTGAGTCGTCGTTTCCTTATCGCACTTCACCAGGTAAGCCTCGCGCGGTGTTTTCCCTTGAAACGCGCCTTGTCTGAAGAGGCTCTGCATGAATGCACCGATGTTAAGACGGATCTGCGCCCAGAGCGGCTCGTCGTTGGGCTCGAATACAACCCACTTCGTACCGCGATAAAGGCTTTCTTCCAGAAACAACGCCATTCGCCTCACCGGAACATACTTCCACTCGCTGCCTTCGGCATCCGAGCCAACCAGCGTCCGAGCGCCCCACAAGACGTTTCCGTAAATCGGGAAGTTGCGGAAGCAGTTCAAACCCAATGGATTCAACGCACCGTTCTCGGCGTCGGTGAGCTTGTAGACTGGTCCCTGCACACCTGTTAAGGTGGCTTCAACTCCTGCGGGAGCTTTCCATACACCGCGCGACCCGTCGATTCGCGCGTAAACCCCGGCGACCACACCGCAGGGCGCGAAGGTGCGCGGATTGAAATCATTCAAGGGGTCGGCAACCCTCAAACGCGGAAAGTAGGCGGCACCGTTCTTGTCGTGCACGGTCAGTGTAGATGACTTCCAATCGGCGCCCGAATCGACGTCATCTATGCTTGGCGGAGGGTCGATCAGCAGAAAAGCTCGGCGTTTTGCGCAGTAGATGATCGCGGCGCTGAATATCGAGTTCGGGTCCACATTTGCGTCGATTGCCGTAGGATTGCCCCGCTGCGCTCGCGTCGCGTCAGGAATACACAGCAGATTGAACAGATCGACTTTCTCAAGCGCGTAGATTCCGGTGAAAGCGGCTTCACCCCCAATCAGGTCCGCGGTCTTCGGCAGCACCACTCCATCCTCTCCAAGCACGGCACCCGACTGGCCCAGCGTCGTTCGGCCCTTGCCCAGCACGTAGTGCGCGACGTTGGCAGTGGGCGTCGATAGTTTGAGGGTTGCGAGCGCGCTGTTTGGCGTGCCGGCAGCGAAGGTGATCTTCGCGTCGAGCGCGCCGGGAATGATGTCGGGCGAGAAGAATGCGAGCACGCGAATGCCCAACCCGCTGCTGCTTGGGATGCAGCGAATGCTCGCGCCGCGGAGCGCATCCGCAAGCACGACGTTGGCCTTGCGTTCAAGCAGACGGCAGACTCCGAGTATTGAGCCGGGTATCGCCTCACCGGCTTCGATGAACGTGACATTGAGGTCGGTGATCTCGCCTGTGGCCGGAAGGTCGCTGCTCATCTTCACCGCGTATGCCTGATCGTTCTTGATGTCTCCAAGCGTTATGTCGCCGCCAACGGTTCCACTTTGAGCAGGCCTCCCAGCCGTCGCATCAGGCACGCTCACGCTGATCATCTTCGAGCCGTTATCTTCATCGTTGACCACTGCTACAACGTAGTTGGACTTCGTGTTGTCAAGAGTCACGTTGCCGAAGACCTCGACGATTCCGGTTGCCAGATCGGTAATTGTAAGGTTGAACGCTTTCTGATCGGCGGCGGGCACCCCATCGTAATCCACGTCGATGATGACATTGTTGGCCCAGTCACCCTTGCTGAGCGCCGTCGCCTTCACGGCTTGCTTGGCGCCGACGTCGATCCCATCCAGCAGTGTTATGCTGGCAGCGACCGAGTCGAACTTTGGCACACGCACTACATACGCTTCGGTTCCGCCGTTCGCGAAGAAGTGCTGAACCGCGTAACTAAGTTCGCTGTCGGACGCCAACCCTCCAAACGAACGTTCGAAATCGGCAAAGCTGAATAGGTGCGTAGCGCGGTTGTCCAGTCCGCGGCTCGTATAGCCGACGAAGGCGGTGATTGATGTAGCCACTCCAGTAATAGTCCGCACTCCACTCGAGATTTCTTCTATGTAGACACCTGGATATGTCGGCGATGTCGGCATTGGCTTCCTCCGCTAAGCTGTGGTTTATCCTTGACGCAACTTCTCTAACCTTCCTTTAGTGTTGACGATCTCTTCTTATCGCCGCCCGAAGCGGCTGCATCATGTTTTCCTGCGTATAGGTAAATTCTTGCCGATGTGAAGCAAGCTGGAGAGTGAACACCGTGGCCAGGTCTTGCGTAACGCTCATGATGACCAAATCCGGATACACCACCAACAGTTGGCTGCAAATACCCGGTTCATCGCCCCCTTCTTGCGCGAGGATAACGGCGTCCGCCTTCGCTCTGCCCGTTTCCTGAAGAATCTTCATCGGTCCACGGCAATCCGCCACCAATTCCATGTCGTCCTGTTCCGCCACGAGTTGCCGAATGGCATCGGGAACCATTACGGGATGATTTGCCAACAACACCCTGATCTTGTCCAACGGCACACCTCGCAACGCTATGTGCGCACTGTATTTCCCTCGTTCACAAATGCCTATAGATCTTTGGGACGAATTTGGATCTATGAGCGGCTGCAGAGAACTAGATCTTTTCTAGACCTTCACGCCGAACGGCGGAACTGGAGGGGACTTTTGCCGCTTACATGGTGCAAAGAGAAGGGAGGTGAAACCTAGATGCCGCCTGTGAGGATTGCCTGCTCCCTGATGTGCTTCACCGCCGAATATCGGTTGCGCAGCTGAAGTTTATCGAGGATATTGTGGACATGATTCTTGACGGTGGACACCTCGATATTGAGCCGAACAGCAATTTCCTTGTTGCTCAAACCGGCCTCAATGAGGCTTACGATCTCCGTTTCCCGCCGAGTCAGACACGTTCCATTATTGGTACCAGGCTGACCGGTATCAATTCTTTGCGCCGGTGTGGGCACAGGGTTAAAGGCCAGATTTGCAACCCTTGGGGAGCACAGCGTTTCTCCTCTCATGACGGCATGGATGTTGTTCAAAAGATCGTCGAGTCTTGCATCCATCAGTAGATACCCCGCCGCCCCCACTCCTTCGATGCAGGCGAGAATATCTTCCTCCTTATCCGGCACTCCGATCACGATTGTCCTGATTGCGAGCGAAGATGCAGACATCCTTTCTGCCGACTGAGCCGATCCCTGACATCGGCATAAGCCGAATTCGAGAAGGAGGATATCCGACCTGTGGGCAACAACGGTTTTCCACGTTCCTTGATCGAGCCTCGACGCACTATGCACGATCGAGATCGGTTCGGCCTGCGTCAGACAATGCCGCAAACTGTCTCGATACAAACCATCTCGATGAACAAGAGCAATGTTGATTCCATGGGTATGGATCATCATCGATGACCTCACAATAGCTGATGAATAACGACATGCTCGTGCGCGAAGAAATTGAACCGAGCTCTCACTTGTAAGGTTTGTTCTGCCGGAAAATCCTTGTAGACAAATTAATTCTAAAAGTAAACCTAATAGATTGTTCACCAAAAATGGTGAGCCATTCGCGTTCAACGAGCAAGTTTGATGCTACATCATTCGCCGATGATTCCTGAGGACATTTCACCTGAATTCAACATGATGGCTGAGAGGAATACGTGCAGCGGTTTCAATGTATCTAATCCGATTCATCATGATGAATCTAGAACGATACACCTCAGAGGATCTGTCTCATTTTGAAACACTCAATGCATCTGGAATAGGGGAATGTCGAGAAAGGTAATAGAGCAGTCGCCGGTGAGGCATTACCCCCGAGAAGCCATTCAACTCTCACGCGCTCTTAAACTTCATGAGTTTCACAATAGATGCAGAGAAGGGAAGAGCCAGGCCGATCACCAATTACGTGATCAAGAGACAGCCGCTAGGCAACGACAAGACTGGAATCGTGTTGCAGTGCCAAGCGAGAATACACGAAACCCGCTGAACAGGTGATCTTGACAATTTCAATATTCTTACATTGACAATTTATTGACAATATGCCACCGTTTCATCATGCATCCTAAGCGGCAGATCCTTGCTCTTCTATCTCGTCGAAGCTCTGCTTCGGGAGGAGAACTACGAGAGCGCCTCAAGCTCAGCCGGCAAGCCTTAAGTCTCCATCTTAAAAACTTGCTTGCGGAGCACAAAATCGTGAAATCGGGAACAACCCGAGGAGCCAGCTATAGGTTGGCCGGCCGAGCAGATCAACCTATTATACTGACTCGTTCGCTCGCTACGAGGGGCTGCGATGAAGATCGAGTTTGGGATGAAATCGAGGTGCGTCTCCAGCTCAAGCGAGCGCTTCGCCCCAATGTATTGGCGATCATGCGGTATGCCTTCACGGAAATGCTCAATAATGCCATTGAACATTCACAATCTGATCGATGTACCATTCAAGTTGTGCTAGGGCCAAACCAGATATCCTTCGATATTCGCGATCTGGGAATCGGCGTATTTCATTCCATTGCGTCGAAATTCCACCTTCCGGATGAAGAGACAGCGCTCGTTGAGCTTCTCAAAGGTAAGACGACCACCATGCCTCACGCTCACACCGGCGAAGGACTTTTTTTCACATCACGGGTCGGTGATACATTTTCTTTGAAGTCCCACCGGATACAAATTGAATGGAACCGTGCCAAGGAGGACGTGTTTGTTTCACAGTCACGTTTCACGCGTGGAACCCTCGTACAGTTTTTGGTTCGGCGTGGTGCCCGCCAGACTCTCGACAAGGTGTTCGGTGAATTTGCTCCTCAAAAGTATGATTTCCAATTTCAAAAGACTGAAGTACGGGTCAAGCTTCTGCAGCCTGACTATGTCTCTCGCTCTGAGGCAAGACGCCTTTTGGCCAACTTGGAGAAGTTCCGTGAGATCATCTTTGATTTTCGAGACGTGCGCTCGGTGGGCCAAGGGTTCGCAGACGAAGTGTTTCGCGTGTTTGCCGATCGCAACCCCCGTATTGTGCTTCGCCCCGAAAATGCCGGTCCCGCCGTCATGGCCATGATCAAGCATGTGAGCCGAGAAGCCGGCGCCAGCAATATACCGAAATGACGATCAGTGAGAATGCCAAGGCATCATACTTCTGCCTGCTCCGTAGAAATCAATAAATCGAGCGAATCTGGACACGGGTGATAATCCTGAGAGAAGATAGTCGCAATCTGAAAAATAGCATCTTGTTACGATTCTCGCTGCATTTGCAGAGCGACAAGCACAGATGAACATCCGTGAAGTGGTCGGACTCATCCTCTTGGTCATGGGCGTTATTCTATTTCCATTTGGATATTGGCTTCACCACGTATGGTACCTTTGGTACCTGTGGCAGTAATGTTGGTTTTCATAGGCGCATTCTTATTCTTTACTCACCGTATGAGTAAAAGCTTCGGAAACCCTCCCTGATACGGATCATCTCAGAGCCCCCTTGGTACGCGACGATCTCCGAGGCTTCCCTGGTAGCCGAATCCGAGATACCCACAAAGCCGATTCAGATATTGACATTGATGGCGACGGCGAATGATTTTGCTATGCGCTCTTGAACTTGGTGAGCTTGGCAAACAGAATGGCCGAGAAGGGAAGAGCCAGTCCGATCACCAATTGCGCGATCAGAAGATCGCCGAGCTGGCTACTATTTGAACTGTCGCGCATACCGGCCGAGAGCGGCGATGGCCGCTTGCTATCACAGTCACATCATTTAGGACTACAGCAACCCGTTCAATTGCTCCACAGACAATCGTGCTTGTTTGAGAAGGTGAGCAAGAGTAGAACGTTTGAGAGGACGATGAGCGGGAACGGTGATTTTCAACACTTCCGTGGGAAGGCGCTTCTGCAGGCGGATGTGGCTGCCCTTCTGACGGACGATCACCCAGCCATCTCGCTGCAGAGCCCGAAGCACCTCGAGATACGAGAGGCTTGGGACTTTACTCATACTGCCAGCTCGATCTCCTCAGCCTCGGAGCTCAAGGTCAGATCATCTTCAACAGGCTCCAAGTACAGCTCGATGGCCTCTCGAATGTTCTTGATCGCCTCTTCCTTGCTCTCGCCTTCGCTGATGCAGCCAGGAAGAGCGGGAACAAACACTGTGAATCCACCATCCTCGCTTGGTTCCAACACCACTTTGAGTTTCATGGACGCCTCGTTCAATGCCTGGGCAAAGCATAACAAACTGCTCAGAGAGGAGGCAATGAGAGGATGAATTCACAACCAGCCACGTGAAACGGGACTGTAAAGGCAGCGCGGTCTTCCGATGTATCGGCCATGTCAGGTTTCGGCAAGTTGCAGCGAGGAATGCGAAGAGCAAAAACAAGAAACTGCCGGGGAAGCCGACGTTATACATCACTATCCCATTCCGCGCCGATTCTGCCCTGCAACCACTGCAACAGGGACTCACACGCTCTTGAACTTGGTGAGTTTCGCAAACAGGATGGCGGAGAAGGGAAGAGCCAGTCCGATCACCAGTTGAGTGATCAGAAGCTCGCCGAGTTGGCTGTAATCGGCAGGAGTCTGAAGCACAGCGGTCGCTTGATCGCGCACCTCCCTGGTGACGACGAAGATTTCATTGAGATATTTGGTGCCGAGCTGACTCAGGGAAAGCGCAAGATTGGTGAAGGAGGCCATCACGGCAAAGAAGGTGGCTTTCAGATTGGGGGGAGCAGAGTTCGCAATCCAGGCCAACATCGGAATCATGGAGATCTGCACAAGGGGCGATTCCAACGCCGTATCGACCAAAGCAATGAAGCGTGCATCGACGACTCCGCCGGTCATCTTCGCTGTCCATTCGTGCAAACCATAATACATGCCTACAATCGGTAAGGAGAGCAGAGTCCCGACGACGGTCAAAAATCCGACTACGTACATGATCGAACGTTCGGCCATAAAGCGCCGAAAGGCGAACATGCCGACCAAGGCCAACACGCCGCCGATCAAGGAGAGGACGGACAAGAATTGCTGATCGAACTTCAGGTCATCGATCATCCACCAGGTCGATCCCGGACCGGGTCCTGGAATCGCGCGCAAGGCAAAGATGACCGCCGCAGTGCCGATTAAAGTGAGCCGTTTATCGGGCTCTAGTTCCCGCACAAGTCTCGACATCAAGAACAGCACGATGCTCATCGAACCGACGAACACAATCTCCTCTCGATATGGAAATCCGCCCAATCCCACTGTCAACGTGAAGAGAACAAAGGCGCCGCTTCCACCGAGGATCCACCAATTGGGTTTTGTCGGCTCGTTCTCCACATCACGCACATCCACCATCTTCCGGGCCTGCTCCGGTGAGAACCCTTCCTGAATAAGTCGCTGCATCTGACGCTGTCTTAGCCACCATGCCAATCCGACCCCTGCCACAGAGACAACCGGGATCACCATGGCCATGAGATAGATGTTCTCATACAGCCGAACGAGGTCGCCTTGCGGCAACCCTTCCGTCCCACTGAAGACATACACGTTAATGAGCGCGACGAGGATCCCGCCTCCGACAATCGCAACACGGCCGAGTGTCTGCATCGTGGTGTGCATCAGCTTGCGTGTTTGATCATCGAATGGGTGTCCTTGATCGTCGACACGAGGAACCGCTTCGACGGTCATGGCGTCCGCAACGACGTCTTGAATGACATACCCGATGGGAGCAAGCAACACGCTGAGGACATACCAGACTTCCGCGGGAAAGATCGCCGTCATCGCTTCGCGGTGACCGATCAACAGGGCCATGATCCCGAGGCTGATCGTCAACAGCCCTGCCCCCAACCCGACGAGCCAGCTCTTCCATCGCCACACGAGATCGACCGTGTGGCCGATCGGCATCTTCAAGGCCCAGGGAATCCCGGCCCAAAATCCGAGCGCGGCGAGAAATGCGGCGGAGAGTCCGAGGTAGTCTTTGACGAAGAACGTCCCGACGATTCCGGTGAGACCTGAGATACCGTAGGCGACATAGACCATGAGCGGCGGCAGATACGACAACCGCATCTCGCGACCGAGAGACAGGATATTGCGATCAACCCAGGAAACCAGTGGATTCGGCATCGTGCGGTTAGATGGCTACGCTGTTCAATAGGATGCCTACGTGCCGACCCTAGTCGGCGAACGACGCCGGAGCAAGTCCTCAAGAGCCGCGCGCATCTCAGACGGCGGCAGATGAATCCGATCGCCGTGTCCGGCCAGTACCCATTCAAACGGATAGTCGAGGAGTTTCCGGATGGACTCGACCAAGGTCCATTTTCTCCAAACGAGACGGGTAGGAGCTTCCAACGACTTGGTGTGCGGATCCCACCAGAGATGATCGCCGGTGAAAAGAAATCGCTCACGGTACAGCAGGGCCATGCATCCCGCTGTATGGCCCGGCACGGGAACGATCTGGAATTCTGATTTCACTCGAACCGTATCTTCTCCCTCGATCACCCGTTCCGCAGTCGGAGCGGCAGCTCGATCCGCCTGATGAATGATGCGCTCCGCACCGAAATGCGCGGCATACTTCTCTGCGTCCGCCACGTCATCCTTGTGGGTCAGAAAGATATGGGCGATACCGCCCCGCCGTTCAAAGACCTCGACGAGATGCTTGATGTACCGAGGAGAGTCGATCAGCCAGTTACCGGCCGAGTGTTCAATGAAAAAACTATTCGCTCCGAATGATTTCTCCGAATTGAAACCGCAATAACTCACCTCGTCGTCGAGACGCAACGGAAAACTCGCCATGGCTGTGTGCAATCGTGCCTTGTCGCTGTATTCGGTGCCGATCGAACCGACCGGGCAGGCAAGCAACGCCTGATACGCTTGATGAATCCGCGGTTCACTATCCGGCTGGCGGCTGACCGCGGAATAGTCGCCGACTTCTTCGAAACTCAGCGGCGCCAACTGGCGACAGGTGTCGCAATTGATGCAGGTGGCATCCACGTAGAAGTTACCGGGAACGTTGGAATCGAGGCGTTTGTGTCGGTCGGCCATTAGAACACTTCCATAGCCCGCTTTTTCCGATCCGCGGCACGCCAGAGATACCAGGCGGCGGCCGTCCGGTAGGGTCTCCATCGCTCGCCGTATTGTAACAGCTGTTTTGGGGTGGGCATCGTGGGTCGCCGATAGGCGATCCGGAAGCCGTTGCGCAGGCCGAAATCATCAACCGGCAACACATCGGGACGCCCCAACTGAAAGATCAACAACATTTCAACCGTCCATTGGCCGATGCCTCGGACTTCGATCAGCCGTCGGATAATCGCCTCATCAGCCAATTGCCTGATCATACGGTTTGTCGGCACAGTCCCATCGAGGGTTTTCGTAGCCAGATCACGAAGCGCCAAAATCTTCGGTCGCGAGAAACCGGCTTTCCTGACCGATCGCATATGCATGGCAAGCAGCTCATCCGGACGAGGAAATCTCCGGCCGGGAAAGAGGGCAATAAATCGCCTGAGGATACTCTCGGCGGCTTTGTCGTGGAGCTGTTGATAGGCGATCGCCCGGGCCAACGACTCGAACGGCGAGCGGCGTATCTTCGGCATCAACGTGAAAGGACCGATCTCCTGGATCAACCGACGCATGACCGGATCGACCCTGGAAAGATGGTCGGTCGGTTCAGGATCGAGGCGACTCATTACGTGAGCGGAATACGGCTCTTGTTCTGAGTCAACCAGACTTCGAATGTCTGCAACGCCAGATTCAAGCTCTTGGCGACGGCAACATTGCGTGCCCCGCAAAATACTTCATTGAAATCGGCCTTAAACTGGAACATGTTCCCGAGATCCTCGGCGCCCTTGAAACCGAACGCTCGATACTGCTCCGGCGTCACCGCATTGTACCGCACCGGTTGACCCAACGCCTTGGTCATCACCGCCGCCATTTCTTGGCCTGTCAAATGTTCACCGGCAATCCCGATCGTCTTGCCGATGGGCTCCTTGCCGCCCTTGAAGATTCCCAACGCGCATTTCCCGATGTCCTCGACCGCGATCCCCGGCAGTTTTTTATCTCCCATCGGCATCGTGAACAGGAACGTGCCGTCCGGCCCTTTCTTCGGTCCCATGCCGAAGAAAATCAAATTGTCCCAATAAAATGAAGTCAACAGAAAGGTCACTGGAAGGCCCAATTTGGTGAACTCTTGCTCAACTTCTCCCTTTGCATCAAAATGCGGGACTTTATACTTGCCCATCAACGTCGGCATGCGATTGTCTGACAGGGGCACCCATTTGCGTGTATCTTCCAACGTAGACCAGATCACATGTTGCACCGACGCGGCCTTCGCCGCCTCGGCCTGATTCTTGGCCTGCGCATACTCTTTTTCGGGGGAAAAGTGCTCCCAGAAATTCGTTAGACAAAACACGCCGTAGGCTCCCGCAAAGGCATGTTTCAGGCTCGCAATATCATCCAAATCGGCAGCCACCACTTCGGCACCAAGCTTGGCGAGCGCCTTGGCTTTGTTCGAATTCACATCTCTCGTCAACGCACGGGCAATAAAGGTCTTGTCCGGATCGCTCACGATTGCCCGCACGAGTCCCCCGCCTTGCATGCCGGTCGCCCCCACGACCGCAATGATCTTTCTATCAGCCATAGAACCTCCTCTCAGCAGATGTTCAAACGGGGTGTCAGCAAGGCCGCAGCAATCGACACCGAACAGGCTGAGATTGAGGTTAAGGCTGAGTGGAGATTCGATTCATCGACCTTAGCCTTAACCTTGACCTTCATGAAGCTGGTGCCCCGTTTCAACATCTGCTACATGACGATGCCGCCGCCGGCTTGTATCGTCTGCCCTGTGATCCATCGAGCCTCCTCACTCACGATGAACGCCACAACATCGGCGATATCTTTCGGCACACCGAGCCGTTTCATCGGCGACAGCTGAATGCCGATCTGCCGATATTCCTCCGTCATCATTCCGGTTTCGGTAAAACCCGGCGAGACGGTATTTACCGTGACCCCTTTCGGGCCCAGCTCTTGAGCCAATCCCTTGGTGTATTGCTCCAGCGCCGCCTTGCTTCCCAAGTAGGCTGTGGCCCCGGGAAAGTGGAGATGAGTCCCGCCGGTTGAGATATTCACGATCCGTCCCCCGTCTTTCAGCACGCGTGCCGCTTCCTGCATGGCAAAGTACGGTCCCTTGGCATTCAAGGCGATCACGCCGTTGAAGTCTTCTTCGGTCGTCTCTTCAAGCGGCTTCGGCATGAATTTCCCGGCATTGTTGACGAGAATATCCAGGCGATTGAATTGTTTGACCGTATCGACCACCAGTCGGCGCGCGTCCACCACCTGACTCATGTCGGCTTGGACCGCCAACGCCTTGCCGCCTTTGCCTTGAATTCCCGCAACGACCTGTTGAGCTTTTTCCGCGCTCTTCGAATAGTTCACGACGACGATGGCGCCGTTGTCCGCCAGGCGTTCTGCAATCGCTCGACCGATTCCGTTGGAGGCCCCGGTCACAATCGCCACTTTCCCGCTCAATGATTTCATCCGTTCGGCTCCTCTTTAACCCACATTATTCATGAGCACTTCTGCTGCAATTGTGGATTCGCCGCTGCGACTCGCCGCTCGGTCGGTCAACAGACTGTTTCAAGTCTGCCTCCCTTCCTCGCGCCTCCGCGTGCCAAGACACCGCCGGCTCACCATCTCGCCGGCGTCCACAAGCGTGGCGCTCATTATTCTTCGCGCCGTGGACCTCGCCTGGCGACTCCGCAATTTCGCGACACACTGTCATGAAGAGTGTGGGTCATCCTGTTATGCGAAGGGATTGCCCCATTGCCTTACAAATGTCGATTCTCCGGTCGGCCGGCGACTCCGGGGCCGTAATTCACGTTCTCGCAGCCGCGGGCTCCGGCGACGGGCGATCAACTCATGGATGGGAAATTGAGTGTGCGCGGGCTTCTCCATGGTCACGATCCTTGCTTGAATCCTTGGCCGGTTGGACGTCAGGAGACCATCCGCCGCCGAGCGCTCTGTACAGTTGCACAATCGAGGCGAGAAGCAATCGTCGCGTACCGGTCAAGGCCAACTCCGCCTCGAACAGATTTCTTCGGGCAACGAGGACATCCAGATAGTTGGACAACCCTCCTTTGTAGCGAAGTTCGGCAAGTTTCAACGCCGACTGCAACGCCGTGACTTGTTGCTGCTGTGATTGGCTTTGGATGCGAACCGTCCGAACGGCGATCAGCGAATCCTCGACTTCACGAAAGGCCGTCAGCACCGTCTGTTGGTATTGAGCAAAGGCCTCTTTGCTTTGTGCTTCCACCGCTTCTTGTTGGAAGCCCAGCACTTGAGCGTTCAACAGAGGGGCGGCCAAACCGGCGCCGAATATACCGAAGGAGGACGAATCCGTGAGGATCGAGGACAATGTGGGATGAGCCAAGCCCGCCAATCCGGTCAACGTGAATTTGGGAAATCGCTCGGCCTTGGCGGCCCCGATACGGGCGGTGACGGCAGCCAATTGTCGTTCGGCCACCAACACATCGGGTCGGCGTTGCAACAGCTCCGACGGCAAGCCCGGGGGAACATCCGGAGCGAGGATTTGCTCATCCAATGAACGACCACGGGCGACGGCAAACGGTCGCCGGCCGAGCAAGATGCTCAACTGGTTTTCGGCTTGAACCATTTGCCGTTGAAGTTCCGCCGTGCGGGCGGCCGCATTGGCTCGTTCCGCTTCAAACTGATCCGCGTCCAGTTTCGAGGTCATCCCTTGGCGCAAGCGTGCCTCCGCAATCCGCACCGACTCTTCCCATGATCGCAAGGTTCGCTCCGCGATGTCGAGCTGGAGATCAAACTGGAGAAGATTGAAGTAGGCTTCGGCGACTCCGCTGACCAACTGAATCGTCACGCCGCGTCGGTTCTCTTCTTTGGACAACAAATCGGCGCGAGCCGCCTCGGTGGATCGTCTGATACGGCCCCACACGTCCATCTCCCACGCCAGATTGCCCAACATGTAATAATTAAACGGAGTGGCAAAAGCGGGAACGAGGAACTTCGCGTTTCGGGCGGCCGGCGCGTTCCCCGCAACCGCGATTTGCGGCACAAAATCGGTTTGGGCGACCAGGGCCCTCGCCCTATATTCATCGATGGTCGCGACGGCGCGTTGGAGATCCCAATTGTGCTCCAGAGCCGTTCGAATGAGTTGCTGCAGTTGCTCATCGCGCAGAAGCTCCCACCATGGCAAATTCGCCAATGAGGGCAGGTCCGATCGACCCTCCGCCATACGAAACCGATCATCCACATCGGTCTGTGGCCGCTGGTAGTCCGGGCCGATGGCGCACGCGGTCAAGACAGCGCTGAATGCCAGCATAGACAGGCGACGACAGGTCGAGAAGGGTCGCATCAATGCTCTCCGTCCACTAAAGTCCCGGCGTACTCTCGACGAACCCGTTCAGGCGGCGCCTCAGGCAACTCGGCTCGTTTCTTCACGGGAGCCCATCGCTCACCGATCTTCCGCACCGTCACGAAGAACAACGGGACAAAAAAGATGGCAAGGAAGGTGGCCGCCAGCATTCCACCCAAGACACCGGTACCGATGGATTGACGA